>DATILC010000370.1:0-3418 GCA_035476855.1 Solimonas sp. | reverse complement strand
TAGGTTTCAAGGAGCTCCGCCGTGCACGCAAGAATTTCCGCGGTCGTCGTCGGCCTGTGCCTCGGCCTGTTGCAGGGGGCGGCCCATGCCAAGGTTTCCGCGGCGGAGGCTTTTCAGGTCGAGCACTTCGAGGCCGCCTCGGTGCAGAAGAAGTCGCTGAAATAGCATGCCGCATTTCCAGACCCGCGACGGCGCGCAGCTGCACTACCTCGATGTCGGTCGCGGCCCGGCGGTGGTGATGCTGCACGCCTTCGGCATGCGCGCCGCGATGTGGCTGCCCTTCGTGCTGCCGTTCGCGCTGCGTCGCCGCTTCATCCTGCTGGACTTCCGCGGTTTCGGCGGTTCACGTGGCGTGCGGCTGTCGCAGCCGGACGCGCTGCGCCAGAACGCCGACGACGTCCATGACCTGATCCAGCACCTGCAGCTGCAGCGGCCGAAGCTGGTCGGCTACTCGATCGGCGCCGCCACCGGCCTCGAATACCAGCGCCGCTACGGTTTCGAGCGCATCGCCGCCTACCTCCACGTCGACCAGACGCCGTGCATCGCCAACCGCGAAGGCTGGAGCTGGGGGCTGATGGGAGGCGACAACGAGCAGGCCTTCGAGCGGGCGCGCGAGCTGCTGGCTGCGTTCGAGCCCTTTGGCCTCGACACCCCGTTCCTCCAGCTGCCGCGCTCGCTGCAGCAGCAGTTCTGGACCTGGTTCGCCGAGTTCTTCGGCAACTGCATTGGCAATCCCCTGTGGAAGCTGCTGTTCCGCCTGGGCGGCGGCAGCCGGCCGGGGCTGCTGATCGATCCGGACGACTGGCCGATCTACCTCGCCTGCGTACGCGCCTTCGTCGAGCAGGACTACGATTTCCGCGAATCGCTGCGCCGGGTGCGGGTGCCGCTGTGGGTGATCGTCGGGCGCCGCTCAGCGGTGTTCCCGCCGGAAGGCCAGCGCCGCATCGCCGACTATGCGCCGGAGACGCGGGTGATCGAGTTCGGCTGGTGCGGCCACATCGTGCCGGTGGAGGCGCCGGGACGCTTCATGCTGACCCTGAAGCGCTTCCTGGCCCTGCGTCCGCCGCCGGCCCAGCTGCTGCCGCTGCATGCCCATGACCAGACCCGGAGGACCGCCGCATGAACCACCAACAGCAGTTCGAGCAACTCGCCGCCAGCAAGGAGAAAACCCCGCTGGCGGTACTGGAGGCTCTGTTCGACGCCCTGCCGGCGGTCGAGGAGGCTTTCATGATCGGCGAGTGGAGCGGTGGCGTGTTCAACACCGGCCACCCGGGCGAGCAGCAGCTGCCGGCGATGCGCTGGGTCGGCAAGACCTTCCGCTCGCGTAACGATGTCGACCCGATCATCTCCGCCGGCCCCGACGGCGGCCGCATCGCCAACCCGATCATGGGCAGTGCCTCGCTGCGCCGCGTCGAGTACCGCGGCGTGGTCACCGCCACCATGTGCTACGACAAGCACCCGGTGTTCGATCACTTCCGCAAGCTCGGCGAGCGCAGCGTACTCGGCGTGATGGATCGCAAGGGCGAAGACTTCCCGCTGTATTTCTACCTGCGGCGCCTCTGACGCCGAACGACACCGCTCACCGAGAGTTCCGATGACCGCCGCACAAGCTTCCTTCCTCCAGCAGATCGCCCCGATGGTGCCGCGCACGCTGTTCAGTGCCGAGCACGAGGATTTCCGCCGCAGCGTGCGGCGCTTCATCGCCGAGGAGATCACGCCGCATCACGAGCGCTGGGAGGAGCAGCAGCATGTCGACCGTGCGCTGTGGAACAAGGCCGGCGAGATGGGCATGCTGAGCCTGACCGTGCCGGAGGAGTACGGCGGCCTCGGCGCAGATCGCCTGTACAGCGTGGTCTACCTTGAGGAACTGCTCTACGCAGGCGCCTCCGGCATCGGCTGGCCGGTGCATTCGGACATCGTCGCGCCCTATGTGCTGAACCACGGCACCGAGGAGCAGAAGCGCCACTGGCTGCCGAAACTGGTGTCGGGCGAGGCGGTGGGTGCCATCGCCATGACCGAGCCGGGCACCGGCTCCGACCTGCAGGGCATGAAGATGCGCGCGGTCGAGGACGGCGATGACCTGATTCTCAACGGCACCAAGACCTTCATCACCAACGGCTATCTCTGCGACATGGTGATCGTCGCGGTGAAGATGGGCGAGGGCGACGAGGGCGGCAAGAGCGTCAGCCTGGTGATCGTCGAGGCCGATCGGGCGGGCTTCTCCAAGGCCAGGCCGCTGAAGAAGGTCGGCATGAAGGCGCAGGACACCTGCGAGCTGTTCTTCAACAACGTGCGCATCCCCAGGTCCAACATTCTTGGTGGCCCGAAGGCCATCGGCCAGGGCTTCATCATGCTGATGAAGGAGCTGGCCTGGGAGCGCATGGTGATCGCGGTGATGTCGGTGGCCGGCGCCCGCGCCGCCTTCGAGCACACCGTCGAGTACACCAAGGGCCGCAAGGCCTTCGGCAAGCCGGTGGCTTCGTTCCAGAACACCAGGTTCAAGCTGGCCGAGATGCGCACCGAGATCGAGCTGGGGCAGGTCTATGTCGACCGCTGCCTGGAGCTGGTGCTGCAGCGCAAGCTCTCGCCCGAGGCGGCGGCCGCGGCCAAGTACTGGTGCTCCGACATGATGAACAAGGTCATCGACGAGTGCGTGCAGCTGCACGGTGGCTACGGCTACATGT
The DNA here is from genome assembly GCA_035476855.1 of Solimonas sp. GTDB lineage: Bacteria > Pseudomonadota > Gammaproteobacteria > Nevskiales > Nevskiaceae > Solimonas_A. The sequence goes on along the minus strand of DATILC010000370.1, from coordinate 734 downwards.
GGGAATACCCGGTGGCCCGTGCCTGGGCCGATGCCCGCGTGATGCGCATTTTTGGCGGCACCAACGAGATCATGAAGGAACTGATTTCGCGCGGCCTGTAACTCTCCTCGTTACCGGATGGGTCAAGCAACGGGGGTTGCCGTCCGGTTCTTTTTATTCCCTGAGTCCTCTTCCGGCAGGAAGGGGACTGCTGGCGCAGGCGCGGCCGACGATCGTGTACCTTCGCCCCCAGACACCAGCCGAGCCCGACCATGGATTTCTCCCTCAGTCCCGAGCTGCAGGACCTGCAGCAGCGAACGCGCCAGTTCATCGCCGAACGCGTCATCCCGTATGAGCGCGATCCGCGCCAGACCGCGCACGGCCCCACCGAGGAACTGCGAAGCGAGCTGGTGGCGCTGGCGCGCGACGCCGGCCTGCTGACGCCGCATGCCTCCCACGAGTTCGGCGGTCTTGGCCTGTCGCACATCGCCAAGGCGATCGTGTTCGAGGAGGCCGGCTACTCGCCGCTGGGTCCGGTGGCGCTGAACATCCATGCGCCGGACGAGGGCAACATCCACCTGATGGAGATCGTCGCCACGCCGGCGCAGAAGGAGCGCTGGCTGCGGCCGTTGTGCGAGGGCCGCACGCGCTCCTGCTTCGCGATGACCGAGCCCGCGCCGGGCGCCGGCTCCGATCCGGGGATGCTGGCGACCACCGCGGTGCGCGATGGCGACCACTACGTGATCAACGGCTGC
>DATILC010000369.1:0-19556 GCA_035476855.1 Solimonas sp. | reverse complement strand
CCGGCTTGGTCGGGTCGATCTTGAGGTTTTCGCGCAGCGAGGCCGGCGTGGTCGTGTAATGGATATAGCGGCTGAACGGACGGAAGCCCCAGTAGGCGAGCATGAACATCAGTTTGTACAGCAATGCCCGCATGGCCCCGGTAATCCTTGTTTCAGCTGGTTATGGCACATAGGGTAGCCGTATTGAAGCGGCGATCAAACGTTTACAAGGCACGCAGAATCTGTCGGCGACCGTGCTCGAAGCGGCACGCAGCGTGTTCAAGTGGCCGCCGCAGGATCAATAATTGCCCTCATGGACACTATCCGGAACGCTGAGCTACCCCCGCTGGAGGCGGTGCGCGCCTCGCGCCAGCGCCTGGAGCGCATGACCCGCCTGCTCGACGAGGCGATCCGCATCCCCGGCATCGGCTGGCGCATCGGCGCCGATTCGATCATCGGACTGGTGCCGGTGCTGGGCGACGTGCTGGGCCTGGCGGCCTCCGGCTTCGTGGTCTGGGAGGGCGTCAAGATCGGCGCGCCGCGGCCGCTGCTGCTGAAGATGACCGGCTTCGCCGCGCTCGACGCCGTGGTCGGCCTGGTGCCGCTGCTGGGCGACGTGTTCGATTTCGCCTTCAAGGCCAACCGCATCAATGCGCGCCTGCTGGGCGAGTACCTGGAAGAGCAGGAGCGGCGCCACGGCATCGTCGTCGCCGGGCCGGGGCAGCGGCGTGCGGGCCTGGCGCTGCTGGCTGCGGGCTTTGCGGCGGTGGTCGCGCTGATCTGGTGGCTGCTGCGCGGTTTCTAGATGCGGATCGCGACCCAGCCGCGACGCTGCCAGGCAACGGTGAAGATCAGCGCCTGCAGCAGGCGGTAGGCGCCCATCGCCAGCCACAGCGCCAGCAGGCCATGGCCCAGCACCGGACCCAGCAGGTAGGCCAGCGGCAGGAACAGCAGCCATTGCAGGCCGACCGCCACCTTCATCACCAGTTTGGCCGCGCCGGCGCCGAGCAGGGCCTGCATCATGATCAGGCCGAGGCCGTCGAGGGCGATGGTCAGGCCCATCAGCTGCAGCGGTGCGCGTCCCAGCTCCACCAGCGCCGGATCGCGCACGAAGAAGCCCAGCACCGGGCCGGGGAACAGCAGCATCGGCAGGGACATCGCGGCGAATACCCATAGCGCGACACGATAGGTGTCCCAGGCCCAGCGGTGCGCGTCCGCCGGATCCTTGCGGCCGAGCGCCTGCGCGCACAGCGTTGCCGCGGCGATGCCGAAGCCCATGGCCGGCAGCACCGCGGTCAGGGTGATGGTGATCAGCACGTTGGCCACCGCCAGCTGCTGGGTGCCGACCTGGCCGATGATCCAGAACAGCGCGAGGAACCCGCCGGAGAACAGCAGCTGCTGGATCGAGGAGGGGATGCTCAGCCGCAGCAGGCTGCGGAATTGCTCCGGCGTCGGCCGGCGCACCAGAAAGCCATGCGGCTTGGCGTGGCGCGCGGCAAAGAAGAAGTAGATGCCGGTGCCGGCGACCGTGGCCAGCGTGGTGCCGAGGCCGGCGCCAGCCACGCCCATGGCCGGCAGGCCGAAGTGGCCGTAGATCAGCGAATAGCTGAACAGGAAGTTCAGCGCGTGCATCTCGATCAGCGTCAGCATGTACAGCCGTGTCATCTTCACCGCGCTCCAGTAGCCGCGGAACGCGAAGTTCATGCCCACCGCCGCTACTGCCACCAGGCGCCATTGCAGGTAGGGCGTGCCTTCCTTCACCACTGCCGGATCATTGCTCAGCGCGCCGAGGATCTCCGGCGTGAACCAGATCAGCAGCGCCGACATCGGCACGCCGATCAGCAGCGACAGCAGCAGGCCGCCGTTGAGCGGCACCGCCAGCTCCTCGCTGTGGCCCTCGCCGGCGCGGCGCGCGGCGATCGCCTGCACCGCGGTGGAGAAACCCATGATGAAGGCGAAGGCGATGAAGTTGACGAAGTTCGCCAGGCCGGTTGCCGCCAGCGCGGTGGAGCCGAGTCCGCCCACCATCCATGCGTCGGCCAGGTTCAGCAGGTTCTGCGAGGTCATGCCGCCGATGATCGGCAGAGCCAGGTGCAGCACCTCGCGTGAGCGGGATTGCTGCATCAGGAGCGGGACATCAGCGTTGGGGCGCCAGGAAAAGATTTTTTGCCACGGATGAACACGGATGAACGCGGATCAAAGCAAAAATAGATGGTTTTATCCGCGTTCATCCGCGTAATCCGTGGCAAGAAGGATTTTTCTACTTCTGCTGCGCCGTATTGACGATCGCTGCCGCCAGCTGGAACGGTTTGTCGCCGACGCGCTTGGCCAGCCGCGGCGGCAGGTGGCGCTTGTCCAGCTGCAGCAGCGAGACCTGGGCGAAGCCGTCGGCGGCCTGGCCGCTCCAGGTTTCGGCGATCGGCTGGTCGCCGGCGCGCCTGGGCTGGATGCCCAGCGCCGCCAGTTTGTCGCTCTGCGGCAGCAGGTCGGCGGAGCCGGCGTCGAGCGAGGCGGTGGAGGCCTGCACCTCGATCCAGGTGTTGAAGTCATTGCGCAGCAGCGGCTCGGCAAAGGCACGCACCGCCGGCAGCGCCAGCACGCGGGCGGCAGTGCGCTGCACCATCGAGCCGGTGCGCTCGGCCAGGGTCAGCGCGCGGCTGTCGGAGAACTGCTGCGGCGCGCCCAGCGCCGGGCGCAGGGTCGAGGCCAGGTTGGTCTGGATGCGCGCACGGATGCGCAGCTTCTCGCCGTCGGCATGCGGCTCGGTGGTGACCTGCAGGTCGAACTGCCACAGCGGTGCGCCGCCCGGGCCCAGCGGGATCGCCGCGGAGAAGGCCATCAGCTCCGGCTCGCCCTCGGGCAGCGGCTGGCCGCGCAGTTCGCGCATCGCGGCGACGCCACGGCGGATGCGATTTATGATGCTCATGAAACCACCTGCTGCTCGATCAATGCGTGAATGTTACCGCTTCATCGTGTCCGGACGCGTGCAGGGCGTGTTTTTCCGCCAGAGCACGCTGGAGCAGGCAAGTCGCCTGGGGCTGGACGGCTGGGTCCGCAACCTGCCGGACGGCAGGGTCGAGGGCGTGGCCGCCGGCGAAGCGCAGGCGCTGCAGACGCTGCGTCGCTGGCTGGAACGCGGGCCGCCGGCTTCCCGGGTCGAGCAGGTCGAGTGGCAGGCATCCGCCGGCCAGCCCGGCGCCGGCTTCAGCGTGATCCGCTAGCTGCCGTTTCAGCGAGCGAGCGTCAGCGGACCGTGCCGCCGGCCATCTCGAAGGCGCGCTGGTAGATGAATTCGAAGGAGAAGCTGCGCGTATGCGCCTTCGACTCGATGTACTCGGCCATGCGGTTGAGGCGCTGCGGCAGCTGCATCACCTTGTCCTGCGCGGCGCGGCCCATCGCCGACAGGCCGGTCATCCTGTCGATCGCCCAGTGCCGCACCAGTTCCTCGACCAGCTTGAGGTACTCGCGCGGGCCGTAGATGCCTGCGCGGCGCTCGACCTCGGACATCTGCGCGAAGCCGGCGATGTTGTGGCCGGGCATCGCCAGCGCCGGCGCCACCGCGGCCAGCGAGGCCAGCGCGCGGTTGGTGTCGGCCTTCATCACGGCGGAGAAGGCGTCGCGGTAGAACACGTAATGCCGCGCTTCGTCGGCGCAGATGTGCGCCAGGATCTTCTGCAGCTTGGGCTCGTACTGCGCGGCGAGGCGACCGGCATTGGCATGCGAGGTCTGTGTCGCCTTCTCCTGCAGGCTGGTATAGGCCAGCAGACGATAGGGGTCGTCCTTCCAGTCCGGGTCGAAGCCGGACTCGACGTACTGGAACTGCATCAGTTCCAGCGCCTTCATGTTGAACACGCGCGCGTCGCGCACATAGTCGCGCAGCACGCAGCCATGGCGGTCTTCCTCGGCGGTCCAGAGGTTGTTCCACTCGGCCCAGGCGCCGCTGTGGCCCATGTAGATCGCGACCAGGCGGTGGAAATGCGGCAGGCCTTCCTCGGTCAGCAGGTTCAGCGCCACGGCCACGCGCACGCCGTCCGGCAGGCCGCGCGCGCGTTCGCGCAGGGCCGCCAGTTCGGCATCGTGCTCGGCGTCGGACTGCTCGTCGGCCGGCATCAGGTCGCTGGGCATCCACAGCTTGCGGCTGTCGCGATGGCGCGACATCAGCTCGCGGACCATCGGTTCCAGGCTGGTGAGAACTTCCCGCTGGGCGGGTAGGTCAGGATTATTTCCGTTCAGCATGGCGTCTTCAAACTTTGGCAATAACAAGGACTTGGGCCTGGCTGCTAGCACTCAATCAGGCTGCGGCCGTCATGACGTTACGCAGTTTAGCCCCGCTTTGGACGCGGCGGAACCGTCCGCGCCCTCAGTTATGACGCCGGATCAGCTCGAGGAATTCCTGCCGCGTGCGATGGTCTTCGCGGAAACGGCCCAGCATGAACGAGGTCACCATGCTGGAATTCTGCTTCTGTACGCCGCGCATCATCGCGCAGAGATGTTTCGCTTCGATGACCACGCCGACGCCCTTGGCGCCGATGGTGTCCTGCAGGCACTGGCCGATCTGCTGGGTCAGGTTTTCCTGGATCTGCAGGCGGCGGGCGTACATGTCGACGATGCGCGGGATCTTCGACAGGCCGATCACCTTGCCGTCCGGCAGGTAGGCCACATGGGCGCGCCCGACGAAGGGCAGCATGTGGTGCTCGCACATCGAGTACAGCTCGATGTCCTTGACGATCACCATCTCGTCGTTGGCCGATTCGAATACCGCGCCGTTGACGATCTCGCCGATATCCTGCTCGTAGCCCTGGGTCAGGAACTCCATGGCCTTGGCCGCGCGCTGCGGGGTGCGCAGCAATCCCTCGCGCTCGGGGTTTTCCCCGATCGCTTCGATGATTGCGCGGAAGTGTTCTTCCATTGTCTTTCTCCTTCTCTTTCAAGGTCATTATCCCATGCCCGGAAGGCTGCGCCGTACAATGAATGGATGAGCAAGAAGCGCGCTGCCAGCGTCATCCAGGAAATCCCGATCGACCTGATCCGCCCGGGAAGCCAGCAGGCACGCCGTCACTTCGACCCCGCTGCGCTGCGGGAGCTGGCCGAGTCGATCCGTGAATCCGGGGTGGTGCAGCCGATCGTGCTGCGCACCCGGGTCTGGGGTTACGAGCTGCTGGCCGGCGAGCGCCGCTGGCGCGCGGCGCAGCAGGCCGGCCTGCACGAAATCCCCGCGGTGATCCGCGACGACCTGTCGGACGACGAGGCCTTCGTCGTCGGCCTGATCGAGAACCTGCAGCGCGAGTCGCTGACACCGATGGAAGCCGCCGCGGGCTTGAAGCGCCTGGGCGAGATCCATGGCATGACCCACGAGGAGATCGGCAAGCGCATCGGCAAGTCGCGCGAGTACGTCAGCAACTACCTGCGCCTGCTCAACCTGGCGCCGATGGTGCAGAACCTGGTCAACGAGGGGCATATCCACTTCGGCCACGCCAAGGTGCTGGCCGGCCTGCCGCTGGACCAGCAGGTCCGCTGGGCCGACGAGGTGATCCGGCACAAGCTCACGGTGCGCGCGCTGGAGCGCAAGCTGGCGCAGGCGCGGGACGCCACGATCGTGTTCCGTCCGGCCAAGCCCAGCGACTGGCAGTTGCTGGAACGCGAGCTGTCCGACCTGCTGGCCTGCCCGGTCACGGTGCAGGCCGATGGCAGTGGCCGCGGCGAGCTGCGCGTGAAATTCCATTCGCTGGACGAGCTTGACGGCGTGCTGGCCAAGGTGGGCTACAGCGCGCGTTGAACGGGTAGTAGGTTTTATCGACAGGACAGGGGGATAAGCCTGTGGATAACGCACATGTGCATCGCAGCAAACGCTGCAATTACGGGGCCCGGCTGCGGTGGTGACAAAAAAATTGCCGTTGCATGGCAGCGCGGCAGCCCTGTCATTTTCGGTTCCGCAGTCATCCGGCGACGACCGGGTCAGTTTGTGCTAAAAATACATATCGTAGATATTTAGTTAAACAGAAAATCACTTGTCCGATTTTCCCCTCCAGCTCCGCTTCGAACTGCAAGGCGATGACTATCGCCTGGTCGAACGCGTCAGCCGGCGCGCCCGCAACCTGCGGGTCGAGGTGCGGCCGGATGGCGAGGTGCGGCTGGTCTATCCGCGCTGGGTGTCGCGATCGCGGGCCCTGGCCTTCCTGCATGAGCGCGATGGCTGGGTGCGCGAGAAGCTGGGCGAGCTGCAGCAGCAGCGCCAGCAGCGGGCCGTGCCGCGGCTGAGCTGGGATGACAGCGATGTCCTGTTGTACGAAGGCCGGCGCCTGCCCCTGCTTCGCCTGCCCGCATTGGGGCGGCCGCAGCTGCGCATCGGCACGGAGCAGCTGGAGTTGCTGGCGCCAGCCGCCATGCTGGCGGATGCCGCGCGGCTGGAAACGGTGCTGCGCCAGGGCCTGCTGCGGCAGGCGAAGCTGCAGGCAGCCCGGCTGCTGGAAGAGGAAGCGGCGCGCCTGGGCGTGCGCCATGCCGGCCTGCGGGTCAACGATCCGCGCACGCAGTGGGGCAGCTGCAATCCGGGTGGACTGATCTGCCTGTCCTGGAGATTGTTGCTGGCGCCGCCCGCGGTGTTCCGCTACGTCGCGGTACACGAGCTCTGCCACCTGGTGCATCGCGACCATTCGTCGCGCTTCTGGGCCCTGGTCGGCCGGCAGATGCCGGATTACGAGGAGCATCGCCGCTGGCTGCGCGACGAGGGCACGGCCTTGCAGGACTGGCTGCCGCGGCTGCAGCGCGGCCCATGAACAAGAAAGCCCTCTCCGGTTTTGACGCCGGAGAGGGCCGGGGGGTGCCCCGCGCCGGGGGACGCGAGGACTTGGGGGACCGAAACCCGTGTTACTTGGTCGTCGCGCCGGCTTCGACCTGGCCTTCGACGTTGACGCCGCCGGTCGTGGCGTTGGCCGAACCGCCGGCTGCCGCGCCGCCGGTGAGGGCGCTGCCAGCCTTGTTCAGCACGTTGCCGGTGGCGGTCAGGCCGCCGCCGACCACTTCCTTGGTCTTGGCTGCGCCAGCCTTGGTCTTCTCGACACCCTTCTTCGCCAGCTTCTTGCTGCCTTCCTTCGCGGCCTGGGCCTTTTCGACCGTGTAGTCCTTCGCGGCGCCGGCCTTTTCGACGGTGTAGTCCTTGGCGCCGACAGCGGCGTCAACAGTGGCGTCCTTGGCAGCGCCGGCCTTGGTGCCGATCTGCTCGGTCAGCGTCGGGCCGCTGCTGGCAGCCTCGCCCTGGGCGCTGGCATTCGCATTGGCGTTGACGCCGGTGTCGACCTGCAAGTTAATGCCGGCGCCGGCCTTGGCGTCGGCGGCGATCGCCGGGGCGGCGGCAACGGCGGCGGCAACCATCAGGGCGGAAAGAATCTTGTTCTGCATGGAGAAGCTCCTGTCGATGTAGTTCGAAGTAATTCGCTGCAAGGTGCGCCGAGATTAAGGCGGCGGGCTGAATGCAATGTGAATGCGGGGTGGTTGTTTTATCCAGCGGCCGCGGCGGCACTTGCGGGCTGGCGCAGGCGTCCGCTCTTGCGCAGGTGAATCAGCAGCAGCGACACCGCTGCCGGAGTAACGCCGGAGATGCGTCCGGCCTGGGCCACGGTTTCCGGGCGGTGATCGAGCAGCTTCTGCCGCACCTCATTGGACAGGCCCACTACCGCGACATAGTCGAAGTCCGCCGGCAGCGGCGCATCCTCGTAGCGACGCAGGCGCTCGATCTCCAGCTGCTGGCGGTCGATGTAGCCGGCGTACTTGCACTGGATCTCGACCTGCTCGGCCACCAGCGGATCGATCTCCTGCGGTGCCAGGCTGAGGCGCTGCAGCGTCGCGTAGCTGGCTTCGGGGCGCTTCAGCAGGTCGATGCCGGACAAGCCCGAGGATACCGGCGGTGCGCCGAACACCGCGACGATCTCCGGCTGCGCCAGCTGTGCGGGCTTGAGCCAGAGATCCTGCAGGCGGCCGCGTTCCTGCTCCACCGCCTCGCGCTTCTGCTCGAACCGCACCCAGCGCGCATCGTCGACCAGCCCCAGTTCGCGGCCTGCCGGCGTCAGGCGCAGGTCGGCATTGTCCTCGCGCAGCAGCAGGCGATGCTCGGCGCGCGAGGTGAACATGCGGTAGGGCTCGGTGGTGCCGCGGGTGATGAGGTCGTCGACCAGCACGCCGATGTACGACTCATGCCGCTGCGGCGTCCATTCCGGCTCGTCGCGGGCATGGCGCGCGGCATTGATGCCGGCCAGCAGGCCCTGCGCCGCGGCTTCCTCGTAGCCGGTGGTGCCGTTGATCTGGCCGGCGAAGTACAGGCCGGACAGGGTCTTGGTCTGCAGCGTGCGTTGCAGGTCGCGCGGGTCGAAGTAGTCGTACTCGATGGCATAGCCCGGGCGCAGGATGCGCACGTTCTCCAGGCCCTTCATGGTGCGCACGAAGCGCTCCTGGATGTCGTAGGGCAGGGAGGTGGAAATGCCGTTGGGATAGATCTCGCTGGTGGTCAGGCCTTCCGGTTCGAGGAAGATCTGGTGCGAGGTCTTGTCGGCGAAGCGGTTGACCTTGTCCTCGACGCTGGGGCAGTAGCGCGGGCCGACGCCCTCGATCACGCCGGTGAACATCGGCGAGCGGTCGAAGCCGCTGCGGATGATGTCGTGGGTCTGCTCGTTGGTGTGGGTGATGTGGCAGGGAATCTGGCGCGGATGGTCGGCGCGCGAACCCATGAACGAGAACACCGGCAGCGGATCGTCGCCCGGCTGCTCCTGCAGCACGGCCCAGTCGATCGTGCGGCCGTCGAGGCGCGGCGGCGTGCCGGTCTTGAGGCGGCCGGTGCGCGGCATCAGTTCGCGCAGGCGCGAGGACAGCGCGTTCGACGGCGGATCGCCGGCGCGGCCGCCCTGGTAGTTGGACAGGCCGATGTGGATGCGCCCGCCGAGGAAGGTGCCGCTGGTCAGCACCACGCTGGGGGCGAAGAACTGCAGGCCCATGCGCGTGACCACGCCGGTGACGCGACCGCCCTCGACCGAGATGTCCTCGACTTCCTGCTGGAACAGGTCGAGGTTCGGCTGGGTTTCCAGCGTGCGACGGACGAAGGCCTTGTACAGCAGGCGATCGGCCTGGGCGCGGGTGGCGCGCACTGCCGGACCCTTGCTGCCGTTGAGGATGCGGAACTGGATGCCGGCGTGGTCGGCGCCGCGGGCCATGAGGCCGCCCAGGGCATCGATTTCCCTGACCAAGTGGCCCTTGCCGATGCCGCCGATGGCCGGATTGCAGGACATCTGCCCGAGAGTCTCGATGCTCTGCGTGACCAGCAGGGTGTGGCGGCCCATGCGCGCAGCCGCCAGCGCGGCCTCGGTGCCGGCATGCCCGCCACCGATCACGATCACATCATAGGAATGCAGCTGGTTCATGGCAGTAAAAATGAAAACGCCCCGCTCGACGGGGCGCGATTTTACCGCCTTTGGCGGATCAAAACTTGATTTTTCCGGTCAGCATCTGCCACCACATCTTCCAGTCGCCCAGATAGGACAGCCAGGGGTACTGGAAGGTGGCCGGCTTGTTGTGCTCGAAGAAGAAGTGCCCGACCCAGGCGAAGGCGTAGCCCTGCACGAAGGCCGCGGCGATCAGCCACCAGGTCTGGGTCGCCAGTGCGTAAGCCACCAGCAGCAGGCCGAGGCTGCTGCCGATGAAGTGCAGGCGGCGGCAGGTGCGGTCGGAATGCTCCCCGAGGTAGTAAGGGTAGAACTCCTGCAGGTTGCGATACTCGGTGCTCATGCGCGGCTCCATGGCGTCTGCGGCCAGTATCGGGCGGGCCACGCCCGGCCGACAAGCGTAAATCCGCCTCATCGGGGACCGCTGTTTTGTTGTCTAATTGCGCCATTCCAACAACAACCGATCAAAGCCCTTTGCGCATCGAAAAGACCGTCATGAGGCCGCGGATGCTGGGCTGGCGCGAGTGGGTCGCGCTGCCGGGTTTGGGCATCCGCCAGATCAAGGCCAAGATGGATACCGGCGCGCGTACCTCGGCGATCCACGCCTTTGCCATCGAGCGTCCCGCGCCGGGCCGCGTGCGCTTTGGCGTGCATGCCCTGCAGCAGTCGCAGCAGGAGACCTGGTGCGAGGCTGACATCATCGACGAGCGCTGGGTCACCGACTCCGGCGGACACCGTGAATTGAGGCCCTTCATCCGCACGCCGGTGACCGTCGGCCGCGAGACCTGGGACATCGAAATCTCGCTGACTGCGCGTGATACGATGAGATTCCGCATGTTGCTGGGGCGCACGGCACTCTCCGGGCGCTACGTGGTCGATCCCGCATCCTCCTACCTGTTGGGCAAGCGTCGATGAAGATCGCGATCCTGTCGCGCAACCGCCGTCTCTACTCGACCAGCCGCCTGATCGAGGCCGCCGAAAAGCGTGGCCACGATGTCTGCGTGATCGACGTGCTGCGCTGCTACATGAACATCGTGCCGCACTCGCCGGAAATCCATTACCGCGGGGTCAAGCTGCAGGGCTACGACGCGGTGATTCCGCGCATCGGCGCCTCGGTGACCTTCTACGGCACCGCGGTGGTACGGCAGTTCGAGATGATGGACGTCTACTGCCTCAACGAATCGGTGGCCATCACCCGCGCCCGCGACAAGCTGCGCGCGCTGCAGCTGCTGGCACGCAAGGGCATCGGCATGCCCAGGACCGGCTTCGCCCACTCGCCCGACGATACCCATGACCTGATCGGCCTGGTCGGTGGCGCGCCGATGGTGATCAAGCTGATCGAGGGCACGCAGGGTCAGGGCGTGGTGCTGGCGGAGACCGACAAGGCGGCCGAGTCGGTGATCGACGCCTTCCGCGGCCTCGACGCCTACTTCCTGGCGCAGGAATTCATCGAGGAAGCCAAGGGTAGCGACATCCGCTGCTTCGTCATTGGCGGCAAGGTGGTGGCGGCGATGATGCGTACCGCGCGCCCCGGTGAATTCCGCTCCAACCTGCACCGCGGCGGCACGGCGGTAGCGGTGAAGATCACGCCGGAGGAGCGCAGCACCGCGGTGCGTGCGGCCAAGATCATGGGGCTCAATGTCGCCGGCGTTGACATCCTGCGTTCCAACCACGGGCCGGTGGTGATGGAAGTGAATTCCTCGCCGGGGCTGGAAGGTATCGAAAACGCCACCGGCGTGGATATTGCCGAGCAGGTGATCGAGTTCGTCGAGAAGAATGCCCGGCCGGGGAATACCCGGACCAAGGGACACGGCTAAAGCCGCTCCCACGAGACCAAAGGAGCGCGCCATGAAAAACAAAACTCCAGCCGTCTTCGAAATCGGCGGCGAAGTCGTCGCCCTCGGCGAGCGTCGCAACATCCAGCTGCCGGTCGCCAACCTCTACACCAATACTCCTGTAACCCTGCCGGTGCGCGTGGTCCGCGGCCGTGAGCCGGGGCCGACCCTCTTCGTCAGCGCCGCCCTGCACGGCGACGAGATCATCGGCGTCGAGATCATCCGCCGCCTGCTGAGCCTGCCGGTGCTGAAGCAGCTGCGCGGCACGCTGCTGGCGGTACCGATCGTCAATACCCTGGCCTTCCTGCACCACTCGCGCTATCTGCCGGATCGCCGCGACCTCAACCGCAGCTTCCCCGGCAGCGAGCGCGGTTCGCTGGCCGCGCGCCTGGCGCACCTGTTCCTGAAGGAGATCGTCGGGCGCTCCAGCTACGGCATCGACCTGCACACCGGCGCCATCAACCGGCCCAACCTGCCGCAGATCCGTGCTGACCTGACCAACCCCGAGAACCTGCGACTGGCGCGGGCCTTCGGCGCGCCGCTGGTGCTGGATTCCAAGCCCACCAAGGGCACGCTGCGCGAGTACACCACCAAGAAGGAAATCCCGGTGCTGCTGTACGAGTCCTCCGAGGCGCTGCGCTTCGACGAGGTCTGCATCCGCATCGGCGTGCGCGGCGTGCTCAACGTGCTGGAAGCGATCGGCATGCTGCCACCGGGCAAGCGTCCGCACACGCCGCCGCCGGAGCCGGTCCGTGCCACCACGGATTCCTGGGTGCGGGCCTCGGCCAGCGGCATCCTGCGCGCCCAGGTGGCGCTGGGCGAGGAGGTCCATGCAGGACAGGTACTGGGCATGATCGGCGATCCCATGGGCGAACTGGACGAGCCGGTGCTGGCGAGCGAGGCCGGCGTCGTCATCGGCCGCGTGTCGATGCCGCTGGTGCACGAGGGCGATGCGTTGTTCCACATCGCCCAGCTGGCCGAGCCGGGCGGCGCCGCCGGCGTGGCGCGACGCATCCGCGCCGAGGGCGCGCAGCGCAAGGGTCATCCGCGCATCGTCTGAGCTTGAAGTCAGGCCGGCCAGCCCACATGCTGGTTCGATCCATGCGCCATCTCCGCCCCGAAACCTCCCAGGACCCAGCCCCCTCCACCGACTGGAGGGTGCTGCGCACGCTGTGGCCCTATCTCACGGAATTCCCTGCCCGCGTCAGCATCGCGATGGGTTTCCTGCTGCTGGCCAAGCTCGCCGGCGTTGCCCTGCCGATGCTGCTCAAGCACCTGGTCGACAGCCTCGACCTCAAGACCGACCAGCTGATCGTGTTCCCGCTGGCCCTGCTGCTGGCCTATGGCGCGATGCGCTTCGCCGGCGCGCTGTTCGGCGAGCTGCGCGACGTGGTGTTCGGCCGCGTCAGCGAGCGCGCCATGCGTCGTGCCGCGCTCAACGTGTTCCAGCACCTGCATCGGCTGGACATGGACTTCCACCTGACGCGCCGTACCGGCGGGTTGTCGCGCGACATCGAGCGCGGCATCTCCGGCATCAGCTTCCTGCTGCGCTTCACCCTGTTCAACATCATCCCGACGCTGCTGGAAATCGCCCTGGTCGCCGGCATCCTGCTGTTCAACTACGGCGCCAGCTTCGCCCTGATCACGGCGGTGGCGGTGGCGCTGTACGTGTTCTTCTCGGTGATGGTCACCGAGTGGCGCACACGCTATGTGCGCGAGGCCAACCGGCTGGATTCAAAGGCCAACACCCGTGCGGTCGACTCGCTGCTGAACTACGAGACGGTCAAGCTGTTCGGCAACGAGAAGCACGAGGCCGCCGAATACGACCGCTTCCTCGCCGAGTGGGAGATCGCCCAGCAGCAACAGCGCCTGTCGCTGGGTGCGCTCAACGGCGGCCAGGCGCTGATCGTTGCCGTGGCCCTGACCTGGATGATGGCGCTGGCGGCGCGGCAGGTCAGCGCCGGCGCGATGACCCTGGGTGATTTCGTTGCGATCAACGCCTACATCATCCAGCTGTTCGTGCCGCTGAACTTCCTCGGCTTCGTCTACCGCGAGATCCGCCGCGCGATGACGGACATGCAGCGCATGTTCAGCCTGCTCAACCGGGAGCCGAAGGTGGCCGACGCCCCCGGCGCGCCGGAGATGGTGGTGCCGGCGGCCGAGGCCGGCGTGTCCTTCGACAACGTCCATTTCGGCTACGGCAGCAAGCGCCAGATCCTGCACGGCGTCAGCTTCGAGATCCCGCCGGGGCGCAAGGTGGCAGTGGTCGGGCCCAGCGGCTCCGGCAAGTCGACCCTGGCGCGGTTGCTGTTCCGCTTCTACGACCCGGATGGCGGCGCGATCCGCATCGGCGGCCAGGACATCCGCAGTGTCAGCCAGGACAGCCTGCGGCGGCTGATCGGCGTGGTGCCGCAGGACACCGTGCTGTTCAACGACACCATCCGCTACAACATCGCCTATGGCCGGCCCTCGGCGGCGCCGGAGGAGGTCGAGCAGGCCGCACGGCTGGCGCATCTCGACGCGTTCATCGCCCAACTGCCCGACGGCTACGACACCATGGTCGGCGAGCGCGGCCTCAAGCTCTCCGGCGGCGAGAAGCAGCGCATCGCCATCGCCCGCGCCCTGCTGAAGAATCCGGCGATCCTGGTGTTCGACGAGGCGACCTCTTCGCTGGACTCGGGCTCGGAGCAGGCGATCCTGTCGGCGATCCGCGAGGTGGCGGCACAGCGCACCGCGCTGGTCATCGCCCACCGCCTGTCGACCATCACCGATGCCGACGAAATCCTGCTGCTGGAACAGGGTCGCATCGTCGAACGCGGCAGCCACGGGCAGCTGCTGGCGGCCGGTGGCGCCTATGCCCGCCTGTGGAAACTGCAGCAGCGCGAGGGCCACGAGAAAATCGCTGCTGCCACCTGAAAACAGGCTTCCCGCTGGCCCCCTTTTCGCATACCGTGTCAGCGAAAATACGGGGAGGCCGGCCACAGACCGGCACGAGACAAAATGAGCATCAAGGACACACTGAGGAACATCGCCCGCTTCAGCCCGCGTGAGGCGCTGCTGCGCCGGATCGTGACGCCGGAGATCGAGGCGGCGGTGGAGAAGATTCCCAAACCGGTCGGCAGCTTCGGCTACGACCCCTGGGGCTACAACGAGGCCGCGGTGAAGATCTCGCTGGGCATCTCCAAGTGGCTCTACGACAAGTACTTCCGCGTCACCGCCACCGGCCTGGAGAACATCCCGGCCAACGGCCGCCTGCTGATCATCGGCAACCACTCCGGCCAGCTGCCGATGGACGGGGTGATGGTCGGCACCGCCCTGGCCACCAACCCGCATGCGCCGCGCGCCGCGCGCGCCATGATCGAGCGCTTCTTCCCGACGGTGCCCTACCTCGGCAACATGCTGAACTCGATCGGCGCGGTGATCGGCGATCCGCTGAACTGCGCCAAGATGCTGGATTCCGAGGAGGTCATCATCGTCTTCCCCGAGGGCGTGCGCGGCTCCGGCAAGCTCTACAAGGATCGCTACAAGCTGCAGCGCTTCGGCAACGGCTTCATGCACCTGGCGCTGCAGCACAAGACGCCGATCATTCCGGTCGGCATCGTCGGCTGCGAGGAAACCATGCCGGCGATCGCCAACATCGCGCCGCTGGCCAGGCTGCTGGGCGTGCCCTACATCCCGATCGCGCCGCCGCTGCCGCTGCCGGCGCGGGTCTACCTCAACTTCGGCAAGCCGATGAGCTTCGAGTGCAACATCGAGAGCGAGGAAGAGGTGACGGCGAAGGTCGAGGAAGTGAAGGCCGAGATTCGCCGCCTGATCACGGATGGTCTGGAACAGCGCAAGGAGATCTACTGATGGCGGCCAAGCCCCAGGTCCGGAAGAAGACCATCCTGGTGACCGGCGCCGCCGGCTCGCTGGCCAAGCGCGTGATCGCGCGCCTGCACGGCCGCTATAACGTGGTCGCGGTCGACTTCCGCCAGAAGGTCGAGACCGATGCCGACATCCCCTCGTACAAGGTCGATCTGCACAAGCGCGGCTTCGAGGACATCTTCCGCAACCACAAGATCGATGCGGTGATGCACATCGGCCGCTTCTTTGCCCACGAGCAGGACCGCCAGCGCCGCTACAACGCCAACGTGCTGGGCAGCAAGAAGCTGTTCGAGCTGTGCCGCAAGTACGAGGTCAAGCAGGTCATCATCCATTCGACCTATTACGTCTACGGCGCCAGCGCCTATAACCCGGCGCTGCTCGACGAGGATGCGCCGCTGAAGGCCAGCGAGGTCACCCAGGACCTGGTCGACTCGGTGGAGCTGGAGAGCCTGGCGCAGATCTACCTGTGGAAGTACCCGGAGCTGAACATCACCATCCTGCGGCCCTGCAACGTGCTGGGTCCCGGCGTGCGCAACAGCATGTCGCTGCTGCTGTCGCGCGGCATCGCACCGGTGCTGCTGGGCTTCTCGCCGATGATGCAGTTCCTGCACGTCGACGACATGGCCGATGCCATCGTCGTCGCCTTCGAGCAGAACAAGCCGGGCATCTACAACGTCGCGCCCGAGGACTGGGTGGCGTTCCAGGAGGCGGTCAGCCAGTGCGGCTGCAGCAAGCTGCCGATCCCCTCGATCCCGCCGGCGCTGCCGAAGATGTGGAGCAACCTGCTCAACTGGAACGCCTTCTTCCCGCCCTACCTGATCAACTACTTCAAGTACCCGGTGATCATCGACGGGCGGCTGTTCCGCGATACCTTCGGCTGGAAGCCGCGGCGCAATCTCAACGACATCTTCAGCTACTACCGCAAGAGCAAGCTGCTGGCGGCCTGAACGCGGCGGGCCGGGTCCGGTCTAGGGAGAATGAATCGCCTGCCAAGGAAGGATTCATTTCCCCCGCCGTCCCCGGCTTCCTAGACTTCACAGAACCCCAGCAACGGAGACCCGTCATGGCCAAGAGCAAGCAGAGCAAAGCGGCGCCGAAGATCGACATCGGCATCGGCAAGGACAGCCGCAAGGCGATCGCCGAAGGCCTGTCGCGCCTGCTGGCCGACGAGTACACGCTGTACCTGAAGACCCACAACTTCCACTGGAACGTCACGGGGCCGATGTTCAACACCCTGCACCTGATGTTCGAGACCCACTACAACGAGGCCGCGCTGGCGGTGGACCTGGTGGCCGAGCGCATCCGCGCGCTGGGCTTCCCGGCGCCGGGTACCTACCGGCAGTACGCCGCGCTGTCCTCGATAAAGGAGACCGAGGGCGTACCGGCAGCGATGGACATGGTGCGGCTGCTGGTCGAGGGCCACGAGGCCTGCGTCAAGACCGCCCGCAGCATCTTCCCGCAGGCCGACAAGGCCCATGACGAGCCCACTGCCGACTTGCTGACGCAGCGCATGCAACTGCACGAGAAGACGGCGTGGATGCTGCGCAGTCTCCTCGAGTAAGGCATTCCCGTAGCCGACGACCGGCATCAGACATGAGCAACCCGGGTTCCCCCATTCTCTCCGTCCGCCGCCTGCGCGTGCACTTCCCGCTGCGCAGCGGCTGGCCCTGGAGCGCGCCGAGCCTGTTGCGCGCGGTGGAGGAGATCAACTTCGACCTGTTCCCCGGCGAGACCCTGGGCATCGTCGGCGAGTCGGGCTGCGGCAAGTCGACGCTGGCGCGAGCGCTGATCGGCCTGCAGCCGGTCACCTCCGGCGGCATCAGCTTCCACGGCCGGCCGCTGCAGAACCTCGACGAGGAGGGCTGGCGCGGGGTGCGGCGCGAGATCCAGATGGTGTTCCAGGATCCGCTGGCGAGCCTGGACCCTCGCATGACGATCGGCCAGATCATCGCCGAGCCGCTGCAGTCGCTCTACCCGGAGACCAGCGCCGCCGACCGCGACGCGCGGGTGCGGCACTGGCTGGAGCGCGTTGGCCTGTCGCCCTCGCACATCAACCGCTATCCGCACGAGTTCTCCGGCGGCCAGTGCCAGCGCATCGGCATCGCCCGCGCGCTGATCGTGCAGCCGAAGTTGCTGATCTGCGACGAGCCGGTCTCGGCGCTGGACGTCTCGGTGCAGGCACAGATCATCAACCTGCTGCGCGACCTGCAGAAGGAATACGGCCTGTCGATGCTGTTCATCGCCCATGACCTGGCGGTGGTCCGGCTGATCAGCCATCGCGTGATGGTGATGTACCTGGGCCGCATCATGGAGCAGGGCTCGCGCGAGCAGCTGTTCGCGCAGCCGTTGCACCCCTATACCAAGGCGCTGATGGCGGCGGTGCCTGGCCAGCACCTGGGCGACCGCAGCCTGGTGGCTCGCGGCGAGATTCCCAGCCCGCTGAATCCGCCGCTGGGCTGCGTCTTCACCTCGCGCTGTCCGATGGCCGACGCGCTGTGCACGCGCCAGCTGCCGCCGCTGAAGTCACTCCATCGCGGGCGGGCAGTGGCCTGCCACTTCGTCGGCGGTTAGTTCTTTCGTTCTTCCCTGTCCTCAGGAGCAGCGCGGCGTCTTGCCCTGCGAACGGGCCTGTTCATACAGCGGCATCGCCTTGGACAGGTGCGCGTTGAGGTCGTTGATGCGGGTCTCGTTGGCCGGATGGGTCGACATGAACTGCGGCGGTGCGCCGCTGCTGGCCTTGGCCATGTTGCGCCACAGCTCGGCGGCCTGGCGCGGATCGAAGCCGGCGCGGGCCATCAGTTCCTCGCCGAGGACGTCGGCCTCGGTCTCGTCGCCGCGCGAGAACGGCAGGATCAGCAGCAGGTTGGCGCCCATGCCGATCATGTCGGCATTCACGCCGGATGCGGCACTGAGGATCGACACCCCCAGCTGCGAGGCCATCTGGTTGGAAACGCGCGAGGCGGAGTGGCCGGCCAGTACATGCGAGACCTCGTGGCCGATGACCGCCGCCAGCTGGTCCTGGTTCGTCGCCACCTTCAGCAGGCCGGTGTAGACGCCGATCTTGCCACCCGGCAGGGCGAAGGCATTGACCTGCTTGTCCTCGAACACCTGCACCTCCCACTGGCGGCCGCCCGGCACTTCGCGGGTGAGGGCATTGGCGACGCAGCTGACGTAGGCATTGGTCTTGGCGTTCTGCGTCGTCGGCGTCTTGGTCTTCATCTGCTGGAAGGCGGTGACGCCCATCTGGTCCATCTCGGCATCGGAAACCAGGCGCAGCTGCGTGCGGCCGGTGGGCGAGGTGGCGCAGGCCGTGATCAAGGCGGCGGCGATGGCCGCGGCAGCGAGGACAGGAAGGTGGCGGGGCATTGGGGGCGTCCTCGATTGTTGTTGGCTGCGCGAATGATAGATCAGCACCTGGTGAACCGTGCATGAATTGCTGCGCTGCAAGGTCGATTCGTGAAATCAGGTTCGCTAGAGTTCAGGCGGGCAGTGCCCAGGGTGCGCGGCATGAGGAGATCAGGCCGCTTCGATACGAAGAGACAGGGGGAAGGGTTCAGGTATGTCCAATCGCGAGAGCGGTACCGTGAAGTGGTTCGATAACGCCAAGGGCTATGGCTTCATCCAGCGTGGCGCCGGTGACGATGTGTTCGTGCATTTCCGCCAGATCCAGGGGGATGGCTATCGCACGCTGCAGGAGGGGCAGCAGGTGCAGTTCGACGTCGCGCAGGGCCAGAAGGGCCTGCAGGCGGAGAACGTCACCGCCATCGCCTGAGCGAACCGCGGTACAGAAGAAAGGCCGGAGCGATCCGGCCTTTTTTCGTTGTCCCGACGCTTACTTCTGCGCGAGCGCCTTTTTCATCCCCGCACTGGCCACGCTGGTGCCGCCCAGCGACCAGCCGCCATCCACCGGTAGCACCACGCCGGTGACATAGCTGGCCATCGGCGAGGCCAGCCAGAGGCAGGCGTCGGCGATTTCCTGCTTGCTGCCGAAGCGGCCCAGCGGCACCGATTCGGTGGTCAGGCGCATCGCTTCCTCGTTGGGTGCCAGGCGCGTCATGCCCTCGGTGTCGGCGATCGGGCCGGGCACCACCGAGTTGATGCGCACGCCGGCCGGCCCCCATTCGATCGCACCGACGCGGGTGATCATGTCGACGCCGGCCTTGGCGGCGCAGACGTGCATCTGGAATTCCATCGGGTTGTAGGCCTGTGGTGCGGAGATCTGGATCACCGAGGCGCCGGGCTTGCGCAGCAGCGGGAAGGCGGCGCGCACCACGTGGAAGCTGCCGAGCAGGTCGATCTCGACCACCGCGCGGAAGCCATTCGGCGAAATGCCCAGCGCCGGTGCCGGGAAGTTGCCTGCGGCGCCGCTGACCAGCACGTCGATATCGCCGAACTGCGCATGCGCGGCCTTCAGCGCCTCCTCGACCTTTGCGGCCTCGCGTACATC
>DATILC010000368.1:0-16783 GCA_035476855.1 Solimonas sp. | reverse complement strand
GTCGGGGTCTCGTGGGGTACGAGGCACAGACTAGGCTCGACATTGCCATTGGTGAATGACACCATTGGCCGCGATCTGACATTTGAGGACAGCTGTGGGCGGCAAGACACCGTACTGGGATATCCCGCGCCCCATGGCCAGCCTCCACATCCTGCTGGCGGTGGCGGAGCGTTACGGCGTCGACGCGAGCCGTTGTCTGCGCAACAGCGGCATCGAGCGCGCGCTGCTGGACGCGCCCCAGGCGCGCATCGACGCGAGGCAGGAATTGCAGGTGATCCGCAACGCGCTGGACGTGCTCGGGCCCGACCGGCCTTTCGCGCTGGAAGCGGGTAGCCGGCATCACATCAGTGCGTTCGGGATCTGGGGGTTCGCCCTGCTCAGCAGCCCGAACTTCCACGACGCCGTGCAGCTGGGCTTGCGCTACATCCGGCTGACCGCTGCCTACTGCCGGATCGAGCCGCTGCTGACTGCGGACGAAGCGGTGCTGCGACTGGATGACTCCGACCTGCCCGAAGACCTTCGTCATTTTCTCGTCGAGCGCGATCTCGCCGCGTTGATCACGCTGCAACGCGATCTCGAACCCCACCGCCTGCCGGTGAAGGCCCTGCGCTTCCGCCGCGCCGCGCCGCCCTATGCCGCCCGCTTTGAAGACTTGCTCGGCGTGACCCCGCTCTACGACCAGGCCCATGACGAAACCACGGTGCCGATCGAGCTGCTGCGCATCCCGCTGCCACAGAGCAACCCACAGACGCTGCGCGCCAGCGAGGAAGAATGCCGGCGGCTCCTCGAACGCCATCGCCTGCGCGGCGGCCTGGCCGGACAGGTGCGCGATCGCCTGACTCGCACACCGGCGGCGATCCCGACGATGGTGCAGATCGCCGCCGAGCTGGACATCAACCCGCGAACCCTGCGCCGTCGCCTCGCCACCGAGGCGACGAACTACGAAAGCCTCGTGGACGAAGTCCGTGGCGTGATGGCGGAGGAGCTGCTGTCGGGTACGGACCTAAGCATCGAGGAGATTGCCGAGCGACTCGGCTACTCCGAACCGTCGGCGTTCAGCCGGGCGTTCAAGCGCTGGAAATCAGTGGCACCCCTCAGCTATCGACGTCGGCTCGCTGAGTGACGGGAAGGACCACGGGCCGCGAATGTCTGCTTTCAGATGGACTGTCGCGGCATCAGATAGCCGCATCGGGCTGGTGGGCGACTGTCCCCAAGCCAGCGTAGCTCGGGCGAAACCCCGGGCAACTCTCGTGGCAGTGTTCCCGAAATGCGGCCTGCGCCAGCGGCGCTGGAAGATTGCCGTCCTGGAGACGTCTGGTGCTGCCTGACTCGCAACATTGGCAGAGGTCGTCGCCGGCAAGCCGCTGATCGCGATGCGAGGCTGGGCTTATCCGGGAAACTGCTGCGGCCACCGCGGAGTCCGGAAGCAGGGAGGAGGTTTCCCCCTGCGCCTGAATCGGTCAAAGTCCGCCCCTCTATTGCCCCCGGAGCACGCCATGAAGACCCGCGCCGCTGTCGCTTTCGAAGCCAGGAAGCCCCTGGAGATCGTGGAACTGGACCTGGATGGCCCCAAGGCCGGTGAGGTGCTGGTCGAGATCATGGCGACCGGCATCTGCCATACCGATGCCTACACCCTCGACGGCTTCGACTCCGAGGGCATCTTCCCTTCGATCCTCGGCCATGAGGGCGCGGGCATCGTGCGCGAGGTGGGTGCAGGCGTGACCAGCGTCAAGCCGGGTGACCATGTGATCCCGCTGTATACGCCGGAATGCCGGCAGTGCAAGACCTGCACGAGCGGCAAGTCGAACCTCTGCACCGCGATCCGCGCGACGCAGGGCAAGGGCCTGATGCCGGACGGCACGACGCGCTTCTCCTACAAGGGCCGGCCGATCCACCACTACATGGGCTGCTCGACCTTTTCCAACTTCACCGTGCTGCCCGAGATCGCGGTGGCGAAGATCCGCGAGGACGCACCCTTCGACAAGGCCTGCTACATCGGCTGTGGCGTCACCACCGGCGTGGGTGCGGTGATCAACACGGCCAGGGTGACGCCGGGCTCCAACGTCATCGTCTTCGGCCTGGGTGGCATCGGCCTGAACGTGATCCAGGGCGCGCGCATGGTGGGCGCCGACATGATCGTGGGCGTGGACATCAACGACGACAAGGAAGAATGGGGCCGCCGCTTCGGCATGACGCATTTCGTCAATCCGAAGAAGATCGAGGGCGACCTCGTGCAGCACCTGGTGGCGCTGACCCAGGGCGGTGCGGACTACACCTTCGACTGCACCGGCAATGTGACGGTGATGCGCCAGGCGCTGGAGTCCTGCCACCGCGGCTGGGGCGAGTCGATCGTGATCGGCGTGGCGGAGGCGGGCAAGGAAATCTCGACGCGGCCGTTCCAGCTGGTGACCGGGCGGGTCTGGAAGGGCTCGGCCTTCGGCGGCGCGCGCGGCCGCACCGACGTGCCAAGGATCGTGGACTGGTACATGGGCGGCAAGATCGAGATCGACCCGATGATCACGCACGTGCTGAAGCTGGAGGACATCAACAAGGGCTTCGACCTGATGCACGAGGGCAAGTCGATCCGCAGCGTGGTGGTGTTCTGAGCCGGGATCGCGCATGAGCATCGAGACGCTGTCCGAGCATGGCTGCTTCGGCGGAAAGCAGGGCTTCTATCGCCATCACTCCACGAGCATCGGCTTGCCGATGCGCTTCTCGGTCTACCAGCCGCCGCAGGCGCGCCAGGGCAGGGTGCCGGTGCTGTTCTACCTGGCCGGCCTGACCTGCACGGAAGAGACCTTCATGATCAAGGCGGGCGCGCAGCGGGTGGCGGCGGAGCTCGGGCTGATGCTGGTGAGCTGCGATACCAGCCCGCGCAATACCGGCATCGCCGGGGAATCCGACGACTGGGAGTTCGGCAGCGGCGCCGGCTTCTATCTCAACGCGACCGCAGCCCCCTGGTCGGCGCATTTCCGCATGTACGACTACGTGCTGGACGAACTGCACGCGACGGTGACGGAAAATTTCCCGGCCGACTCAGCGCGCACAGGCATCTTCGGCCATTCGATGGGTGGGCATGGTGCACTGGTGCTGGCACTGCGCAACCCGGGCGTCTACCGCTCGGTCTCGGCCTTTGCGCCGATCTGTGCGCCCAGCCAGTGCCCCTGGGGCGAGAAGGCCTTCAGCCGCTACCTGGGAGAGGACCGCGAAGCCTGGAAGGCCCACGACGCCAGCGCGCTGATGTCTGCGGCGGGCGGGCCGCTGTTCCCGGAGATCCTGGTGGACCAGGGGTTGGCGGACAAATTCCTGCACCAGGGGCAATTGCTGCCGGAGCGGTTCGAGGAGGCCTGTCGCGCGTCGGGACAAACGCTGCGGCTGCGGCGTCACGAGGCTTACGATCATGGCTACTACTTCATCTCCAGCTTCATCGAGGACCACCTGCGTTTTCATGCGGTGAGGCTGGGGTAGCGAACGTAGCCCGGGTGCAACCCGGGGTGACTCTCGCGGCAGTGCTCCCGGATTGCATCCGGGCTACGCCGGCTGCGTTTTCATGCTGTGAGGCTGGGGTAGCCACCCCGCAGAAGCAGACGCAGGAAGGAGGGCCGCGGATCAGTGACCCGCCCCGGAACTCCATCAGCCAGTCGGTGGCTTGCCAGTGTTCAGCGCCAGTTGCGCATCGAAAGCCCGCTTGTAGGCGGGCCGCGCTTCGCCGCGGGCGACATAGGCGGCCAGACTCGGAAATTCGTTCAGCATGCCCGATGGCTTCACCCTGAGCAGCACCGACACCATCATCAGGTCGCCCGCGCTGAACGCTCCATCGAGCCAGTCGGTCTTGCCAAGGCGAACGGATAGCTGGCCCAGCCGGTTGTGGACGCGATCCTCGACCAGAGGCAGGCGCTCCCTGCTCCAGGGCTTGTCGCCCTCCAGCAGCCGGGCATTTGCGAGTTCAAGGATCGGCGGCTCCACCGTGTTGACCGCGGCAAACATCCAGGTGATCGCGCGTGCCCGTGCATCGGCGTCATCCGGCAGCAGGCCCGCATGGCGCCCGGCGATATGGAAGACGATCGAGCCGGTCTCGAACAGGGCGAGATCGCCTTCCTCATAGGTCGGAATCTGGCCGAAAGGATGCAGCGCCAGATGCGCGGGTTCCTTCATCGCGCGGAACGAAACAGGGCGGACCTCGTAGGGCTGGCCTACTTCCTCGAGCGCCCAGCGGACACGCGTATCGCGCGCCAGTCCCTTGCCGCCATCGGGTGAACGTTCGAAGGCGGTAATGACCGGGGTAATGTCGGGAGTCATCGTGAGGTTCCTCAGAAACGGACATTGACGCTGCCCCTCGCCATCAGCGAGGGGGACCTGTCGGGACGTCACCGCCCTCGGCTTGCTTCGCCCATGAATACAGGCCGAGTGTGGCCAGGACGAAGGTGGAAACAATATTCGCATCGTTGGCCAATCGCGGAGCGCCTTCCTTGACCATTCCGATCAGCGTCCCCGTCAGGCCCGAGCGCAAGGCTCGAAATGCCAGTTCGGCTGAGGCCGGGACTTCCGGATAAGCACCCCGGACGCGCTCGAACCAATCGCGGATCAATCCCTCGATCTGGTCCACGACCTTTGAAAACGCGGACCGGATGGCGGGAGAGGCTGCTTCTGCCTCAACGACAAATGCTCGCGCCATCGTGTGGTCGAGGTCGAGAACCTGGAGGTAGGCGGTGACACCGGCGGCAAGTTGCTCGGGCAGCGAGCCGGCCCCCGCGATTGCCTCCGCCAGGGACTGAATTTGAGCGCGGGACACCCTGTTGTAGCCGTAAAGAAAGCACTCGTCCTTGTCCTTGAACAGCTCATAGAAAGCCGCTCGGGACACGCCCGCGTGAGCGAGGATGTGGCTGACCGCTGTGTCCGCATAGCCGCGCTCGGCAACAGCGCGTGCGATCGCGTGAACCAGCCGGGCGCGCTGTCTTTTCTGAACCTCGCGCTTGGGCAGGCTGTTCACCCCCCGCGGCAGGCGGGAGGGCTTTTCTGGAGACGTCGCTGGACGTGAAGCCTTTGATTTCGCGGGTGTCTTCATTGGTGTGCGGGGCCGGGGCGGGAACCTCATTGCCGAGGATACTCGTTATTCTAAAAAGACGATATTGTTTTTTTAGAAAAGCCGGCGTACAGTGGGCCCATGAACAGAGCAAACCTGTGGGTCCTTTCAAGCGTTCTGGCGATGGCGGCATGCAGCAACAGCGGCGCGCCAGAGACAGATACCGGCGCCACGCCCGGCAGCAACATTCCGGTGACGCGCAGCGAGTGCACGCCGTTCGGCGCTACGCCGCGCAGCATCACTCCGGTCGTCAACGACCTCACCCCGCAGACCTGTCTCGGACTCGTCAACGGCGTGGCGATGGAGGGGTGGACCGATGCCGACGGCACGGCGCGCACGGCCTGCCTGTTTGAGCCCGCAAGCGCGTCTGCCGATCACAAGCTGCCGCTGATCATCTACCTGCATGCCTCGGTCATTACCAGCGATGTTTCGCTCGGTCTCTCGAACGTGCTCGATGGCCTTGAGACCGCGGATCTGAGCGGTGACCCGGCACGCCCCGGCTTCATCCTCGTGGCGCCCGCGGGCCGCACGACCGAGCATTTCTACAGCTGGCCGATCGACAACGCGATCGGCTGGGACAACTGGTACCGCCAGCTGGATCCGCTGCGTCGCGTCAATGGCAGCGAGTTTCCGATCAACGTCGACGCCGCTGCCATCGACCATTTCGCGTCGGAGGTCATCGCAACCGGCAAGGTCGATCTCGACCGCGTCTACGTCGTCGGGTATTCGAACGGCGCTTCCATGGGCATCCTGTATGCGCTCAACCGTTCCCATGTCGCGGCGGCTGCGGTGTACAGCGCGCCGAGCCCCTTCGCGTATAGCAACGATCCCTGCAAGCAGGATGCGGTCAGGAGCTTCCCGGGGGATGACACGCAGCACCAGGTGAGTCACCCAGGCGTGCCGATCATGCACATCTACAACGCCTGCGACGCCGGTGGCAGCTGCCCCAACAGTGTGGCAATGCAGGCACAGCTGCAGGCGGCCGGGGTCACCGACATCCACGACGTGATCATCGACGGCTCGCAAACCCAGGTCGCCGCCTGCGACGCCGCTTGCGGCACCAACCCGCAGGGCGACTACGGCAACCCGCAGGATCCGTCCGGCTATTTCGCAAACCCTATGGGCTTCACGCTGGGCGTCGTCAACCACGGCAGGTGGCCAAGCAACTGGACCGACGAGATGTTCGCCTACCTGCGCGCGCATCCGCGCAGCTAGCCCCAGCTTCGCCGACCCGTCATCGGATAACCCCGGAAGGTAAACACCATGAGTTTCGACATCGTCATCAAGAATGGCCTGTACTTCGACGGCAGCGGCGCAGCGGGTGTGCCGCGGCATCTCGGCATCCGCGATGGCCGCATCACCGCCGTCAGCGTCGAGGCCCTGGATGAAACCGGCGCCCGAGTGTTCGATGCCAGCGGCCGCTGGGTCACGCCGGGATTTCTCGAGCCCCATTCGCACTACGATGCCGAGGTCATCGCTGCGCCGGCACTGAAGGAATCCGTGCGCCACGGCATCACCACGGTGGCCATCGGCTCCTGCTCGCTCTCCATGATCAACAGCGGCCCGCAGGACAGCTCGGACCTGTTCACCCGCGTCGAAGCCATTCCCCGCGCGCAGGTGATTCCGCTGCTGCATGAGAAGAAGACCTGGAACAACGCCCGGGACTACCGCGCGTTCTACGATCAGCACCCGCTGGGACCCAACCTTTGCTCCTTCGTCGGCCACTCGGACCTGCGGGTCGCCGTGATGGGCATGGACCGCGCGACGCAGAGGATCGAGCCGACCCCGTCCGAGTTGCGCCAAATGGAGGACCAGCTCAACGAAGCGCTGGATGCCGGCATGCTGGGCCTGTCGGTGATGACCACGCGATTCGACCGCGTGGATGGCGACGTCGCCTGGTCCCGTCCGCTCCCTTCCACGTTCGCACGCTGGTCGGAGTTCGGGCGCCTGTTCGGCATCCTGCGCCGCCGTGGTGGCGTGCTGCAGGGCGCGCCGGACGCAGCGGGGAAGATCAACATGGCCGGCTTCCTGTGGCACGCCATGGGCTGGTTCCGCACCAGGCTCAAGACCTCGCTGCTGACTGCGATGGACATGAAGTCGCAGCCCTGGCTTCACGTACTGACGCGGTATTCCGGCTGGATGGCGCAGAAGTTCTTGCGTGCGGATTTTCGCTGGCAGATGCTGCCCGTGCCGATGCGCCTGTATTGCGACGGCCTGGACTGGGTCATGTTCGAGGAATTCACCGGCGGCAAGATGCTGCGCCATCTGAAGAGCAAGGATGACCAGTACGAGAAGATCAAGGATCCGGTATTCCGCGCGCTGTTCAAGAGGGACTTGAAGCGCGCCATTGGCGCCGGCCTGTGGAACCGCGATTTCGGCGACGCCGATGTCGTGGATTGCCCCGACCAGAGCCTGATCGGCAAGAACTTCGTCGAGATCGGGCAGGCGCAGGGCAAGGACGGGGTGGATGCCTATTTCGACCTGTGCATCCTCTACCGGGAGAAACTGCGCTGGACCACCCTGACCGCAAACCAGCGGCCGGAGATCATGCACAAGTTCCTGAAGAGCCAGAGCACGCAGGTCGGCTTTGCCGACTCTGGCGCGCACCTTCGAGCCCTGGCCTTCTACAACTTCCCGCTACGCACGTTGAAGTACGTGCGTGACGCCGCTCTCGCCGGGAAGCCGTTCATGGATACCGGTGCCGCGGTGCATCGCCTCACCGGTGAACTGGCCGACTGGTTCGGACTCGACGCCGGCTACATTCGCGTGGGCGACCGCGCCGACGTGGTGATCGTCAATCCGGAAGGCCTCACCGACGAACTCGATCGCGTGGCGGAGGCCGAGGCCGAAGGGCTGGGGCTCGTGCGGCTGGTCAATCGCAACGATGCCGCGGTGGATGCCACGCTGATCAACGGCCGCATTGCCTATGAACGCGGGCAGGGCTACGCCGCGGACCTGGGCCAGTCGCGTGGCTACGGCCGGTTCCTGCCCGGCAAGCATCTGCGCGCACGGCAGTCGGCCGCGGTGCCGGCGCTCACCTTGTCGCCGTCATGAAACCAGAATCATGACCGCAGAATCTTCTCCATCGCCTTGCCCTTCGCCAGCTCATCGATCAGCTTGTCCAGATAGCGGATTTTCTGCATCAGCGGGTCTTCGACTTCCTCCACGCGAACACCGCATACGACGCCCTTGATGAGCGAAGCATTCGGATGGATGGCCGGGGCCTGGGCGAAGAAGGCTTCGAAATCGCTTTCCTGTTCGATCTGTTGCTGTAGTCCCGCCTGGTCATAGCCCGTCAACCAGAAAATGATCCGGTCGACTTCATCCTTCGTGCGATTCTTGCGTTCTGCTTTTTGAACGTACAGCGGATAGACCTTTGCAAACGCTGTTGCGAAAATGCGATGGCTGGACATCGTCATTTCTCCGGTATGGCTGGGGCCCGATACGGTGACGCTGAAAGCGGGCACAAGCAAGGAGGGCCGCGACTCGCGTCGCGGCCCTCTTGATCCAGCGTGCCTGGATTACTTGCTCTGGCAGGCGAGCTTGAAGCCACCCGAGCCGACCGGGGGCGGCGGCGACGGCGGCGGGACTTTCGGGCCGACACTGGCCAGGAGGTCGCCGATCTCGTTGCGCAGCGCGTACAGCCAGTTGAGGTCGCTGGTCTCCCTGTTCACCGCGATCGCGATCCGCAGGCCGCCGACATCGAGATTCGCCGCGCTCTTGAACCCGGTCGGCACGATCGTCACCAGCGCCACGCCGCCGCTGATCTTGCCGTTGTGGCTCAGTACGCCGTCGTCGGCGTCCCAGCCCATCTCGTTGATGCAGGTGAGGCTGTAGTTGCGCGTCAGCCATTCCATGACCTGGACCAGCGCGCGGGTGGTGGCCCGATAGCCGCCGGCGGCGAGCCCGGTGGTCGAGGCTGCGACCGGGATCTCCGCGAACTGCTGGATGCCGGCCAATGCGGTGTAGCCCTTCGCATCGAACTGATCGAGCGTGTCACCCTGCGGCATGATCTTGTCGCCCACGCCCATCGGATTGAGGTGGAAGGCCTCCATGTAGTCGGCGAAACGGATGCCGGTGTGCGCTTCGACCAGCAGGGTCCACATGCCGAGGCCGTGATTGGAATAGCGGGTCCGGGTGCCCGGTACGTTGGACAGCTTGCGGGTGCGCAGGAAATGCTGGTGTACCTGCTTGTACGACAACAGTTCCTCGTCGGTGTTGAACATCACCGCCGCGCCTTTCGCGTCGCCGGAGCGGGTGAAGCCGGAGCGGTGGTCGAGCAGGTTCTGCGCGGTGATCGTGGCGTACTGGGCCACGAAGTCGGGAACGCCCGTGAGCGACGGCAGCGTGTAGGTGTACGGCGCGAGATAAGCGTCCAGATCGCGGCTCCAGCCGATCGACGCCTTGCCATTGTCGAACCAGGTGTAGACGCGATCGTTGGCGGCGATGCCGACACCGCGGATGTCGCGCGGCAGGCCGCCACTGCCGCCGGCAGTGGTGAACTTGGCAGGTTGCGCGTAGGCCGCGAAGTTGGTGGAGGTGCCCTCGCTGACCATGCCGTCGTCATACCAGACGTAGACGTGGTCGTTGGATTTCGCGATCGCGATGCCGACGATGTCATAGGCCGTGTAGCCGGACGGCAGCGTCACCTGCGGCGCCGAGTTGCTGAGAATGTCGCCGAGGTTGCCGGTGCCGGCGTTGGTGATGGCATCCAGATCGGTCGGCGTGCCCTGGTAGACGTAGAGATTCGGCGCGTCGGTGGATCCGTTGCGGGCGTTGTCTACCCAGGTGTAGACCGTGTTGTTCTTCGACATCGCGATGCCGCGGATGTCGATCGTGCGCCAGTTGGTCGGCGTCGTGAATGGCTTCGGCGCTTCGTACTGGGCGAGGTTGTTGGTTGCGCCGATGCTGACGGTGCCGTTGGCGTACCAGGTGTGGGTCCTGTCGTTGGAGGAGATGTCGACTTCGACGATCGGCGAGTAGCGACGGACGCCGTCGGCGATATCGGCGTCATAGTCGGTGCCGAGGAGTCCGGTCGGGCCGTAGACCAGCGTCTGCTTCGGTTCGAGCCCGGATTGCTCCAGCATCCGATAGCCGCCGGGGCCGGTGACGATCGCCTTCGAGACGCTGCCGATGCGCGTGCGCATGGTCGTGGCCAGGTCGATGTTGCCGGCGACGTCGGCCTTGCCGACCGCGCCGGCCCAGATGGATTCGCCGTGGCGGCTGACCGATACCGAGATGCCGGGAACGTTCTGGGCCAGCAGCGCGGCCTGCAGGCGGAGCTGGATCAGTGTGTCGGTGGTCGGGGATGCCTTCGAGTACTCGGTCGCAGCTTGGGCGGAAAACGCGCCACAGGCAGCGGCCATGGCAAGTGCGAGGGGTGCGGCTTTGAGCGTGCTCATGGTTCTACTCCGGGGGTGTGCTCTACGGCGGGGGTACCGTGCGCACACCCTAGAGGCCGCTGGTGTTGCGGGAATGTCGCGGCGCTGAAACATGATTTCCGACCTGACACGCACCGTCCCCTGATCGAGATCGCGTTCCGGCCAAAAATCCCAACAAGAGTTAGGGGCATTGCCTGGAGCCAACCCGGACAATCCTGACCATGCCCAGCCGCGTCTCCCGCATGGCGGGGCCATACCCGGAACAAAGAACATGAAAGCCAGGCGCTTGAGCCCGATGGATGCGGTCTTCCTGTACATGGAAACCCGCGAGACCCCGATGCACGTCGCGGGCCTGATGATCTTCTCGCTGCCCAAGGGCGCCCCGGCCGATTTCTGCCGCCAGCTGGTGGCCGAGCTGCGCGCCGGCCGCGAGTTCCACAAGCCCTGGAACCTGCGCCTGCAGTCGCCGAAGCTCAAGAGCCTGGGCCATGCCTGGGTCGAGGACCATGATCTCGATCTCGAATACCACGTGCGCCACTCGGCCCTGCCGGCCCCGGGCGGCGAGCGCGAGCTGGGACAGCTGGTCGCGCGCCTGCACTCGAACCCGATCGACTTCAATCGCCCGCCATGGGAGTTCCATCTGGTCGAGGGCCTGGAGAACGGCCGCTTCGCGATCTACATCAAGCTGCACCACGCGCTGATCGACGGCGTCAGCGGCACCCGCCTGATCCATCGCTGCCTGGTGACCGACGCCGGTGATCTGGAGCAGCCGCTGTTCTGGGCGATGCCGCGCGCGCAGAAGGAATCCTCCGGCGAGTCTGCCTACGGCGTCGAGGCTGCCAGCGGTCCGTTCGAGCAGCTGCGCAGCCAGGTGCAGTCGCTGCCCGATGTGGCTCGCGCCTTCCGCCGCCTGTTCAAGGCGGCAGTGAGCAAGGCCGATCCGTTGCTGGTGCCATTCCAGGCGCCATCCTCGCGCCTCAATGATCGCGTCAAGGGCCAGCGCCGCTTTGCCACGCAGCAGTACACGGTGGACCGCTTCAAGAAGCTGGCGAAGGCCGGCGACTGCTCGCTCAATGACATCGTGCTGGCGGTCTGCGGCGGTGCGCTGCGGCGCTTCCTGCTGGAGCAGGGCGAGTTGCCGTCGAAGTCGCTGACCACCGGCATCCCGGTGTCGGTGCGGCCGAAGGACGACGACAGCGGCGGCAATGCCATCTCGATGATGATCGCGACGCTGGGCACCGACATCGCCGATCCGCGCCAGCGCCTGCAGCAGATCGCCGCCTCGACGCGCGATGCCAAGGCGCACCTGCAAAGCCTGCCGAAGAGTGCGATCCAGCAGTACACCGTGCTGTTCCTGGCGCCGTACACGGCGCAGATGCTGACCGGGATCGGCGCGCATGCGCGGCCGATCTTCAACGTCATCATCTCCAACGTGCCGGGCCCGACCGAGCCGCTGTACCTGCGCGGCGCGCGGCTGGAGTCGACCTATCCGGTCAGCGTGCCCTCGCATGGCCAGGCGCTGAACATCACCTGCCACAGCTACGCCGGCACGCTGAACTTCGGCTTCACCGGCTGCCGCGACACCCTGCCGCACATGCAGCACATCGCGGTCTACTGCGGCGAGGCGCTGGAGGAGCTGGAAGCCGAGCTGTTGCAGCCGGTGCGTCGCAGGAAGGCCGCCTGAAACTATCGCAGTGACGCGGCCCGGTGCACTGACTGCACCGGGCCTTTTCGCGTTTCGGCAGGGGCGCTCGGGTAGCAGGGCGGGGCCGAAAACCCACCTATTGTTCGGCGCGTGGCGCGGGCTGATTTTCCGATGATGCATCGTCCCCGCAGAGGGGCGTTCATCGAGGAGAACTGCATGTCGTTGCCCAGCGCCGTCCGCCGGGACTGGCTGTCCCAATACCCCGCCGGTGTCCCGGCGACGATCGCCACGCCGGCTGCCGCCTGCGTCTCCGATCTGCTGGCCGAGGCCTGCTGGCGCCATGCCGAGCGCATCGCGGTGGTCTGCGGCGACGAGCAGCTGAGCTACTACCAGTTGGCCGCCCATGCCGAGCGACTGGCCGCCTTCCTCACCGCCGACCTGGGCCTGGCACGCGGCGAACGCGTCGCCGTGATGATGCCGAACATCAGCGCCTATCCGGTGGCCGTGCTCGGCATCCTCTCCGCCGGCTGCGCGGCGGTGAACGTCAATCCACTGTACACGCCGCGCGAGCTCAAGCACCAGCTCTGCGATTCCGGTGCCCGCGCGATCCTGATCGCCGAGCCCTTCCTCGCCACGCTGGACGCGGTGCTGGCTGAGACGCCGGTGCAGACGGTGATCGTGGTGCCTGCGGCGGCACTGCCGGCGCCGTCCGGTGCCTGGGCCGGCGAGACGCGCCTGCCGCTGGCCACCGCACTGGCGACGATGCGCCCGCTGCCGACGATAGAGCTGGGCCTGGGCGACACCGCCTTCCTGCAGTACACCGGCGGCACTACCGGCGTCTCCAAGGGCGCGGAGCTGACCCACGGCAACATCCTGTCGAACATCGCGCAGATCGACGCCTGGTTCGGCGGCGTGCTGCAGGAGTCGCGCGAGACCGCGATCACCGCGCTGCCGCTGTACCACATCTTCGCGCTGATGCTTAACCTGCTGTACATGCTGCGCATGGGCGGCACCACGGTGCTGATCTCCAATCCGCGCGACCTGCCGGGCGTGGTCGGGACCATGGCGCGCCACCCGTTCTCGGTCTTCACCGGCGTCAACACCCTGTACAACGGCCTGCTCAACACATCGGGCTTTGCTGACCTGGATTTTTCCTCGCTGCGCATGTCGATGGGCGGCGGCGCGGCGGTGCAGCCTGCGGTGGCGCGGCGCTGGCAGGAAGTGACCGGCCGCGTGCTGCTGGAGGGTTACGGCCTGTCCGAGACCTCGCCGGTGCTGACGATCAACCGTGTCGACAGCAAGGGCTTCCGCGGCGGTATCGGCCTGCCGCTGCCCTCGACCGAGATATCGATCCGCAACGAGCAGGGTGCTGAAGTGGCGGTTGGCGAGGCCGGCGAGCTTTGCGCGCGCGGCCCTCAGGTGATGCGCGGCTACTGGCAGCGTCCGGAAGAGACCGCCAAGGTGTTCACCGCCGACGGCTACTTCCGTACCGGCGACATGGCGCGGCAGGACGAGGAGGGTTATTTCCACATCGTCGATCGCGTCAAGGACATGGTGCTGGTGTCCGGTTTCAACGTGTACCCCAACGAGATCGAGGCGGTCTGCGCCGAGCATCCGGGCGTGCTGGAATCGGCCTGCATCGGCGTGCCGGACGACAAGACCGGCGAGGCAGTGAAGATCTTCGTGGTGCGCCGCGACGAGTCGCTCGATGCACCGGCGCTGATCGAGCACTGCCGCCGCAACCTCACCGGCTACAAGGTGCCGCGCCACGTCGAGTTCATCGCGGCGCTGCCGAAATCGCCGGTCGGAAAGATCCTGCGCCGCGAGCTGCGCGGCTGAGCAATGACGGATCAGATTGCCGTTCGCCCTGAGCCTGTCGAAGGGTGGGCGGCAATCCGTTGACGGACTGTGGGGGATCCGCCCGCGCTTCGATCCTTCGACAGGCTCAGGACTTCAGCACGAACGGATTCTTCAGATGTCCCGGGAGTACAACATGAAATACGACTACGACTACCTCATCGTCGGTTCCGGCTTCGGCGGCAGCGTCTCGGCGCTGCGCCTGAGCGAGAAGGGCTACAAGGTCGGCGTGATGGAGATGGGCCGGCGCTGGACGCCGGAGAACCTGCCGAAGACCAACTGGAAGCTGTGGCGTTATCTCTGGGCACCGGTGCTGGGCCTGCGCGGCTTCCTCAGCCTGCGCATGTTCAAGCACGTGATGATCCTGCACGGCAATGCCGTCGGCGGCGGTTCGATCACCTACGCGCAGACCCTGCTGGTGCCGCCGCCCAAGGTCTGGTCGGAGGGCTCCTGGTCCGGGCTCGAGGATTGGGACTCGGTGATGCCCGGGCACTACGCCACCGCCAAGCGCATGCTCGGCGTCACCCAGAACCGCCTGCTCGGCCCGGCCGATCATGCGCTGAAGAAGATGGCCGAGGCGGCCGGTGTCGGCGACACCTTCTACCGCACCGACGTCGGCGTGTTCTTCGGCAAGCCCGGTGACGCGCCGGGCACGCGCTACCCCGATCCCTACTTCGGCGGCGCCGGACCGGAGCGCAGCTCCTGCACCGGCTGCGGCGGCTGCATGGTCGGCTGCCGTCACGGCGCCAAGAACACGCTGGACCAGAACTATCTCTACCTCGCCGAGAAGCTCGGCACGCAGGTCCATGCCGAGACCAGGGTCATCGACGTGCGACCGCTCAACGGTATCGATGGCGCCGACGGCTATGAGGTCACGGTGGCGCCGACCTTCGGCCTGTTCCGCAAGCCGCGCCGCTACCTCGCCCGCAACGTCGTGTTGTCCGCCTCCTCGCTGGGCACCCAGGGCCTGCTGATGCGCCTCAAGGATATCGGCTCGCTGCCGGCGATCTCGGACGAACTCGGCAAGCGCGTGCGCACCAATGCCGAGTCGATCCTCGGCGTGCGCTATCCCTGGGGCAAGACCGACATGTCCAAGGGCGTCGCGATCGGCTCCGGCATCTACATCGACGAGCACACCCACATCGAGGCGGTGCGCTACCCGCGCGGCTCGGACTCCATGGGCACGCTGCTGACGATGCTCACCGGCGGCAAGCCGGGCGTCACGCGCCCGCTGTACTGGCTCGCCGCGGTGCTGAAGCTGCTGCTCGCCAGCCCGTTGAAGGCGCTGCGCTTCCTGCTGCCCTTCGGCTTCGCGCGGGAGACGGTGATCTTCCTGTGCATGCAGACCCTCGACGGCCACATCGACATGCGCTGGAAGCGGCGCTGGTGGTGGCCCTTCGGCAAGACCATGGTCAGCGAGGGCGAGCCGATCCCCACCTTCATCCCGGAGGCGAACGCATTTGCCGAAAAGGCGGCGAAGGCAACCGGCGGTATCCCGATGAGCTCGATGAGCGAGATCTTCTTCAACGTGCCGATGACCGCGCACTGCATGGGCGGCTGCGCCATGTCGGATTCACCCCAGCGCGGCGTGATCGACGCGCAGAACCGCGTGTTCGGCTACCGAAACCTCTACGTCGTCGATGGCTCGATGCTGGGCGCCAACCTCGGCGTCAATCCGAGCCTGACGATCACCGCGCTGGCGGAGCGGGCGATGAGCTTCATTCCGTCGAAGCAGAAGCAGCAGAAGGTCGAGGCGAGGGCAGTGGCGGTGGAGGCGTAGGGAGCCAGCGCCTGGCGGTGTAGCCCGGATGCAATCCAGGAGCGTCGTCTGCGGCGAGAGAGTGGCCCCGGGTTTCACCCGGGCTACGCTCGCTCAATCCGCCGTGAGAACGCTGCGCGCGCGCAGCAGCGTCCGCTGCATCCAGCGCCGAAAGACGATCAGGAGGGGCGCCGCGAACGGCAACATGAGGGGCGAGGTCAGTTCCAGGGTGTAGTCCCAGTCGATGCGTGTCCCCCCGTTCGCCTCCGTGAATCGCCAATCGCCCTCCGCAGTGCGGACGATCAGCGAGAAGGGAAAGGCGGGCGGCTTGATCCAGCGATAGCGATGCCGTGAAGGGCGGTCGTAGGCGAGCAGCTCCTCTTCGATGACATTTCCATCGGTCATGTGGATGTGGCGTTCCGCGCCTGCCCTCGGGGCCTGTCCGCCCACCATCTCGGCACGCGTGATTCCCGGGATCGGTCCGTATGCCCAGATGAAGCGCGGGAAGCCTTCGCAAGAGGTCGCGAAGTCGAACACTCCATCGGCGGGTTTCGGAATCTCGACAGAGGCGCGCGCTGTCAGCTTCATGTGAAGAGCCTCCAGCATGCGGCGCGGGACCAGAGAGCCCTGCAGTGGCGCAGAGCGGCAAGGGTTTCTGGTGGACTAATCATGTCCCGCACTCCTGCAGACCATTGAGGTCGTGCAAGGGCGGACGAGGCGTCCCGGGGAAGGGGAAGCTGCGACAGGGATTACACGCGGTTCAACCCTACGCGCTATTGAGCGGCAGTACCAACGCGAGTCTCCGCAGTCAGTGGGGGTAGGGTGGACTTCAGCCCACGCGGCATGCTGCACTGACGCGGTTCACGGGTCGTAGGATGCGGTGAATGCAATGAACCGTATCAATCGCGATCGATGCGGTTCGCAGGCTCTCCGCATCCTGCGAGCTACAGCCGCTGTCAGGTTTTCCACTCACTGGGCTCTATTCCAAAGGTCCTGGACGCACAGGAAACCGCCTCTTCTATCGTTTCGTGCCAAGTGTCAGCGGCATACTGGCCATC
>DATILC010000367.1:0-5058 GCA_035476855.1 Solimonas sp. | reverse complement strand
CGGCCGTCTCCGGCACATTGGGCATGTAGGACACCACGCGGTCGCCGGGCCCGATGCCCAGCGCGCGCAGCTGCGTCGCCAGGATGCGTACCTGCCGGCCGAGTTCGCCCCAGCTCATCTGCGCCAGCGGCCGCGTCTCGGACAGGTGATGGAACACGGGCTGCGAGGCCAGCCGCTCCTCGTGGCGCAGCAGGTGCTCGGCGTAGTTGACCTGCGAGCCCTCGAACCAGCGGTTGCCCGGCATCTCGCGGCGGTCCAGCACCCGCGTATAGGGCGTCGTCGAGATCACGCCGAAGTAATCCCAGACCGAGGCCCAGAACGCCTCGGTCTCATCCACCGACCAGCGCCACAGCGCATCGTAGTCAGCCAGCTTCAGCCCGCGCTCCTGCGCCAGCCAGCGCAGGTAGCCTGCGATGCCGGAGTTCTGCGCGAACTCCGGGCGGGGACTCCACAGCAGCTCGCCTTCCTGGATCATGTGTTCATTTCCCCGCGCTCACCGCGTAGATGTCGTAGCGCACTTCGTAGCGCTCCAGGTCGACCTCACCGAGGCCGACGCAGGACAGCCGGTGCAGCCACTGATAATCGGGATGCGCCGTGCGCAGCGTCGGCGCCGTGCGCAAGGGCAGCACCCGCGGCAGCTCGCCGCGCAGGAAAGCCTCGTAGCCGTCGATGCCGCAGTCGCCGATGCCCTCGTAGGTCGCCTGGATCAGCGCGCCGTCCCCGGTCTCGATGGTCACGCGCACGTCGAGCTGGCCGATGCCGTCGCGACGCAGCGTGAACCAGTCGCCGCCGACCGGCCGCAGACGGCCGCGCAGCCGCGGGCCCTCGACATGGCCGTCGACGACATAGAAGTTCAGGCGGATGCCTTCGGGCACCGCTCCGATCAGCTCGGCCGGCGACTGCAGCGTGGCCGCCATCGAGAACAGATGCTCGGCCTGCAGCGGGAATTCGGGCCGGTTCATCAGTGCAGCACCGCGAGCCGTTGCAGCACCGCCTCGGGCTGCGCGCCCGGCGGGATCACCGCGTAGCGGAAGCCATGCGGCGGACAGTCCGGCGGTGCCGCGCCGGTCCAGAAATCCTCGGGCACGATGCAGCCGGCGCGCGTACCCGGCAGCGCGCGCGGCGCGACGACGAAGCCCAGGCCCGCCGCGCCACCGGCGTAGCGGCCACCCGGCGCGCCGAGGCCGACGTCCCAGCGGTAATGCGCGGCGACGTTCAGCACCGGCTGGTAGCAGCTCAGCGCCTCGGCCACCTCCGGCTCGCTGGCTGCCGACTCCTGCAACAGCAGCGCGTCGACGCCGGCCTCGCCGAAGGCACGCAGGAAGTCGGCCAGGTACACCGCCGCGCTGTCAGCCTCGTCCTCGCCGACCTCGACCTCGCTGCCGTGCGCCTGCCGGTACGCCTGCGCCACCCACTCCCGCGGCGAGGGCACGGCCAGCGCCAACGGCAGCGACGGGAAGCAGGCACGCAGTCCCGCCGCCAGCTCGACCAGTTGCGTACGCAAGCCCTCATCGGCCAGCAGCGTCTTCAGCGGCACGACGGCGCGGCGCTTGGCCGCCATGGCCTCGCGCAGCGCCGGATGCGTGTCGATCCAGGCCGCACAGACCGCGGCGACCGGCAGCGTGATCACGTCCGACTTCAGCAAGCCCTGCGCCTTGCGCTGCCAGGCGACGGCCGCTCCGGCATCGAGCCAGGGCACCGCGCCGTTGGCCAGCAGCGCCGCGGCGTAGTCGGTGTAGTCCAGCCACAGGGCCTTGCGGCTGGCGAGCAGGTCGTCGAGGGCGGGCATGGTCGCCTCAAACCGCCGTATAGCCGCCGTCCAGCACCAGTTCCGTGCCGGTGATCCAGCGCGCGGCGTCGGATGCGAGGTAGATCACCGCGGCAGCGACGTCCGTGGTCGTGCCCAGGCCCAGCAGGTGCCCGGCCTTGAATGCGGCCTCCGCGGTCGCGTAATCCGGCGCCAGGCCCAGGTCGACGGCATGCTGGATGAAGGCCGTGCCCATGTCGGTCTGCACGATCGCCGGGTGCACCGAGTTGACGCGGATGCCGCTGCCGAGCTGCGCGCATTCCACCGCGGCCGCCTTGCTCATCAGGCGTACCGCGCCCTTGGAGGTGTGGTAGGCGATATGGCCGGTGGTGCCGATCAGCCCGGCGACCGAGGACAGGTTGACGATCGAGCTGCCCGGCTTCATCACGCGCACCGCGTGCTTGAGGCCGAGGAACACGCCGTTGACGTTGACGTTCATCACGCGCTGGAAATCGTCCAGCGTGCACTGCGACAGCAGCGCCGCGGTCTCGATGCCGGCGTTGTTGACCAGCACGTCGAGCTTGCCGAAGGCCTTCACCGCCGCGGCGATGGCCTGCTCCCACTGCGTCTCGTCGACGACGTCGTGGCGCTGGAACTCGGCGCGGCCGCCGGCCTTGCGGATGCGCTCGACCGTCTCCCGCGCCGCGCCCTCCAGCACGTCGGTGACCAGCACGGCGGCACCGGCCTGGGCCAGGGCCTCGGCCACCGCCGCGCCGATGCCGCGCGCGCCGCCGGTCACCAGCGCGGCCTTGCCCTCCAGCGAGAACAGCTTGCGATAGTCGGTCATGTCCGCCTCCTCAGGCCTTGGCCCTGCAATCGTCGAGTTGCACCTGCAGCTGCTCCAGCCGGCCTTCCAGTTCGGCGATGCGCAGGTCCTTCGGGTTGATCATGAACGCGCCCTGCAGCTGGTCGGCCGGCATCTTCACGCGCTGGCTCATGGTGGTCGCGTAGATCTCCTTCGGGTTGTCCCAGCTGCCGAAGTAGGGAATCTGCGCCGGCGGCTCGGGCGTGACCCACTCCCTGCAGAACTGGTCGAAGGGCTTGCCGCGGCGGATGCGCTCGCGGCGATAGTCGTCCCGCAGCTGCCGCGTGGCGGCCTCGTCCACGACCAGGGTCTTCTCGTCGTACACCAGCTTGTAGATGTCGCGGGCGATGTCATGCGACATCAGGTCCTCTTCAAGGTCCTTCATCACCAGCCGCGGATCGCGCTCCAGTACGTCGCCGTAGCCGCCACCCGAGCCCTGGCAGATCATGTAGATCTCGCCCTCGTTGCAGAGCTCGAAGGTCATGCCCATGTCGTTGCTGCTGTATTTGCCGTTCGCGATCGGCCGCTCGTTCATCAGCCTGACGATGTCGAACACCTCGACCACCTTCGGGTTCTTGCGCAGCTCCTCGAAGATGTTGATGCCCTTGATCTTCATCAGCTGGTAGGACGGGCAGGAATAGCCGCCGAACAGCCCCTGCGCCGAGGGGAACTTGGAGCCCTCGCAGCCGGTCATGAAGCCCCACATCGCCGAGCCGCGCGCCGTGGCGATCTGCTCGTAACCCATGCCGCCGCGGTACTTGCCGAAGCCGATGCGGTCCTTGGCCAGGCGCTGGGCGCCGAGGCGGATGATCGGCGTGTCCTCCTCGCAGATCTCGTGTTCGCCGGAGTCGCACATGAAGCCGAACACCGGCGACACGCTGTGCTCGCCGTCGGCATGGGAACGCGCACCCTGGCCGTTGCCGTTGATGTCGGCGCAGAAGTTGCCGGTGACGTCGCCGTGCTGGGTCAGGCCACCGTAGATGAAGGTCGCAGCCTGGTCGTACTGCGAGGCGATCACCGCCGAGTAGCGATGCGGCACGCTGTAGTTGAGCTTGTTCATCGGGATGGTCCAGGCCACGCAGGCCTTGAACATCGGCATCAGGCTCATTGCCTGCGGCATCTCGCCCTCGGCATCGATGATCGAGTTGCGGTCACTGAGGATCTCGATCGGCGACAGCACCGCCATGGTGTGCGGCAGGTCCGGCCAGATGTTCTGCAGCAGGCCGGTGCACAGCGCCGCCTTGAACGAGGCGATGTTGGTGTTGACCGAACGGTTCATGAACTGCGGCGCGGTGCCGCGGAAGTCCATGATCATGCGGTCGCCCTTGACCGTGATCGCCAGCGAGATCTTCTGCAGGCAGTTCTCGCGCAGCGAGGAGTCCATGAACTGCAGCACGCGCGTGGTGCCATCCGGCAGCTCGCGGATGCGGCGGCGCATCTCCGTCTCGGTGTCCTCCAGGTGCAGGCGCAGCGTGCCCATCAGCGCCTCCCGGCCGAACTGGTCGAGGATTGCGATGATGCGCTCACGCAGGCGCATCACCGCATGCAGCTTGACCTTCATGTCCTCCAGCTGCAGCTTCGGATCGCGCACCGAGTTCTGCAGGAAGGTGACGAGATCGCGCTTGAGCTGGAAGTTCTCGACCACCTTGAAGGGCGACATCTTGATGCCCTCGTCGTACTTGCTCTCCGCCGCCGCCGGCATGCCGCCGGGCTCGCAGGCGCCGTTCTCGCCCTCGTGGATGGTCGAGGACAGCCAGCAGATCAGCTCGCCCTTCCAGAACAGCGGCATCATCATCGACTGGTCGGTGTTGTGCACACCGCCGTAGCGCGCGTCGTTATGGATGAAGCCGTCGCCGTCGTGGACGCCCACGGTGGGGTCGTTGATCCAGTTCTTGACGATGAATCGGATCGGATAGAAGCAACAGGCGGCGAAGGCGATGATGCCGTGCGGCGCGATCATCGCCAGGTCGCCCTGGGCGGTGTAGATGCCGGTGACCAGGTCGCCCCACTTGGCACCGGGGGCAGCGCCCATCTGGTTGACCATGGTGAAGGCCTCGGACAGCGCCGCATTGATCAGGCCGCGCACGTGGTGCACCTGGTGCGTGTCGAGGCCTTTCTTGAGGATCTCGTCCTCGGCCTTCGAGCGCGGCGTCAGGCTGTGGTTGCGCATGATCTCGGGATCGGGCCCCAGCCAGAGCTGGTTGTCCGCGAGGAACTTGTCGAGCATGGCCTGCTCTTCGGCGGAAATCTTGTCGTGCATATCTTTCTCCTCAGGTCGTCGCGTCGTGCGCGATCGGACTTTGGTGTGCTTGCCGACCGGCGCCCCTCACCCCTGCCCCTCTCCCGATGGGAGAGGGGGAAAGTGTTCCTTCTCCCTCCGGGAGAAGGTGGCGCAAGGCGCCGGATGAGGGACGCGGGTCGATCATGGCCACTACTGCTTGATGAA
>DATILC010000366.1:0-6013 GCA_035476855.1 Solimonas sp. | reverse complement strand
TGGTCCGGGCGCAGCTCGGCAGAGGGCGGGCGCGTGATGACGCGCTCCGGGATCACCGGCGACTGCGTGTTGCGCCAGCGCGCCAGCGCGAACACCAGGGTCTTGTAGACGTCCTTGATCGGCGCGAAGCCGCCGCACATGTCGCCGTAGAGCGTGGCGTAGCCCACCGCCATCTCGCTCTTGTTTCCGGTGGTCAGCACGACATTGCCGAACTTGTTCGACAGCGCCATCAGCAGGATGCCGCGCGAGCGCGACTGCAGGTTTTCCTCGGTGAGGTCCGGCGCCCGGCCGGCGAAGGCCTCGGCCAGCGTCTCGTTGAAGGCCTTGAAGGCCGGCTCGATCGGCAGCGTCGAATAGCGGATGCCCATCGCCTCGGCCTGGATGCGGGCATCGTCGTTGGACATGTCCATGGTGTAGCGCGAGGGCATCGACACGCCCCAGACGCGCTCGGGGCCCAGCGCGTCGGCGGCGATCGCCGCGACCAGCGCCGAGTCGATGCCGCCGGACAGGCCGACCAGCGCACCGGGGAAGCCGTTGCGGTTGACATAGTCGCGCACCGACTGCACCAGCGCCTGGTACACCACCTGCTCCAGCGGCAGGTCCGGGCGCCGCGGCGCCTGGCTGAAGCGCCCCGCCTCCAGCGTCACGGCAAAGACGTTCTCCTCGAACAGCGGCGCCTCGAAGGCCAGCGAGCCGTCCGAGCGCACCACCATCGAATCGCCGTCGAACACCACATCGTCCTGGCCGCCGACGCAGTTGACGTAGAGGATCGCGAGGCCTGTTTCGGCGACGCGCGAGTCCAGCACGCGGCGGCGCTCGCCGGTCTTGCCGGCGTGGTAGGGCGAGGCATTGATGTTGATCAGCATCTCGGCGCCGGCATCGCGTGCCTGCGCCGCCGGCTGGGTCAGCCAGATGTCCTCGCAGATCGTCAGGCCGATGCGGCGCCCGCCCAGCTCGAACACGCAGGGCGCATGGCCCGGGCGGAAATGGCGGCGCTCGTCGAACACGCCGTAGTTCGGCAGCTGCTGCTTGCGGTAGCGCGCCAGGATGACGCCGTCGCGGATCACGAAGGCGGCGTTGTAGATCACGCCGTCGGCGTATTCCGGCAAGCCGAACACCAGCGTGATGCCGCGCACCTCGGCCAGCAGCCGCTGCACGCCGTCCTCGATCGCGCGCGGCATCGCCGAGCGCAGCAGCAGGTCGTCCGGCGGATAGCCGATCAGCGACAACTCCGGGCAGGCCACCAGGTCCGCCTGCAGTTCGTCGCGGGCGCGAGCGCTGGCCGCGATGATCTTCTCGACGTTGCCTTCGATGTCGCCGACCCAGAGATTGAGCTGGGCCAGCGCGAACTTCAATTGTGGGGCCATGCCGCGATTATCCCGGAAAAGCGTGCAGCGCGGCAGCATCCGGCTTGGGTATGCTGTGCACCATGAACGTGCGCATGCCCACCCTGTTCATTCCCCATGGCGGCGGGTGAGGCGGAAACAGATGGATGTCCAGTGGACATCCATCCCGCCGAACGCCCGGCCATGGATGGCCGGGCTGGGGCCAGCTGGGCGAGCCGACGTCTCGCCATGGATGGCGCCACCGGTCTCTGAACGAAAGTACTGCCGGCCCGCTCTATATGATGGCGCGATGAACAGTTCCCGCTTCCCCACCATCTTCATTCCCCATGGCGGCGGCCCCGGCTTCTTCATGGACTGGGACCCGCCGGGGTTCTGGGACCATCTCGGCGACTGGCTGCGCGCCCTGCCCGCGCTGCTGCCGGCGCGACCGCGAGCGCTGCTGGTGATCTCCGCGCACTGGGAGGAAGCCCGTCCCACCGTCACCAGCGGCACGCAGCCGCCGCTGCTCTACGACTACGGCGGCTTCCCGCCGCACACCTACCAGCTGCGCTGGCCGGCGCCCGGCGACCCGGCACTGGCGCAGCGCGTGCAGGAACTGCTGGCGGCACAGGGCATCGCCTGCGGCGCCGACCCGCAGCGCGGTTT
Organism: Solimonas sp.; assembly: GCA_035476855.1. GTDB lineage: Bacteria > Pseudomonadota > Gammaproteobacteria > Nevskiales > Nevskiaceae > Solimonas_A. The sequence continues at coordinate 4,022 of DATILC010000366.1, read as the reverse complement.
CGACCATGGCGTGTTCATCCCGCTGCTGCTGGCGGTGCCGCAGGCCGACATCCCGACCGTGCAGCTGTCGCTGACGACGCGCCTCGATGCCGCCGAGCAATTGGCCGTGGGCCGCGCGCTGGCACCGCTGCGCGACGAGGGCGTACTGATCCTTGGCAGCGGCTTCAGCTACCACAACCTGCGCGCGATGCTCGGCAGCGGCGTGCCGGATATTGCGGGCAGCTCAAGGCGCTTCGACGACTGGCTGACGGCGGCAGTGGCAACGCCGGATGCGCAGCGCCGCGAACAGCTGCTGAGCGAATGGGAAACCGCGCCGGACGCGCGCGCCTGCCATCCGCGCGCCGAACACCTGCTGCCGCTGATGGTCGTGTCCGGTGCTGGCGGCGATGCTCCCGGCCAGCGCTGCTATCACCACCTGCTTGGCGAGGCGACGCACTCCGGCTACCGCTTCGATTAGGGGGAAAAGAAAAGTCCGTTCGTGCTGAGCTTGTCGAAGCACGGGCCGACCAGCCCGAGGGATTGCCATCCATGGCGAGACTGCAGTGACCTGAACAACCCCCGGCCCGGCCATCCATGGCCGGGCGTTCAGCCGGCCGGATGTCCACTGGACATCCGGCCGGCCTCACCCGCTTGCGCGGGCCTTTTTCGTACAGCGTTGCGGCTTACTTCAGCAGCGACAGCATCGCTGCGCCGAGGTCGGCCGGGGAGCGCACGGTCTTGACGCCCGCGGCTTCCAGCGCCTTGAACTTCTCGTCGGCCGTGCCCTTGCCGCCCGAGATGATCGCGCCGGCATGGCCCATGCGCTTGCCCGCCGGAGCGGTGACGCCGGCGATGTAGGCGACGACCGGCTTCTTGATATTGGCCTTGATGTACTCGGCCGCTTCCTCTTCCGAGGAACCGCCGATCTCGCCGACCATGATCATGCCTTCGGTCGCCGGGTCCTTCTCGAACAGCTCGAGGACCTCGATGAAGCCGAGGCCGCGCACCGGGTCGCCGCCGATGCCGACGCAGGTCGACTGACCCAGGCCGTTCTGCGTGGTCTGGTGCACGGTTTCGTAGGTCAGCGTGCCGGAGCGCGACACGATGCCGATCTTGCCCGGCTTGTGGATGTGGCCCGGCATGATGCCGATCTTGCATTCGCCCGGCGTGATCACGCCCGGGCAGTTGGGGCCGATCAGCACCGAGTTCGGGTACTGCGAACGCAGCGTGGCCTTGACCTTGATCATGTCGTTCACGGGGATGCCTTCCGTGATGCAGATGATGACCTTGATGCCGGCATCGGCCGCTTCGAGGATCGCGTCGGCGGCGAACGGCGCCGGCACGTAGATCATGGTGGCGTCGGCGCCGGTGTCGGCGACGGCGTCATGGCAGGTGTCGAACACCGGCAGGTTGAGGTGCTGGCTGCCGCCGCGACCCGGGGTGACGCCGCCGACCAGCTTGGTGCCGTAGGCGATGCCCTGTTCGGAGTGGAAGGTGCCCTGCTTGCCGGTGAAGCCCTGGCAGATGACCTTGGTGGACTTGTTGATCAGGATGCTCATGGAGGGGATTCCGGTTTAGGCTTTGGCGAGGGCGACGACGGTCTTGGCCGCTTCGGTGAGGTCGCTCACGGGCGTGATCTTCAGGCCGCTGGCGCTGAGCATGTCGCGGCCCTTCTCCATGTTGGTGCCCTGCAGGCGCGCCACCACCGGAATCTTCAGGCCGGTCTGCTTGCAGGCATGGATGATGCCCTCGGCAATCAGGTCGCAGCGGACGATGCCGCCGAAGATGTTGATGAAGATCGCCTTGACGTCCGGCGTGCGGGTGATCAGCTTGAACGCTTCCGTGACCTTCTCGGCCGTGGTGCCGCCACCGACGTCGAGGAAGTTGGCCGGACGGCCGCCGTGCAGCTTGACGATGTCCATCGTCGCCATCGCCAGGCCGGCACCGTTGACCATGCAGCCGATGTCGCCGTCCAGGGTCACGTAGTTGAGGTCGAACTTGCTGGCCTCGCGCTCGGCCTCGTCCTCCTGCGCCGGATCGCGCATGCCGGCGATCTCCTTCTGGCGGTACAGCGCGTTGGCATCGAAGTTGAGCTTGCCGTCGAGGGTCATGACATTGCCCTCGGTCGTGACGATCAGCGGGTTCACCTCGACCATGCTGGCATCGAGGTCGACGATGACGCGGTACAGCCCCATCATGATCTTGGTGAACTGGTCGACCTGCTCCTTGGTCAGGTCCATGAAGAAGCCCAGCTCGCGCGCCTGGAACGGCTGCAGGCCGGCAGCCGGATTGACGAAGATGCGCTTGATCTTCTCCGGCGTGTGTTCGGCCACTTCCTCGATGTCCATGCCGCCGGCAGCGGAGGCCATGAACACGATGCGCTCCTTCGAACGGTCGACCAGGCCGGCGACGTAGAGCTCGCGGGCGATGCCCGACGGCTTCTCGACCCAGACCGTGTTGATCGGCAGGCCTGCCGCGTCGGTCTGCTTGGTGACCAGGCGCTGGCCCAGCATCTTCTTGGCAGCTTCCTCGACGGCATCGAAGCCTTCGACCAGCTTGACGCCACCGGCCTTGCCGCGGCCGCCGGCATGGACCTGCGCCTTGACGACGAACTTCTCGCCGCCCAGTTGCTTGGCTGCCGCCCGCGCCTGCTCGGGGCTTGCCGCCAGCTGCCCCTGCGGGACCGGAATTCCGTAACGCGCAAAAATTTCTTTAGCCTGATACTCGTGCAGATTCATGCAGTTCCCCGTAGAGAGGTAGGTGGGCGGTCAAACCAAAGGGCCGCGCATTTTCGCGCAGCAACCCTGCGAAGGCAAAACACCATTCGGACGAGGCGCCGGCGCGGAACCGGCGCTGCGACGCAAGCGCTTGCCAATGTCATCCATGTTCGATACTTAATCTCGGGTCACCGGGCAGAATTGCCACGCCGATCTACAATGCCGGCCTCACCACCGCGGGTTTCCGAGACGATGATTGTCCGCTTGTTCCTGTTGTTATGCATCGCCTGGATCGCCTGGCGGCTGTTCCAGCACCTGCGCCGCGGCCAGCTGCAGCAACGCCCGCCGCAGGAACAGTTCGAGCCGATGGCGCGCTGCAGCCGCTGCGGCACCTACCTGCCGGCCAAGGCCTTGTCGCAGGACGGACGCTGCGGCCGCTGCAACGAATGAGGTCCGAACCGGCGGCCAGTCCCAGGCCGGAAGACTGGCAGGTCCTCTCGGCGCTGGGCCTGTACCGCCTGGCCCTGGTGATCCTGCTGCTGGTGATGTACCAGAGCGGCTTTTCCGCCAACTTCTTCCAGCAGTTCGCCCAGGCCAGCTTCCAGCGGGCCTGCTACGGCTACGCCATCGTCGCCCTGCTGCTGCTGGCCCTGGTGGTCTACCGGCTGCCGCGGCTGTCGGTGCAGGCGCATATCCACTTCGTCGCCGACACGGCGATGGTGACCTGGCTGGTCCACGCCACCGGCGGCGTGCCCCAAGGCCTGGGCGTGCTGCTGCTGACCCCGGCGGTCGGCTGCAGCCTGATCCTCAGCCGCCGCATGGCGGTCCTGCAGGCCGCAATCGGCACGCTGGCGATGTTCGGCGAGGAAACCCTGCGGCAGATGCAGGCCCTGCACTACGATTCAGGCGACTACACCCAGACCGGCGTCCTCGGACTGATCTTCTTCGCCACCGGCGCCACCGCCAATGCCATGGCGCAGCGCGCCCGCCGCAGCGAGGCCATCGCCGAGCGCGTCGGCAGCGAGTTCGCCAACCTGTCGCGCCTCAACGAAAGCATCATCGAGGCGATGCAGACCGGGGTGCTGGTGGTCGACCACCAGCTGCAGGTGCGCACCGTCAATGCCGGCGCGCGGCGCCTGCTGGGCCGGCCGATCGCCGTCGGGCGCAGCCTGGCCGAGGAACTGCCGCGCCTGGCCCAGGCGCTGCAGCTGTGGCTGACCAACGACCCGGCCGCCCTGCACCCGCTCAGCGAAAACCCCCACGGCCTGGAACTGCTGCCGCGCTTCACCCGCCTCGGCTGGGGACCGCAGGCGCCGCTGCTGGTGC
>DATILC010000365.1:0-12034 GCA_035476855.1 Solimonas sp. | reverse complement strand
AGATCCGCAACGCCTGCCCCGCCACCGGTGGTACCGGCGCGTGGACCTACACGGGCGTCGCGTACAGCGCCTGCGACGAAGGCAGCAAGTACCGCATCCAGGCCTGCAGCGGCGGCAACGGCTGCTGCAACGGCATGCCGGCGACGGAGACACTGGCCTGCCCTTGAGATGAGGACGGCGGGAGCGATCCGGCGGCCGGGATGGCCGGATCGCACTCCGCAGGCAGGCGCAGATCGTCGGCATCGGCAATGTCAAACCACTGACGCATTGGATGACCGGCCTTCCTTGCCTAGAATCGGGGCCCACGACCACGTGACCGTCCCGGGGACAGGCCAAGGAAAACCATGAATTCGAAAGCACTGGCAGCACTGTTGATGGCCATGCATGCCACGGGTGCCGGCGCCGCCACCTTCAAGTGCAACATCAACGGCAGGACCAGCTTCCAGGATCTGCCTTGCCCCGGCGCCAGGTCCGATGAAAACCGGCTGGAAGTGCGCGTCCACTCCGGCTCCGCTCCTGCGCCTGAGGCAGCTTCGATGGGTGAACCTGCGGCGAACCCGGAGCAGGAAAGCCAAGCCACGGAGTTCCGGCACCGGATTCGCACGCTCGAGGCAGAGAACCTCGAACTGCAGCGCCAGATGGACGAGGAACTCGCGCAGTCTCGCGAGGACGGGCGCTACGCCAACAGCAATCCGGCGGGCACCACCGGCGAAGTGCCGGTCGTGGCGGCCCGGTACGAAACAAGGATCAAGGCCAACAAGGCAAGGATCGGACGCCTGAACGAGAGGCTGGATAGCCTGGGCAAGTCTCCCTAGAGCCCGCAGACCGGGCGTCTGCCCACCAATGACCCTGTAGCGGCGGCAACGCTGGCCTGCCCCGAGTACTGGCTCCGGTACCCCTGCCGGCGAGACCTCAGGCGGCGGGTGTCGTCGCTACAGCGCGAGCCGGTGGCTTGCACCAGGCTTCGAGACCATCGATCAGGTCTCCACCGCGGCCCTCGATGCCGGCAATGCGGCAGTACTGCTGCGCAACGCCGAGCGCGATCTGCAGCAGCGGACGCAGCTGCTCGCGCGTGCAGGGCACGGCATCGGCATAGCGTGCCAGCAGCGCGGCCAGTGCTTCCTCGCTGCGCAGCGGGCCGCGGCGACGTGCCAGCTGGCACAGCTCCCGCGCCAGGCCGGCGCAGTGGGCCAGGCGCTCGCCGCGGTTGCGCGCCGCAGGCACCGGGCCCGGCGGCAATGAAACCTGTGCCCTCAGGATGGTCTCGGGGAAATTCCAGTGCCGGGCGATCTCCACACCCAGCTCCTCGTAGCCGAGCCCGAGCTGGTCGCGCACCACGGCGGCCTCGTCCGGCGCGCCCTCGCACAGCCGTCGCCGGATCTCGGCGTACTCGTCGGGGAAGTAGTGGATGGTGAGCATCTCGCCAAGGCGGCTGAACATCGAGCAGAGGAACAGCTCCTCCGGCCCATCCACCTGCGCCAGCCGCCCGAGATGCCAGCCGATGACCCCGGCAACGAAGGCGCCACTGATCGCCTCCAGCATCTGCGGATCGCGCGGCGACTGCTCGGCCGGGGCCGCCAGCAGCAGGCCGGTGGCGATCACGCGCAGCTGCGACAAGCCCAGCAGCCGGATCGCGACGCTGATGCTGGTGACACCGCTGCGGCCGGTGTTCGCCTGGTTGGCGAGGCGCAGCAGCTTGCTGGTCAACGCGAAATCCTGGACCACGAAATTGGTCAGCTGACGTACGCTGGCCGGCGAATCGTCCGCTGTCATGCGGTTGATCTCGGCCAGCCGGTGCGAAAGCGCCGGGAAATCACTCTTGTGCCGCATGCGCCGCAGCAGGAAGTCGACCGTGCCGTGCACCGCCTCTTGCTGCAGCGGCGCCGAGCCGGCGGCGGCGGTTGCCACACGGATGCGATCCACTGCCTGCTTCATCTCGCCGGCATCGGCGTAACGGCGTGCCGGATCCTTCTCCAGTGCGCGCAGCACGATCGCATCCAGCGCCGGGTCGATGCCGCTGGCATGCTGCGAGGGCAAGGGCGTCGGCTCGTACAGCAGCTTGTAGATCAGCCCGTACTCGCTGTCGGCGGCAAAGGCAGGCGCGCCAGCAAGCATTTCGTGGAACAGCAGCCCGAGGGCGAAGACATCGCCGCGGGCCGCCGCGGGCTGCCCCTGGAAGCGCTCGGGAGCCATGTAGCGCAGCGTACCGGTCAGCGCTGCACCTGCGGGGCGCCGCTCATTGAGCATCGCGGCGATACCGAAGTCGGTGACACGCGGCGCACCGGAGGACGCGATCAGGATGTTGGCCGGACTCAGGTCGCCATGCACCACGCCGGCGGCGTGGGCATGCGCCATGCCGGCCAGGATCTGGCTCATCATCACCACGGCCGCGGGGGCGGTCAGCTTGCCCTGGCTGGCCAGCAGGTGTTTCAGCGTCTGTCCCGGTACGTATTCGAAGACCACGAAGGGCGACGCCCCGAACGCGCCGCACTCGAACACCGGCACGATATTGGGATGGGCCAGCGCGCCCGCCGTGCGCGCCTCCTTCATCAGGGATTCGGGCAGGCTCGCGCCGCGATCCGTGCTCGGGCGCAGCGTCTTGATCGCCACCCGTCGGCCCAGGCGCGGGTCGCTGGCCAGGTAGACCTCGCCTTGCGAGCCATGGCCCAGCAGCCGCTCGACCTCGAAGCGACCGATATGCTGCGGCCCGACTGGACTGGCCCGGGTCATCGCGCCGACCTCCGCCGAGGGCCGCAGCCGAGCCTGCCGGGAACGGCGGCTCCACTGGCACTGCTGCCCTGGTCTTCGATCATCTGCGCACCCGCTCCCGGCCCGCGGCGGCATGCGTCAGCGGCGACATAGCCACTCCGTCGCACGCCAGTCCGGGGCATTGTCCTTATCGGCCGCTTCCCTGCCCGCTTGAGTCGGCCCTGAAACTTTCTAGAAGTAACCCCGTCTGCGAAAAGCCCGCAGCAGCAGCACGGCGATCAGCACCATCACCACCAGCAGCAGCGGATAGCCGAAGCTGATGGTCAGCTCCGGCATTTCCTTGAAGTTCATGCCGTAGACGCCGGCAAGGAAGGTCAGCGGCAGGAAGATCGCGGAGAACACCGTCAGCGTGCGCACGATCTCGTTGGTGCGGTTGCCGGTGGTGGCGAAGTGGATCTGCACGGCTGCCTCGATGTGGCGCTCGAGGTCGGCCGCGGTGTCCCGCACCAGCACCAGGTGCTCGCTGAGATCGTGCAGCCGGGTTTCCTCGGGGTTGGTCCATGCGAAGCCGCTCTGGCGATGCCAGCGCTCCAGCGCCTTGAGCTGGCTCTTGCAGACCCACTCGATGCGCCGCGCATCGCGACGGCCGGCCAGCAACTGCTGCCAGTCGTTGAACGGACTCCTCGGGTCCAGCAGGCTTTCCTGCAACTCGTCGAGGTCGCGGTTGAAGTCCTCCGTCATCGCGACGAAGTGGTCGACCACGTGATCGAGCAGCACCTCGCCCAACACGCGCACGCTGCCCGGCGAACGGACCATGCCCTCGCCGAACTTGACAGCCAACTCCAGGAATCCCTTGCTGTCGGCGGCATGCACCGTCAGCAGCAGCCGTTCGAACATGAAGAAGGCGACGCTGCCGGTTTCAATCGCCGCAGAGCCGCCCGGTGGCGCGCATTCCTCGAAGATCAGCATGTCGTAATGCGGCGTAACGTCGAAGAACGACTTGTGCACGGCATCGTGGCTGTCGATGATGTGGCGCGGATCGAGCTCCTGTCCCAGCAGCCGGCGCGGCCACAGGTCCCAGCCCTCGTCCCGGCCGCGCACGAAATCCAGCCAGACATAACCCTCGTCGGGCAGGCCCTGCAGGGCGTCGAGCCGGCGTCGCGGCTGATCGCGGACCAGATGGAAGATTTCCATGTCAGTGAATATGAGCATTCTGCATGGAGCCCGCAACGGGTAATCCATGCACCGGCGCTAGAGATAAACCACCATGGAAGTGGTGATTAAGTTGCCGTTCGCCCTGAGCCTGTCGAAGGGTGGACGGTAACTCGTTGACCAGCGGTGGGGAAAATCCACCTGTGCTTCGACAGGCTCAGCACGAACGGACTTTTTAGCGAGTGTAGCCCGGGTGCAACCCGGGGCATGCGCGGCGGGGGTGAACTCCCGGATTGCATCCGGGCTACGCGGGCTAGGGCCGCCGATACCACGCGGTGCTATCGAACGGCTGCCCTGCGTCGTAGCGCTCGCCAATGCGCGGCGTCACCACCCGCACACCACTGGCCTGCGCCGCCGCCAGCGTGCGCAGGATCGGCTCATCCCAGGCGTGGTAGGCCAGGTTGAACGTGGCCCAGTGCAGCGGCAGCAGCGTCGCCGCCCCCAGGTCCTGGTGCGCACGCACCGCCGATTCCGGGTCCATGTGGATGTCGAGCCAGGGATCGCCGTAGGCACCGACCTTCATCAGCGCCAGCTGCGGCGTGCCGAGGCGCCGGCGGATCTCGGCGAAATGCGGCGCGTAGCCGGTGTCGCCGCTGTAGTACACCGAGTGCTGTGGCCCCTGCAGCATCCATGAGGCCCACAGCGTCGAGTTGTCCATGCGTTTGCGCCCCGAGTAATGGCGCGCCGGCGTGCAATGGATGCGCACGCCGCCCAGCTCCACCGACTGCCACCAGTCCATCTCGTGGATCTGCGCCGGCGGGACGTTCCAGCGCTGCAGGTGCGCACCGATACCGAGGCCGACATAGAAGTGCGTGCCGCCGCCGGCCAGCTGCCGCACCGTGGCCATGTCGAGATGGTCGAAGTGGTCATGCGAGATCACCACCGCGTCGATGCCGGTCAGCAGCTCCAGCGGGATCGGCGGCGGATGGAAGCGCTGCGGCCCCGCGAACTGGAAGGGAGAGGCGCGCATCGACAGCACCGGATCGGTTAGCACGCGCATCCCGTCGATCTCGACCATCGCCGTCGCATGCCCGAACCACCAGGCCCGCAACCCCGGCGCCGGCCGGGCCTTCAGGCTCTCCGGCGGCAGCGGAATCACCGGAATCCCGAAACCCGGCTCGCGCTGCTGCCCGCCCAGATAGTGACGCGTGGTCTCGACCAGGTTGAGGCCACCGGGAGAGACCGGTGTGTTGTCGAAGCGGCCGTCGCGGTACTGCGGCGAGGCCTGCATGCGCTGCAGGCGTTCGCCATCGAAGTCACCGCCGAACACGGGAAGCCGGAACACCGCCAGTGCGATGACCCCGAGCAGCACAGAGACCGCCAGCAGGACGAGCAGGAATCGCTTCAGGCGTCGCATGGCCAAGCCTCCGTTCACCGACGGCAGATTATGCGTAGGGCGGATTAGCGCACAGACTGTGTGAAAACTCTTTCCTCCGGAGAGGGCAAGTCATCCATGAATTCTGCCGACGAGCCGAATTTATTATCACAGTGGAATTAATGACCTACGTGACCAAGTCGTACCGCGGATGTTTGATCCGGTAGATTTTGTTCTGATCGCCGGGGACATAGCGTTTTCTGGTCGCAAAAGGCACCTGCTACGTCTTCCGGTACGCGTAATCAATCAGACATTGGGCAAACCACTTAGCATCCATTGATATGAAAACGACGAGACTAAACTTTTGTTTGGTGCTGATAGCCATCTTTATTGGTGGCTCGGCTTTCGGGGCAGGGCCAACCGGCATCGGTAGACTGAAGCTTGGCTTAACGAAAGAAGCTGTTGAGGCTCTGAAAGAGTCAGACGGCGTATATTTGGTGAGTGCGATGGAACCATTCGAAAACAAGTACTACCAGCCCGCACAGGGAGAAACACGATTTACTAGCGAGGCGGTGACTCCACTTTTAGATTCCGCCGCTAAGATTACCCTCACATTCCAGAACAGCGCCCTCACAACTATATATATTGGCTTACCTGATAACTCAGATATGGCATTCGAAAAAGTCAAGAATCAGATTTCCTCGAAATACGGAAATCCAACCGTCATGGATGAGCGCAAGGAAGAACAGTGCATCTATAAGAACGGCAGCAACTTTAAGTTGATGTCTGGAACAATTGAGTATGTCTGGACTGATCCACTTAAAGACGGTGCCAGAATCGAAACCCGTCTTCGGATTTTGAGCATTCAGATGTGTCCAAGCAGCCTGAGAGACGAGCGACTAAACACATCTTTTAGATCACTCACCATCGGCAGGGTTTTGAAGACTCCAACTGAGCCGAACCCATTTTGATTCACGGCAAACACAAACCTGAGGAATCGATATGGGAGCAAAAGACGAATTACTTCTCTCTTTGATTCGAACTGATGCGTCAGGAAGAACCCAGCTCGTTCACGATGCGCTTCTGGGTATTCCTCTTAAATTCAAGGGCTCATCGAACAGCGCAACGCTGCTCTACTACTTCGGCTCGACGAGCAGTCAAGGCGGCATTGCCGCTCTGAGAGGGTCACCAGCGTTATTTTCATTTCCTAAAACCTTCTGGTCTCCCAGGCGAGATGCGCTAAATGCAGCTTTGGCTCAGTTTCCCCGGCACCTTCTTTTGCCTACAGAGGGACCAGTATCATCTAGCCAGCACTCAATTGGTCAGGTGCAAATTACCGCAGAGAGTATCGAGCCACTGCTGGCGCTCATAACCAGCCTCATCGCGTCGCTGGCGCGGCAAGATTAGGCCCAACTATGCGCTCCGATCGGCGTATTTCTTTCTCCGCTGAGCTACGGCAAGTCCGCAGCTGAGTCTGTAGTGTTGAGCTTGAATGAACGAGCTTGGTGTAAGGAGCCCAGTAAAATGCCGTGAATGAAATGAACCGTATCAATCAATGCCGTCGCTTCCGACGCGCCCCGACCGATACGATCCACGCCCACTCATCAGCATCCCACAACCTACCCCACCTGCAACACCAACTTCCCCGTATTCTCGCCCCGGAACAGCTTCAGCAGCGTCTCCGGAAACGCCGCCAGTCCGCCGCCGGCGACATCTTCCTTCGTCACCATCTTCCCCTCCTTCAGCCAGCCCGCCATGTCGCGCACGCCTTCGCCGTAGCGGGCGGCGTAGTCGAACACCACCATGCCGGTCATGCTGGCGCGGTTGACCAGCAGGGACATGTAGTTGCTCGGGCCCTTCACCGGCGTGGTGTTGTTGTACTGCGAGATGGCACCGCAGATGACGATGCGCGCGCCGCGGGTGATCTGGGTCAGCACGGCGTCGAGGATGTCGCCGCCGACGTTGTCGAAGTAGACGTCGACACCCTGCGGGCAGTGCTGCTTCAGCGCCTTCTTCACGTCCTCTGACTTGTAGTCGATGCAGGCATCGAAGCCGAGCGTCTCGACCACCCAGCGGCACTTGTCGGCGCCGCCGGCGATGCCGACCACGCGGCAGCCCTTGATCTTCGCCACCTGCCCGACGACCTGCCCCACCGCACCGGCGGCGCCGGAGACGACCACGGTCTGGCCGGGCTGCGGCTTGCCGATGTCGAGCAGGCCGAAGTAGGCGGTCATGCCCGGCATGCCCAGGGTGCCGAGATAGACCGGCGCCGGGACGGCGCGGGTGTCGACCTTGTTGAGCTGCTGCCCCGGCAGCGTGGCGTACTCCTGCACGCCGAGCAGGCCGACCGCGGCATCGCCCGGGGCAAAGCCCGGATGCTTCGAAGCCACCACCGTGCCGATACCACCGGCGCGCATCACCTCGCCGATGCCGACCGGCGGCACGTAGGACTTGCCCTCGTTCATCCAGCCGCGCATCGCCGGGTCCAGCGACAGGTACTGGATCTTGACCAGCACCTCGCCCTCGCCCGGTTCGCGCGCCGCTTCCTCGGTGAAATTCCAGTCGCTGGCCTTGGGCAGGCCGACGGGACGGGCGGCAAGGCAGATCTGGTGGTTGGTGGCGGTCATGGCAACACTCCTAGTGGGGAATCAGGCATCGAGTGCAGCGAGCGCGATCTGCGCGTAACGCTGCGGTTGTTCGAGATCGGGAAAGTGGCCGCAGTCGGCGAAGTGCTCGACGCGGGCCTGCGGCACCAGGTCCTGCAGCGACTCGGCGCGGCTGCGGCGATGGCTACGGTCGCGGTCGCCCCAGAGCATCGTCACCGGCTGGCGGATGCCGGAGAGTTCCGCGTCCTGCGCACCGGACAAGCCCTGCACGACGCCGGCGAAGCAGAAGCAGCCGCCATGCCTCAACGCGTGGTCGGCAGTCGCGCGGTACGGCGGCCGCTGCGCCGCATCCGGCAATGCGATGCCATACCAGAGCTTCGCGAAGCGCCGGCGCGTGGCACGCACCAATAACTGCCCGACGACAGGAACCTGCACCGGCTTCGGGACGTTCTTCTGGGTCCAGTCAAGCATGCTCTGCAGCGACGGCGTCTGGCACAGCAGCAGGCGGCGGATGCGCTGCGGTGCGAGCTTCGCGGTGGCAATCGCGTAGAGGCCGTTGGCGCAGCTGAAGTGCAGCGCCGCCTCGCGGATGTCCAGCGCATCCATCACCGCCAGCACTGCCGCCGCGCCGTCCTGCAGGCGATGGGCATAAGCCAATGGTGGCTTGCTGTAGCCGAAGCCCGGCAGATCGAAACAGACCACACGTGCGTGGCCACGCAGCAGCGCGATGACCTCGGCATGGTGCTCGATGACATTGGGGCCGTCCGGCACCATCAGCACCACCGGGCCGCTGCCGCCGGTATCGAGCAGGCGCACGCGGCCGAGGCGCGTGTCGAGCATGCGCGTGCCGGCCGGCCACGCCGAGGCGTCGGGCGCAGAGAGACTGCGGTTGAGCAGGCTGTCGACGGCGGCGGCGAACATTTTCAATCTTGCCAACTGAAGATGGCGCCGCGCTCCGGCGAGGAGCGGCCTTCCAGTACCTCGCGGTACAGGGGTTCCAGCGCCTCGGTGCCGATGCTGCGCTGCACCTGCAGCCAGCCGGTCAGCGAGGGCAGGAAGGCCTGCCAGGCTGCGGTGAAGGCGCGGTCGACACCGCCCGGGCCCCAGTCCTGGCTGCGCTTGGCGATGCGCGCCGGCGCGAAGAAGAACTGCGGCTTCGGGCCCGGCAGCGCATGCTGGGTCTGGCGCTGTTCCCAGTGGGTGGCGCCGACGATGCAGCTGTGGCGCAAGGCATCACCGAAGTGGCCATGCACGCGCGCCAGCAGCGCGCCATCGCCGGCCATGTCGACGTAGACCGTCGGCGTATCGGCGGGCAGCGTCTCCAGCGCGGCGTAGTCGAGCACGCGGTCGTAATAGCCGACCTGCTCGCAGAAAGCGGCATTGCGCGGCGAGGTCAGGCCGATCACCTCGCAGCCCTGCGGGCAGTTCTTCGACAGGCGGAAGGCCAGGCCCAGTGCGGTCTTGCTGGAAGCACTGGCGATGACGATCCGGCGCGCGCCGAACAGGGCGTTGTCGACCAGGAAATCCTCGATCAGGAACGAGGTGATGAACAGCGGCGACAGCAGCGCCTGCGCATCCTCGTGACGCGGATCATGCGCCGGATCGCGCGAGACGCGGCGCAGCAGCTGGTAGGCGGCGGGCAGCGCGCGGCGATGCGCGCTGCCGTCCATGAAGCTGGTCTCGCCGACGCGGGCCGGCTGCACCACCAGGTGCGTGGCCATCGGCAGGTAGCCGTAGACGCGCTCGCCCTCGGCGATCGCCGCCGCGCGCGCGCGCTCCACCGTGGCGAAGCCCCAGACCGGAATGCGGCCCCAGCCCTCCGGCGCGGGAAAGAACTGCCAGTACTGCATCGCCTCGCCGAACACGGCGTAGGTGATGTTGTTGGCGGTCAGGGCGAAGCGCTCGACGCGCAGCAGCAGCTCGCCTTCCTGCAGCTCCGGCAGATCGGTGGCGATCAGCCGGCAGCGCCGCAGCTCGTCGCGCGCGACCTGGAAATCCAGTGCTCCGTGATTCATGCCGATCTCCATGGGGACCTGTTAACGCTATGGCGATCACTGCGACGGAGACCGTTTTGGCGCAGGGCAAGGCGCGAGGAGTGTGGTGTATTGGACATACACGAGCGACGAGTAACGCAGCCATGCGCCAAAACGATCCCGCCCCTGCGGGGTGCCACCGGATTTGCGGCCATGCTGTGTTGCTCCTCAGTCATTTGGAACCACCAAACATCCTTCGTCGCGCCTTGCCTGGCCGCAAATCTGGTGGCATCGCAGTGATCGCCATAGCGTTAACAGGCCCCTAGCCGCGAGTCTGTGCAAAGCCGCCATCGACCTTGATGACGGCGCCGCTGGTATAGGACGCGGCATCCGAGGCCAGGTACAGCGCCGCACCGACGATCTCGCGCGGCTCGCCGGCGCGACCCATCGGCACGCCGGCACGGATGCGCTCGTGCATCTCGGCGGGCCAGGCCTTGCTGATGTCGGTGAGGAAGGCGCCGGGAACGATGGTGTTCACCCGCACCTTGCCACCGTACAGCTGCGACATTCCCGTTGCCATCGTGTGCAGCGCGCTCTTGGCCATCGCATAGGGCAGCTCGTGTTCGCTGGGCTGCATCGCGCTGGCACTGCTGATATTGATGATGCTGCCGCCGCCGGCCTTGGCCATCTGCTCGGCGACCAGCACCGACAGGCGGAACGGCCCTTTCAGGTTGAGGTCCAGCACCTTGTTCCACAGCTCCTCGCTGATCTGCGTCAGCGAGGGATAGGCCGGCGAGGCGCCGGCGTTGTTGACCAGGATATCGATGCGGCCGAAGGCCTGCTGCACCGTCTCCAGCAGCCGCGTGGCATCGTCCCAGCGACCGGCGTGGAAGGCGACCGGCAGCGTGCGCGCACCATGCGCCTGCTGCAGCTCGTCGGCGACGGCCTGGCAGGCTTCCAGCTTGCGGCTGGCGATGACGACGCTGGCACCCTGCGCGGCGAAGGCACGGGCCATCTCCAGCCCCAGTCCGCGGCTGCCGCCGGTGATGACGGCGACCTTGCCGCTGAGGTCGAACAGGTTGCGCATGCCGCGTCCTCCTTGGAGGAACCCTGAGGAAATTCCGTTCGTGCTGAGCCTGTCGAAGCACCGGCGGATTTGTCCACCGCCGCTCAACGAGTTGCCGCCCGCCCTTCGATCCTTCGACAGGCTCAGGACTTCAGGGCGAACGACAACTTGAATACCGCTCTGCTACTTCTTCCCCGCCGAGAACGCCGCCATCGCTTCCTTCGACACGTAACGGCTCAACTCCATCTTGCCGATGGCATTACGGTGCACCTCGTCCGGACCATCGGCGAAGCGCAGCGTGCGCGCCTGGGCGTAGGCGTAGGCCAGCCCGGCATCGTCGCTGACGCCGGCGGCGCCGTGGACCTGCATCGCCCAGTCGATCACCTGGCAGGCCATGTTCGGCGCGGCGACCTTGATCATCGCGATCTCCTTGGCCGCGCGCTTGTTGCCGACCGTGTCCATCATGTACGCGGCGTGCAGGGTCAGCAGGCGCGCCTGGTCGATCAGGATGCGGCTTTCGGCGATGCGCTCCAGCGTCACCGTCTGCGCGGCCACCGGCTTGCCGAAGGCGACGCGCGACAGTGCGCGCTTGCACATCTTCTCCAGCGCGCGTTCGGCCAGGCCGATCAGGCGCATGCAGTGGTGGATGCGGCCGGGGCCGAGGCGGCCCTGTGCGATCTCGAAGCCCCTGCCCTCGCCCAGCAGCAGGTTGGCGGCCGGCACGCGGACGTTGTCGAACTGGATCTCGGCATGGCCATGCGGCGCATCGTCGTAGCCGAACACCGGCAGGTGGCGCAGGATCTTCACGCCCGGGGTGTCGCGCGGGATGATGATCATCGACTGCTGCTTGTGGCGGTCCGGATTCTGCGGATCGCTCTTGCCCATGAAGATGAAGACCTTGCAGCGCGGGTCATTGGCGCCCGAGGTCCACCACTTGCGGCCGTTGACGACGTAGTGATCGCTGTCGCGCACGATCGAGCTCTGGATGTTGGTGGCGTCCGACGAGGCCACCTCCGGCTCGGTCATCGCGAAGCCGGAACGGATCTCACCGGCCAGCAGCGGCTCGAGCCAGCGCTTCTTCTGCTCGGCGCTGCCGTAGCGCACCAGCACTTCCATGTTTCCGGTGTCGGGCGCCGAGCAGTTGAAGACCTCG
>DATILC010000364.1:0-2315 GCA_035476855.1 Solimonas sp. | reverse complement strand
ACCACCCGTTTCGTCGCTACCTGTATCGCAGCCGCTACGCTGAGCATATCCGCCAGTTCCTGCAGCACTTCCCGGTGGAGCAGATGCAGTTCGTGTTGCTCGACGAGTTGCTGAAGGACCCCGAGGCCGTCTGCCGTCGCCTCTGCGCTTTTCTCGGCATCGAATTCAAGGACAGCTACGCCGCGAACTGGACCGGCGCCCGCAACGTGCGCAGCCATGCGCCGCGCTGGCCCGCGCTGCAGCGCCTGCTGCGCTCGGAAGGCGCGCGCGACAGCCTGCCCGCCCGTGCGCTGCGCCGGCTCAACGTCCGCCTCGGCCCGCCGATTCCGCCGGTGGACCCGGCCGACCGTGCGCAACTGCGCGCGCAGCTGGCCCCGTCGGTGGCGGATCTGGCGGCGCTGACCGGCCTGCCGGTGCTCGAGCGCTGGGGCTACGGCGGGGGTGCCGCATGAGCGCCGTGCTGATCTACGGCGCCCGCAAGTCCGGCTCGACGCTGCTGCAGGGCTTGCTCGACGGCACTCCGGGCACCGTCTGCTACCCCTACGAGACCAAGTTCAAGTGGCTGGCTTCGACCATCCACGAGAGCGAGCGTGCGCTGCGCGAGACCGTGCTGTTCAGCGATACCGACCCGTTGAAGCGCGCCTTCGAAAGTCATTACCGCACCGGCAGCTACTCCGCCGAGGGCGAACTGGCGCGCCTGATGCAGCGACTCGATGCCGATGCCTATTTCGCGCGACTGCGCGAACTGCTGGAGCAGGGGCCTGGCGGGCTGGCGCCGTTGCTAGCCGCCGAGATGGAAGCGCTGGCCCGTTCCGGGGCCGGAGTTCCCGGGGCGACGCCGGTGTTCAAGGAAGTGGGTGGGCGCAGCAAGTATGTGCTGGGCCTGTTCTCGGTCCTGTTCCCCGCCGGCCGCATCGTGGTGATTGCCCGGGATCCGCTCAACGTGGTCTCCGCGATTCTGCGTGATCGTCACAAGCGCAATATCCGCATGTCGGCGCGCTACATCCTGCGCCAGAGTTTCGATGCACACCGCCATGTCCAGCGGATCAACGATGTCTTCGAACAGCGCAAGCCCAACGTCCTGTTCCTGACCTACGAGCAGCTTACCGACGAACGTTCGGCGACGACCATGCAGTCCCTGATGCAACGGCTGGGCCTGGGGTTCTCCGAGATCAATCTGGTGCCGACCCTGCTGGGCCAGCCCAACGTGGTGCGCACGGCCTCCAGGGCGGAGGCGCAGATCTTCCGCCGTGAGCAGCCCTGGGACCAGGGCCTGTCCCTGTCCGAGCGCCTGTGTGTCCGCGCCGGAGCCTGGCTGGCCCAGGCCTATTCGCGGCTGAAGTACCGGCGCTATGTCGCCTATTCACGGTTTCAGCAGGCGGTGGAACATGGTGCTTGACCTGCTGCTGGTGATGGCAGCTGGCGCCGTCCTGATCGCCGGCATCGTGGTGGGCCGCGCCAGCCTGCTGTCCGCGTTGGCGGTGTATTCCTACCTGGCGTCGGTGCGCTTCGTGCTGCGGCCGGCCTTCATCCTGCTGGGATTCGACGATTTCGCGCGGCCGGAACTGGTCAACGGCTTCCCCCGCGAATCCGCCTGGACCGCGGTGCTGGTGTTCATCGTCGGGCATATCGCGCTGATCAGCGGTTACCTGTTCTACGCCCGCTCGCCGATCAAGGCCTCCGGGCTGTGGCAGCGGCGCCTCAGTGACCATGTGTCGCTGTCGCGTGCCTACTGGGTGGCGGCCGCGCTGATCGGCCTGAACATGGTGTTCTGGCTCGACTTCCTGCGTACGGCCGGCAGCATTGCCAACCTGGTGCGCCTGTCGCGACTGGAATTCTTCGACGAAAACTCCTTCGTCAAGAGCTTTCCGCAGTGGCTGATCTTCTTCGGCGTCTACATCTACCTGGTGTCGTTTCGTGCCCCGGCCAACCGCATCAACCTGCGGCGCCTGGGCATGGCCTGCAGCCTGCTGGGGACGCTGATCATGGCGACCTATGGCGACCGCTCGTCGATCGTGATGCCGCTGATGATCGGCATGGTGGCCTATCACCTGGCGGTCAAGCGCGTCCGCTTCACCACGCTGGCGATGCTGGCGGCTGCCGGCATCGCCGCACTGGGTGCGCTGGGCGTGATGCGCTCACAGCTGGTGTCCGGTGCCGACCAGATCAGCGTCGGCGCCAGCGTCAAGCAGACCGGCGTGGCGCACTACATCACCGAGGGCCTGAATCTGGACGTGTTCGATACTTTCGTCGTGGTGATCGACCGCTTCGAGGAGATCGACTACCGGCTTGGCGAGGATTTCGCGCTGGGTGTG
>DATILC010000363.1:0-13887 GCA_035476855.1 Solimonas sp. | reverse complement strand
CCTCAATGCTAGGCAGCCAAGTGTCGGCGCGACCCACCCCGTCAGTTTCCGCAAGGGTAGGCAGGCCTTGGTGAGTCGTCCTCACCCTTTTGAGCGAGGTGAGCCAGCAGGACCGCTTTTTGCCGTCTCTTCAGGCGGTTATGGGGCGGGGCGTGGGCCGTTCCTCGCGGATCGGCAGGTTGGCCAGGGCGGCCGCCAAAGCAAAGCTGATGTCCGCGTACCACATCCAGCTGTAATCCCCGAAACGCGTGATCGTGACCCCACCCAGCCATGCCCCGAAGAAGCCGCCGATCTGGTGCGACAGCAGCGTCAGCCCGAACAGCGTCGCGAGGTAGCGCGTGCCGAACAGCTTGCCGACCAGCCCGGCGGTGGGCGGCACGGTCGCCAGCCAGGTAAAGCCCAGCGCGGCGGCGAAGATGTAGAAGGTCAGGGGCGTGCGCGGCGAGACCAGGTAGATCGCGATCATCAGCGCGCGGCTGGCGTAGATCGCGGCGAGTAGCCATTTCATGCGGTAGCTCTGGCCCAGCGCGCCGGCCGTAAGGCTGCCGGCGATGTTGAACAGGCCGATCAGCGCCAGTGACACCGCGGAGACGCTGGCGGGCAGGCCGCAGAGGGCGACCTCGCCGGGCAGGTGGGTGACGAGGAAGGCGATGTGCAGGCCGCAGGTGAAGAAGCCCAGGTGCAGGCACCAGTAGCTGCGGTCGGCAAAGGCGCGACGCACTTCGCTGCCGAGGCCGGGATCGGCGGCGGCCGGCGTGGCGTCTGCGGCGGGCGGTGCACGCAGCTTGCCGGCCAGCGGCAGGGTCAGCAGGGCGCTGGCGGCGAGCGTGAACATCGCGGCGGCCCAGCCGGCGGCGGCAATCACGACCTGCGTCAGCGGTGCGAACAGGAACTGGCCGAAGGAACCGCCGGCATTGATGAAGCCGGCGGCGAAGGGGCGGCGTTCCGGCGGCAGCAGGCGCGAGGTCGCACCGATCAGGATCGAGAAGCTGCCGGCGCCGGCACCGGCGGCGGAGAGAACCCCCAGCGCGAACAGCAGGCCCCACTGGTTCGGCAGGAAGGGCGCCAGTGCCAGGCCGGCGGCGAGCATCACGCCACCCAGCTGCACCACGCCGACCGAACCGTGGCGGTCGGCATACATGCCGAACAGCGGCTGCGCGATGCCCCACACGAGTTGGCCGACCGCGAGCGCGAAGCTGATCGAGACGATGCTGAGCCCACTGCTGTCGTGGATCGGCATCACGAACAGGCCCAGCGACTGCCGCACGCCCATGGTCAGGGTCAGGATCGTCGCGGCGACGATCATCAGCAGCCAGGCAGAGCGGCTGGCGGGATTCGGGGTGTCGTTCATCGGCAGGGGCGCAGCCTAGGGCGCGATCGCTGCCATCAGCTGCGGCAGCGCCCAGGCAAACCCATCCCGGTAGTACGGCCAGTCATGGAAGCCCGGCCCGTAGAACAGCGTCTGATGTTCGACGCCCGCACCTTCCAGCGTCTGCGCGAAGCTGGTGTTCATCAGCAGGATCAGCGGCTCGATGGAATAGAGCTGCGGTGACGATAGTTGTTCATGCGGCCCGCCGGGCAGGCCGTTGCCGCTGGTCAACAGGATCGTCATGCCGGCCAGTCCGTCGACATGTGTACCGGGGTCATGGTCCTGCCAGACGGCGTAGTTGGTCACCGGGTCGCCCCAGATCGGGCCGTTCGGCGTGCCGGCAACGGGATTGCCAAGGAAGCCCACCAGAGCGCTGATACGGTCCAGGACGAGGAAGTCGACGGCGCCGGAGAAACCGGCAGCAGCCTTGAACAGGCCCGGATGCCGCGCCGAGTAACTCATCGAGCCGAAGCCGCCCATCGAGGGGCCGGCAACGGCGCGATGGCCGGCGCCGAGGCCGCGCAGGCGTTGCTCGACGTACGGGATCAGCACCTCGATGTGGTAGGTCTCCCACTGGAACTCGCCGCTCTCCCAGTTGGAGTACCAGCCCGGATTGCCGCCGCCGCCGTCGGGCATCACGGCGATCACGTCGACGTCCTTCAGCGCCTCGACGGCGCCGCCCAGCTGTGTCCACGACAGGTAGTTGCCCGGCGCGTCATGCAGCAGGTAGAGCAGGGGATAGCGCTTGCCGGAAGTGGTGTATCCCTCCGGCACGATCACGCGCACGCGGTTGTCGGTGACGCTGACGCCGGACGGCAGCGGGATGTCGAGCTCGAAGCAGCGCGGCGCGGGGCAGCTGGGGTCATCGTTGAGGAAGCGCGCCTCGGACGGCAGGCCGTCCTGGCCGGTGCCGGCAGCAGGGTTGTCGGAGCCGCTGCCGCAGGCCGCCAGCAGTGCCAGCGCCGCGAGGCTGCCACCGCGACGTATCCTGCCGATCGCTTCGCCCCTGACGCTCATCACCATGTCATCCCCCATCGTGTCTGCGCCCGATCATAGCGGCTCGATCGCCACTGGCATCGCGCTGCCGCAGCTGCATGGCATGATCCGCGAGCCCGATTGCACTGACCCCTGATGTCCCGGACCCGCTGGATGATCCTGTGCCTGATGTTGGCTGCCGTCGGCGGCGCCTGGCTGCTGCCCGACCCACCGCCACCGGCAAGGACGGTCCGGGTCGACCTGTCGATTCCGCCGCCGCAGGTCGAAGATCCGCTGAGCGAAATGCCCGTCGGCCTGCGCTTCGCCGAGCTGGGCAGCGGCGCGCCGTTCGATCCGGCGACCTGCCCTCCCGGCCATGGGGCATTCGTCTACTGGGCGGTGGGAGAGCAATTGTTCCGCTTTCCCTACGACCCGCAGCGCCCGCTGTTTTCCCGCGCGGCAAGGCGCGCGCGCGGCGAGACGGTGCCCGGCTTCGAGTCGGTGCGCGCCGCCGCGGCGCCGCAGTTGCCCGAGGGCTGCCGCGGCAATCCCCTGCGCGCCGGGTCTGCGCCCTACATGCAGGCCTACAGCCGGGCGTTGTTCCACCGCCAGTTCGGTCGCTGGAGCCGCAGCCCGGCCTCGGCTGGCGGCGCGCAGCCCTGGTTGCGCGAGTCGGCGGACTCGGACATGTACCGGCGGTGGTTCGCGACTCTGGGCGTATGCCGCAGCCCCGTGCCAGGACTGGTCGAGTGCATGCGCAGCCTCCAGCCGTATCCCTGGCCGCCGCAGTATTCACACGTGATCCGCATCGATGGCGGCCTGATCTCCAGTCCGCGCTTCCGCATCGCTGACGTGCACGCGCACTACCAGGCTGATATTGCCAGCACGGTCGGCTTCGGGTCTGTCGTCGGTCAGAACGGATTGCTCCTCAAGAGCCAGTCCGACCTGGTGCCGGGCGTGCTGCGCCTGCGTGTGGAGGAGCGCATCTACCCGGGCGAGCTCGACCGGCTGGCGCCCTACTACCGCGGGCTGGTCGAGTACCTGGATCGCGCCCTGGTCGAGGGCTGAGCCCGCTGCCGCGATTCCCTCAGGGCTGGTTGCGATCGTCCGCAGGTGGCGCAGCCGCGTCCTCCTCGCGGTACGTGAACGGAAACAGCTGCTGCTTGACGAAGCCCGAGGGCATGTAGTCGCCGAGCACGCCGTACTTCTCGGGGAAGCGGCGGTCGGTTTTCGCCACGGTGCCGAACAGGTAGTCGATGAAGGCGAAGTGCGCGGCGTAGTTGCGGTCCAGCGCGGCGCGGTCCGAGGAGTGGTGCCAGTGGTGGAAGTCCGGCGTCACGATCAGGTACTTCAGCGGGCCCCAGGGCAGGCTGACGTTGGCGTGGTTCAGCACGGCCTGGAAGCCGACGATGATGATGTACACGTCCATCACGTTCTTGGAGAAGCCGAGCACGTAGAGCACGCCGAGGATGCTGACGCGGGTGGTGACGACTTCCAGCAGGTGCAGGCGCGAGCCGGCCATCCAGTCCATCACCTTGGTGCTGTGGTGCACGGCATGGAAGCGCCACAGGAACGGCACCTCGTGGTAGGCGCGGTGGGTCCAGTACTGCACCAGGTCGGCGGCCAGCAGGCAGGCGAACAGCTCGACGAAGAACGGCAGGCCCTGCACGGTGTCCTGCAGCGGCGCGTAGATCGCCCAGCCGAAGAAGCGGTGGATCAGGAAGTTGACGATCAGCAAGGTCACGCCGACGAGGAAGTGGTTGACGATGAAGTGGGTGAAGTCGGTCTGCCACTCGAAACGGAATACCGGCTGCTCGCGGTACAGCGGGAACAGCTTCTCCAGCAGCACGAACACCATGGTCGAGCCGAGCAGGTCGAGGATGAACCAGTCCATGCCGATGTAGGGCGTGTCGGTGGGGAACTGGCCGATCTGCACGGTCGGGCCGCCGCCGGCGATGGCCAGCAGCACGACGATGAAGGCGGTGGCGCTGAGCCAGCGCTGGCGGTCGAGGATGATGTTGGCCAGCGACAGGCCGCCGGAGATCACCAGGCCGACCAGCATCAGCTGGCGCAGTCTATCCACCGAATACTGCTTGCGCAGTTCCGGCGTGCTCATGTACTCGGGAAAGTGGAAGGCAATGACGCCGAGCAGGCAGAGCAGGGCCAGCGACAGCGCGATCACGCCGCTGACCCGGCCGGAACCCGGCTTGAGCTCACCCGTCTGGTGGAACAAGCCGGCAACGCGCTCCAGGAACTTCATGGCATCCCCCGTATGACCGGCAGATGATGCCGCAACCGGGGCGTCGCTGTCTGCGCAGGGCGTCTCAGGGGCGCTCGAACTCCCAGCCGAAGTTGCTGACCGTGATGCGGCCCGTCACGCCGCTGAGGCTGACCTCGGTATGGCGACGGTTGTCGAGGTAGAGCTGGATGAACTGCCGGGCCTTCGGTGGCAGCGAATCCAGCCGCGCGAAGGTGTCCGCCGGAATCTCGATGTCGCCGACGAAGGCGCGCGGCTGCTCGTCGAGGCCGCGGGCGCGCTCGGTCTGGCGGATGGTGTCGGTGTGGTGCAGCACCAGGTCGAGCTGCTCGGTGGGCGAGAAGCGGATGCGCAGCTGCGCCGGCGAGCAGTAGAAGTTGAAGTCCGGCAGTTCGCCGGCCCAGTCGCCGTCGCCGGTGACCTGCGGATGCGCGGCCAGCGTCGGCAGGGCCGCGAGGTTGCGGGCGTAATAGCTGTCTTCCGAGGGGCCGGCGTCGTCCAGCGAACTGTCGCGCGGGCGGTTGTCGAGCAGGCTGCCGCGCAGCGGCCGGTCGTTGCGCACGAACTGCCAGGCGCGGGCGTCCAGCGCGTGATAGTCCTTCTCCCAGTAGCCGCTGTGGCCCTGCGCATCGCGGCCCTCGACGCGCAGCGTGCGCGTCAGCATGTCGATGCCGCTCTTGTGCACGCTGATGTCGTGGGTGATGGCGCCGGGGACCTTGGGCTGGCGCTGCCAGTCGAAGCTCGGCAGCTGGATCGCCGGGTTGCTGACGCCGCGCTGGTCCTCGTAGGAATAGCTGAAGAACACCGGGTCGGCGCCGCAGAGGTCGAAGTCGTAGTTGCGGGTGTAGAGGTCGCCGTAGCGGTTGACGGTGAAGACGGTCGAGCCGCTGGCGGAGAGGTTGACGCCGCGGAAGCGGCCGCGCTGCGGGCCGCACATCTCGTAGCTGTCGTCGCGTGGCAGCCAGGGGTCGATATAGGTGTAGCGCTGGCCGCCGCTGCGCAGCAGCCAGATGTGCGAGACCTTGCCGCTGCCGACGTCGTGCAGGTTGCCGGCGGGATCGGTCCAGTGCTGGTCCTCGGCGGGCGAGATCACGGTCCAGGACCAGGCCAGGTAGTCCGGCGGAATGCTGTAGCCGCTGCCGGTCCACAGCGGCGGTCCCCAGCGCGAACTCCAGTTGAACAGCGCGTAGTCCTTGAAGGCGTTATCCATGCCGTAGATCGCGCCGTCGGCGCGGATCGCGGTCAGCTCGTCGTCGTCGACCGAGATGCCGATCACCGTGCCGGCAAGGCAGGCGGGCATCGCCACGGCTGCCCAGGGCTGCTCGATGCCGGTGACGGCGCTGTTCGCCTTGAACCAGATCGCGCCCTCGCGCAGCGCGAACTGGTAGCGGCGGTTGTAGGTTTCGGTGTCGTTGCGCAGGCCGACCTGCGCCGGCAGATCGGCCGGCGCGGTGGCCGGGGCATCGGCGGCGAGGCCGTTGCCGCGGTCGGGGAGCGGCAGCGGATCGACCACCAGGTCGGGCACACCGATGGTGCCGCCGGGCAGGATGCAGGGCGGCAGCGACAGCGTCGGATCGGCAATCGTGGCGAAGGGCGCATTCGGGCCGGGGACAAAGGGTGTGGTCGTGGTGGCGGGCGTGCTGCTGCTGCCGCAGGCGGCGAGCAGCAGGGCGAGGGCGGCAGGGGCGAGGCGTTGCATCATCAGATCCAGCCGAGCAGGGCGCCGAACACCAGCAGGCTGCCGACTACGATGCCGCCGAGCGTACCCACCACGCGCAGCTGCTGGCGCGTGGTCGGCAGGTCGTGCACCCAGTAGGCGACGAGGAAGAACGGCAGGTAGCCGATCAGGAACACCAGGTACGGGAAGTGGGTGTTCCAGTAGCGGTATTCCCAGGTCAGCGCGCCGGCGACATTGAGCCAGCATTCCACCGCGACCGCCGCGATCGAGTTGAGGACCGCCGCCAGCAGGCGGTTGTTGATGCCGAAGACCTTCAGCTTCGGATCGGCCGGCAGCAGCAGCACCGCGGTGACGCCGAACACCGCGAACATCAGGCAGATCTCGATGTTGAGGCCGATCAGGATCAGGAAGGCGGTGTCGCCGGGCGCACCCCAGACCGGCGCGAACTGGCTGAAGTGGAACACCAGCGCGTTCCAGATCTCGTTGATCCAGTCCATCAGCCAGAAGGCCAGCCCGCCCAGCACCACCGGCCAGCGCCGCTCATGGACCTGCTGCGCGTAGACGTAAACCGTGAGCAGCAGCAGGGGAATCACATACCATTTGAACTGCGCGGGGTCGCGCAGGATGCTGAGGGCGCGGGCGGCGGAGTCGGCGGGCAGCATGGATTTTTCCGGGTTGGCAGGACTGATCCGATTCTGGGGGGATGGCGCATAACAGTGGTAACGATGGACGGCCAGGGCTTTGAGAAAGGCGGTCAGCAGCGGTCCGTGCTGGGCTCGGTGTCGGCGGCTTACGTCAATGCGCTGCTGGATACCGCGGTGAACCAGGGCGCTGAGCGCAGGCTGCTGCTGCAGCGGGCGGCGATCCCGGCGGAACACCTGGCCGACCCGGGCTGGCGCCTCGACATCGCCGGCCTGCTGCGCCTGTTCGACCTGGCGCGCGAGCTCAGCGGCGACGACTGCATCGGCCTGCACATGGGCATGCAGGTGCGGCCGCGGACCTTCAGCGCGCTGGGCTACGCGGCGATGAGCTGCGGCAACCTCGGCGAGGCGGTGGCGCTGATCCCGCGCTACGAGAGCCTGGTCTACGACGGCGGCAGCACCCGCATCACGGTCGAGGGCCGGCAGGTGCGGCTGGCCTGGCGCTCGGGCTCGAACGAGCTGGCGCGGATGCGGCCGGTGAACGAGGCGATCGTCGCCGGCTGGCTCAGCTTCGGCCGCTGGATCAGCGGCATCCGCGGCGAGTTGTCCGGCGCCTGCTTCCAGCATCCGCGGCCGGCGACCCTGCAGCCCCATGAGCGCTTCTTCGACTGCCCGTTGCGCTTCGATGCGCCGGACAATGCGCTGAGCTTCGACCTTGGCCTGTTCGCGACGCCACTGATCCAGCACGACGAGCAGCTGCGCGGGCTGATGGAGCAGCAGGCACGCGAGCGCCTGCGCGAGATCCGCGGTGCCGACCTGCCGACGCGGGTGGCGGCGGCGATCCGCCAGCGCCTGCCGCATGGCAACCCCTCGTCCGCCGACATCGCGCGACTGCTGAACCTCAGCGACCGCACGCTGCGGCGGCACCTGGAGGCCGGGGGCGTCTCCTTCGCCGACCTGCTGGCCACGCAGCGGCGCGAGCTGGCGCTGCAATACCTCGCCGATCCGGGGCTGGGCCTGGCCGACATCGCGATGCTGCTGGGCTACAGCGGGCAGAGCTCCTTCACCGCCGCGTTCAAGAGCTGGACCGGCCTGCCGCCGGGGGAGTATCGCCAGCAGCAACGTCCATGAGGGGCGTTTATGATGAACAGGCCCTCATCCCGGGTTTTCCTCATCACCGCCAGAACATGGAACTCAGCAATCTCGAAATGCTTCCCGGCCGCAGCATCGTCCGCCACCTCGGCCTGGTGCAGGGCTCGACCGTGCGCAGCAAGCATGCCGGCAAGGACATCCTCGCCGGCTTCAAGAACTTTGTCGGCGGCGAGCTGAAGGCCTACACCGAGCTGCTCAACGAATCGCGCAAGGAAGCGATCGACCGCATGGTCCAGCAGGCCCAGGCGGCCGGCGCCAATGCCGTGGTCAACGTCCGCTTCTCCACCTCCAACATCGCCGCCGGCGCGGCCGAGGTGATGGCCTACGGCACCGCGGTGGTGGTGGAGTAGGGCGATGGAACTGTTGATCCAGTTCGGCTTCTTCCTGTTCCTGCTGGTGGTCGGCCTGCTGTTCGGCAGCATGAACGAGAAGCGCCACTTCCGGCAGTTGAAGGAACAGGAGGCGGCGTTGCGCGAGGTGATGGTGTTCAACGAGCGGCACCTGCCGGAGTGGCTGGAAGTGCGGCAGGCGAAGCTGGTGGTCGGCTCGGTGGTGATCGGCGAGGACTACTTCAAGCGCGTCGCCGCCGCGCTCAAGAGCATCTTCGGCGGACGCCTGACGATGTACGAGTCGCTGATGGACCGCGGCCGTCGCGAGGCGGTGCTGCGGATGAAGCAGGAGGCGCGGCGAATGGGCGCGACGATGATCTTCAACGTGCGCTTCGAGACCGCGTCGCTGTCGGAGGACTCGGCGGGTCGCCAGCAGGCGTTCTCGGCCGAGTTCATCGCCTACGGCACCGCGCTGGTGCCCGCTGCTCCGCCTGCGTGAGTTACGAAAACCCGCCCCTGCCGGAGGAGGTCAATGTCGGCCGCGAGAACGTGCTGCTGGAATTCCTGCGGCTGGCGGCGGGGCTGGCTGTGGTAATGGCGCTGATCAGCGCCGCGATGTACTTCGGCGGCAGCCGGCTGGCGCGGCTGATCCCCTTCGACACCGAGCGTCGCTGGGTCGGCGAGCGCGTGCTCGGCATCGAGGTCGCCAGCAATCCGAAGCATGCCGAGGTCGAGGCCTACCTGCGCGGGCTGACCGCACGCCTGGCGGCGCAGATGGACATGCCGCCGGGCATGGAGCTGCGCGTGCACTACGCCGACACGGCGCTGCCGAATGCCTTCGCCAGCCTCGGTGGACATATCGCGGTGACGCGCGGCCTCTACGAGCGCATGGACAGCGAGAACGCGCTGGCGCTGGTGCTGGCGCACGAGATTGCCCATGTGCGGGCGCGCGACCCGATTGCCGGCATCGGCGGCAGTGCCTCGATGATCCTGGCGGTGACGCTGCTCACCGGCAACGCCGGCAATCTCTCCGCGGCCTTCGCCGGCGTGGTGCAGCGCGGCTATTCGCGCCGCGCCGAGGAACAGGCCGACGAGGCCGCGATCGCCGCGCTGCGTCGGGTCTATGGCCATGCCGGCGGCGGTGCCGCGGTGTTCGAGGGCTTCGCCCGCTGGCGCCAGGAAGGCCACGGCCTGCAGGGGCCCTCGCTGCTGTCGACGCATCCGCTGGATGAGGAGCGCATCGCCCGGCTGAAGCAGGCGGCACAGGGCTGGGATGCGCAACGCCAGCCGCTGGTGGCGCTGCCGGCGCAGAAGTAACGAGGAGTCGCCCATGGACCCCGCGCTGATCGTGCTGATTGCCCTGGGCCCGATGCTGGCCCTGCCGGCGCTGTGGTGTGGCATCTGCCTGCTGCTGTCGCGCATCGGCGGCTGGCATCGGCTCGCCGGGGTCTATGAAACGCAGCGTCCGCCGCAGGGGCGGCGCCATGGCTGGCAGCAGGGCTGGTTCGGTGGCGTGTCCTACCGCGGTTGCCTGCACATCTACGTCGCGCCGGAGGGCTTGTACCTGACGGTGATGGGTCTGCTGCGTGTCGGCCATCCGCCGCTGATGATTCCATGGGGCGCGATCCATGGCATCGAGCCGCGCAGGTACTTGTGGCGGCGGATGACGCGCTTCCAGATCGGTCAGCCGGTGCTGGCGACGGTCGAGTTGCCGGACGGCATCCTCGAAGGGCGGTCGAAAGCAGAGCTCTAAAAAGTTACCGTTCGCCCTGAGCTTGTCGAAGGGTGGACGGCAACTGGCTGACCGGCGGTGGGGAAGTCCGTTCGTCGGCGTGGATTGCCATTCAAGGCAATCCACGACTGCCCCGACTCACTGCTTCGACAGGCTCAGCACGAACGGACTTCCTCAAGCTTTCGCTAGTCCTCCCGCCGCTGCCAGGCACCGCCGTCGGGGATTACCTCGTAGCGGCCCCAGGCGAGGAAGTCCTTCACCGCGATCGTGCGGATGTCGCCACGCCCCGGGCCGGCCACGGTCTTGACGATCAGCTGCGGGCGGCGCGCGCCGGGTTCGCTGGCGTCGATGATGCGGCGCACGGCCCAGCGTTCGCCGGCCTCGCCATTGCTGTAGTAGGCGCCGACGCGCAGGGCCGCTGGCTCCAATGCGTCGTGCTCCTGCTGGCGTCGCAGCGCCTGGTAGACCGCCTGCAGGTCCTCGTCGCTGATGTCGATGACAGTGTCGAGTTCGTCGAGGGCATCGCGCAACTGCCGCGCGGTGAACGGTGCTTCCGGCGCCAGGCTGGCGCCCTTGGGCACCGCGGCGCGACGAAAGGCCCAGGCCACCGGATAGCGGCGCCAGTGGAACGGTGCGTTGAGCAGCACCGCGGCGATGACGATCAGCAGCGCATCGAGCAGCACCGGCGACCACAGGAAGTCCCAGCCGGGTGCGTGACCGGCGCTGGCTGAAACCACCGCCGACAATGCCGTGGCGCCGCCGGGTGGATGGATGCAGCGCAGGCTGTGCATCAGGCCGATGGCGGCCGCCACCGCGACACCGGCGGCGAGCACGCCGCCGCCGAACAGCTGGACCGTGGCCACGCCGACCAGCGCCGACAGGCCCTGTCCGCCGATCACCGCCCAGGGCTGTGAGAGCGGGCCATGCGGCACCGCGAACACCAGCACGGCGCTGGCGCCGATCGAGGTGGCCAGCCAGAGCGCACCGGGATCATGCGGGGCGGCGCCGAAGCTGCCGAGCAGGGCGACGGCGGCCAGGCCGAGGCCGGCTGTCAGCGTCGCCACGCCGCGTTCGCGCCAGGACACCGCGTGTTCCGGCACGCCCAGCATGTGCCGTGTTTCCCACCACCAGCCCTTCATCGCCGCTCCGGCCATCCCGCAAAGCGGCGCATCATAAGGACTCGCAGGGTGGGAAACGACTTGTGACCGGCGAGCCGCGATTCAGCCCGCGGCGTCGGCGCGCAGCAGCGCCAGCATCTTGGCCCGACGTTCCGGTGCGCGTTCGTCGCCGTCAGCCTCGGCAGTGGCGATGGCGCGGCTTTCGTCGTAGATCCACTGCGCAAGGCGATCCGCATTGCGCACACCATCCTGCAGCAGTTCTCCCCGGACCATCACCAGGAAGGGGCGTCCCATCGGCTCGACGCTGTGCTCGAAACTGGTGCCGCGCGTCGAGTCGTAGGCCGCGCGACGCAGTTCACGGCGGGCGAACCAGCCTTCCCAGTAGCGCTCGAGTCCGTCGCAGAGGCGATCCAGGCCTGGCGCGCGGCTCTCCATCACGCCCATGATCTCGCCTACCACCTCCTGCATCGCGGCGCGGTATAACCGGATCGCCTCTTCGGGCGCGTACTGAGGCATCTTCTTCTCCATGGCTCTCCCGTACCTGGAATCTGGCGCGGCGGGTATCGTCCTTGGCGCCAGCTTGCAGCTTGCCCGGTTTACCCCCTTGGCGCACCCCCCCGGTGGAAGGGTTGATGGACAGGATCGGCCCGGCCGGGCTCCAATGACACCTGGACCGCATCGCTGATGAAACTGCACATCCTTTCCGACCTGCACCTGAGCGTCTGCCCGATGGAGCGGCCGCAGGCCGACGCCGACGTGGTGATCCTGGCCGGCGACATCTCGCGGCCGGCGCAGGCGGCGGAATGGGCCGCGGGCTTCGGCAAGCCGGTGATCTACGTGCCGGGCAACCATGAGTTCTATGGCGGCAGCATCGACGGCACGCTGGAGCAGCTGCGACGCTGCTGCGAAGCCGCCGGCGTGAGGCTGCTGCATGACGACGAATGCCGGATCGACGGCGTGCGTTTCATCGGTGCCACGCTGTGGACCGACTTCCAGCTGTTCCCCGATATGGCGCAGCGCGAGCTGGCGCTGCAGGGGGCACAGCGCTTCATGCGCGACTTCGCGCGCATCCGCATGTGCGAGGATGCCGATGAGTTGTTCACGCCGGAGCATTCAGCGCGGTTGCATGCAGCACAGCTGCAGGGGCTGCAGCGCCGGCTGGATCAGCCGCATGCCGGATCGACCGTGGTGATCACGCACCATGCGCCCTCGCCACGCAGTATCGCCGCACGCTTCGCCGGTTCGCCGATCAACGCCGGCTTCGTCACTGACCTGGAGTACCTGATGGGCGCAGAACGCGTCGCGCTGTGGATCCACGGCCACACCCACGACAGCTTCGACTACGAGGTCAGCGGTACGCGCGTGGTCTGCAATCCGCGCGGCTACGCGCGCGGCGAGGTCAACGAGAACCGTGCCTTCGATCCGCTCAAGATTGTCGAGGTGGCGCATGCCTGAGATTTCCTGGGCGCGCCATGCGCGGCGCCATCCCTCCGCCTTCCTGCTCGCCGCGCAGCTGCTGAGCCTGGTGCTGTACCCGCTGTTCGACAGCCTTCCCGGCGGGCGCATCGTCTTCGGTGCCTTCGGCCTGCTGGTACTGGTGCTGGCGGTGTGGGTGGTCAACCGCAGCCCGGCGCTGAACTGGATCGCCTGGTCGCTGGCGGTGCCGGCCTTCGTCAGCTCGCTGCTGGCGGCGCTGCTGGAGCATGACGGGCTGCTGGTGCTGTCCTCGCTGCTGGAGGCGGCGCTGTACTTCTACGCCGCGGGCGCGCTGATCGCCTACATGATGGGCGACTCGCGCGTGACCAGCGACGAGCTGTTCGCCGCCGGCGCCACCTTCACCCTGCTGGCATGGGGCTTCGCCTACCTGTTCGTGGTCTGCCAGGCCTGGTTCCCCGACAGCTTTGCCGGCATGCGCGATCCGGCGGAGCCGCGGCGCTGGCTCGAGCTGCTGTTCCTCAGTTTCACGACCCTCTCCGCGGTCGGCCTCGGCGATGTCATCCCGATGCGGCCGGAGGCCCGCGTGCTGGTGATGCTGGAGCAGTTCGCCGGTATCGGCTACATCGCCGTGGTGGTGTCGCGGCTGATCGGCCTGACGATCCTGCGGCAGGGGAAGGAGTAGGTGGACAAGGTCGCGATCTTCGTCGATGTCCAGAACGTCTATTACACGACCCGGCAGGCCTTCAATTGCCACTTCGACTACAACGCCTTCTGGAGCGCCGCGACGCGTGACCGGCAGGTGGTCAAGGCGCTGGCCTACGCCATCGATCGCGACGAGGGCAAGCAGCGGCAGTTCCAGAACATCCTGCGCGGGATCGGCTTCGACGTGCAGCTCAAGTCCTGGATCCAGCGCGCCGACGGCTCCAGCAAGGGCGACTGGGACGTGGGCATCGCGATCGACGTGATGGACCATGCCGCGGGTGCCGATGTCGTCGTGCTGGTGTCCGGCGACGGTGACTTTGCCCTGCTGGTCGATCGCATCCGGCAGAAGCATGGCGTAAGGGTGGAGGTCTACGGTGTCGAGGCGCTGACGGCTCAGGCCCTGGTGCGCGCGGCCTCGGCTTTCGTGCCGATCGAGGGTGGCCTGCTGCTGAACGCCCGCGGCTGACGAGGACATGGATGTCCGAGATAGAGCAACG
>DATILC010000362.1:0-23867 GCA_035476855.1 Solimonas sp. | reverse complement strand
GAAGCTCGGCACGGGCACGATCGTGGACGCCACGATCATCGGCGCGCCAAGTTCCACGAAGAACAAGGACAAGAAGCGCGACCCGGAGATGCACCAGACGCGCAAGGGCAAGCAGTATTACTTCGGCATGAAGATGCACATCGGCGTGGACAGCCAGAGTGGCTTGGTGCACAGCGCGGTGATCACGGCGGCCAACGTGCACGACAAGCACCCGCTGCCCGATCTGCTGCACGGCAACGAGCAGCGTGTGTACGGCGACAGTGCCTACGCCAGCCAGAAGGCGTTGATCGGATTGAAGGCCCCCAAGGCCAAGGACTTCACCAACCAGCGCGTGCGCAGGGGTGGCGATATCGACGAGGCCGAGCGCTCCAGGAACCACAACAAGTCCAAGGTCCGCGCCCGGGTCGAACACGTCTTCGCTGTGGTCAAACGGCTCTGGGGCTTTGCCAAGGTGCGCTACCGGGGTCTGGCCAAGAACGCCACGCGCTCGTTCGTGGTGCTGGGTCTGGCCAACATCTACCTGGCGCGTCAGCGCCTCATGGCATGAGTGCGTCCGTTGCGCACGGCGGGTGCGCGAGCACGGCTGGTCCGTCCAGGGAACGCGGTCGAATCGCGCCGCTTGCCCGCGTCGGCAACCCTTTGCGTAGCGGGCCACTCAATTCGGCTACTTGTTCAGCGCAGCCTTAACGAATCCGACATGTCGGGATGGTAGACGGAGCACTTCCTGAATACGCGGCGACATGGAGAAGCCCCTCCCGGCCCTGATGGGTCAAGGTAGCGAACTGCCTGCTTGCACAATGCCCGCATGAAGGCCCTGTTGCTCTACACCGCCACCGCGCTGGCCGAGATCGTCGGCTGCTACCTGCCATGGCTGTGGCTGCGCAAGGACGGATCGGCCTGGCTGTTGCTGCCGGCGGCGGCCAGCCTGGCCCTGTTCGTCTGGCTGCTGAGCCTGCATCCCGCAGCCAGCGGGCGGGTCTACGCCGCCTATGGCGGGGTCTATGTCGCCGCCGCGCTGGTCTGGCTGCGGGTCGTGGACGGCGTGAAGCTGAGCGTCTGGGACTGGACCGGAGCGGCGGTCGCGCTGGCCGGCATGGCGATCATCGCCGCCGGCTGGCGCCAGGGCTGAATCCTCAGGCGGCGCGGAACAGCTTGCGCAGGCTGGCCAGCCCCTGTTCGATGCGCCCGGCGCCCATGCCGGCAGCGACCAGCCGCTGGGTCATCTGCTCCAGCAGTTCGCGCCATTCACCGATGGCTTCGGCGTCGATGGCGCTTTCCTCGGTCAGCGCCACCAGCCGGTCGAGCAGCTCGAGGTCGCGGCTCCACTCGACATCCTTCGGGCCATGGTCCAGCAGACGCTTCATCAGCAGCGGGCCCCAGCACTGGTGGAGGAAGGTCTGCAGGGCCGGGGGCAGCTTGCGGCCGAAGCTGGACAGGCTCAGTTCCTCCAGCACGCGGCGCTGCACCACCCGCACCACCGTGGCGCGCCGCTCCTTGGCCTGGCTGCGCCTGGATTCGAGGAACTTCTGTACCTGCGCCTCGTCGATCGGCTGCTGCGTCAGGATCGCCTGGCGCACGAATTCCGGTGCCAGTTCGAAATGCACCAGCAGCTGCTCGAGGCGCTCGGCGGCACGGCGTTCCTCGTCGTTGCCGGTGACCCGCGCGGTGGCCGACTTGAGCATCAACTCGTTGATCAGGCTGCCCACCGGATGGTTGGGCGAGGTGAACAGGCTGGCGTCGGCCAGCGCGGTCTTGACCAGCGGCAGGCGCACCGCAGCCTGGCGCTGGCGCAGTTCCGCCGGCACCAGCGGGTCGTCGATCGCCTCGTTGAGGAACTGGCCGGCCAGGCTCATGCGCTGCAGCGGTGCGTGGCGCTGCTCGGGCTGCAGGTCCGGGATCGAACGGTTTTCCACCAGGGCCAGCAGATCCGCGGCCAGGGTGTGGTCGGTGTAGAACAGGTCCTGGGTGTCGACTGCGTAGGTCTGCAGCATCGACACCGTCGCGGCGTCGACGACGGGATCCACACGCGGCGCCACGGCCGGCGTTGCCATGGAGTGCAGGGCCTGTTCGGCGGTACTGCCGATGGCCTGCAGCGTCGCCATCAGTCGGTTGTACAGTTCGCCCAGCCGGGGGATCACCTCCCATTCGAAGCGCGCGAACAGGAAGCGGCGCTGCGACAGCGGCCAGCCCAGCTGGTCGGCAGTGTCCTGCAGGGCCCGGATCAGTCCGGCCGGGGCCAGCGCGCGGACATGCACCGGCACATACAACGTCTGGCGGATCGCCTCGATGCGCTCGTCGAGCCCGGCCAGCAGGCTGCCGTAGTGCTCCTCCGCCTGCAGTTCGGCCTGGCCGATGACCACATCGTCATTGGCTCCCGAAACGGCGCCGGTGCCGGCACCGCTGCCGACCAGGTGGGCATCGACCGCGTAGACGAAGATGTCGGTCCAGCGACTGGCAATGACGCCGAACTGGCTGCGCAGCTCGTGCACCGCCTCGCGCTCCCAGCGATCGGACAGGCGCACCTCATGCTCGGCCAGGGCCTGCGGCATGCGCCGCACGAATTCCTCGATCAGCCCGGACAACTCGCTGCGGACGGTCCGGCGCAGCGAATCCGCGGCAGCGGCGCCGAGGCGCTGCAGGTAGTAGGCGTCGGGAACGGAGGCGTGGCCACTGGAGACCGGGCGCTGCAGCGGGGGCATCATGCCGGGGCCTGCCCGCAATCCGCGGCGCATACGGCTCCGGTAGCGGGCTCGCGCGGAGCGCCGCCAGATGAAGGTCCCATCACTGAATTTTTCCCGGTTTGAATCTTGATTTGGTCCAGTCTAGAGGCCGGTGCAGGCTTGGCGCGCCCCGCATTCGGGTGTGTCACCCACGGATCGGCCGTTGGTAGTCCCTGCGGATGAGGCGGCAAACGCCCCGGCTGGCGACACTTTACCCAGTTCATCCCCGGGAGCCGGTGGTTAGAGCGAATTTCCCACGCACGCGACGTGCCGGGGAATTTGCCTTAACATGGCGCCCCATTTTGCACTGCACCATTGGATCGAAATGGCAGCCTTCGCCCCCGAGCGCGTTCTCAGCGTCCATCACTGGAACGACGCCCTGTTCAGCTTCAAGACTACCCGTGATCCGGCCCTGCGCTTCCGCAACGGCCAGTTCGTGATGATCGGCCTGGAGGTCAACGGCCGGCCGCTGATGCGCGCCTACTCGATCGCCAGCGCCAACTACGAGGACCATCTCGAGTTCTTCAGCATCAAGGTCCAGAACGGCCCACTGACCTCGCGCCTGCAGCACCTCAAGGAAGGCGACGAACTGCTGGTCAGCCGCAAGCCCACCGGCACCCTGGTGCTGGACGATCTCAAGCCGGGCAAGCACCTCTATTACTTCAGCACCGGCACCGGCCTGGCGCCGTTCATGTGCCTGATCAAGGATCCGGACGCCTACGAGCGCTTCGACAAGATCGTGCTGATCCACGGCGTGCGCAACGTCAACGACCTCGCCTACCAGCACTACATCGAAGGCCTGCCGCAGGATGAAATCCTCGGCGACCTGGTGCGCGACAAGCTGATCTACTACCCGCTGGTCACCCGCGAGTCCTTCCGCAACCAGGGCCGCCTGACCGACGTGATCAGGAACGGCAAGATGGCCGCCGACCTCGGCCTGCCGGACCTGAACCCGGCGACCGACCGCGTGATGATCTGCGGCAGCCCGCAGATGCTGAAGGACTCCTGCGAGATCCTCGACACCCGCGGTTTCCAGATTTCGCCGCACATCGGCACGCCGGGCGACTACGTCATCGAGCGCGCATTCGTCGAAAAGTAAGTTGACGTCGGATATATCCAGAAGGCCCGCGCAAGCGGGCCTTCTGCTTTCATCGCGCGCCGAACAGCCGACAAAAAAAACAGCGCTTTCTTACGGCCCCGGTCTATAATCTGCCCGACTGGCAGGCAAGCCGCGTTCCCTTGATGTTGCTTAACGCCGCCACCTTCTGCTGCCCGCCGGCGGAGGGTGTGGCTTGGGAGTGGGGCTGCCCAAGACAATAGCCCGGCCAACAGCCGGATCAGTGCGAGGCCCTTGCATGACCGAGTTCATCGACAGCATCCCGAGTTCGCCCGAGTTCTGGGGCGCGGCGCTGTACGTCATCGGCGTATTCGGCCTCTGCGCGATCATGCTGATCCTGTCGGCCCTGCTCGGTGGCCGCAGCGGCGCCCGCGCCCGCAACGAGGCCTTCGAGTCCGGCGTCGTCGCCGCCTCGCCCGAGCGTCTGCGCCTGTCCGCCAAGTTCTACCTGGTCGCGGTGTTCTTCGTGATCTTCGACGTCGAAGCCCTGTTCCTCTACGCCTGGGCCGTGTCCGTGCGCGAAGCCGGCTGGATGGGCTTCATCGAGGCCTTCATCTTCATCTTCATCCTCGGCGCAAGCCTGGTCTACCTGGTCCGTATCGGCGCACTCGAATGGGCGCCGCAGGCGCGCAAGGCGCGCCGCCAGATGACCGAACAGCCCGAGCAACCCTGAGCGACCCGCCAGCCGCGAGCCAGCCATGGAATACAAACTTACCCGCATCGACCCCAATCGCCCCACCGGCGTCTCCCCGTTCGCCAAGCAGGAACAGGAGTCCTTCACCGAGGAGCAGGTGCGGCGCAATGTGCTGACCGCCAAGCTCTCGGACCTGGTGCAATGGGGCCGCAAGCACTCGATCTGGCCGTACAACTTCGGCCTGTCCTGCTGCTACGTGGAAATGGCCACGGCCTTCACGCCGACCCATGACCTCGCCCGCTTCGGCGCCGAGGTGATCCGCGCCTCGCCGCGCCAGGCCGACCTGATGGTCATCGCCGGCACCTGCTTCATCAAGATGGCCCCGGTGGTACAGCGCCTCTACGAGCAGCTGCTGGAACCCAAGTGGGTCATCAGCATGGGCTCCTGCGCCAACTCCGGCGGCATGTACGACATCTATTCCGTGGTACAGGGCGTCGACAAGTTCCTGCCGGTGGACCTCTATATTCCCGGCTGCCCGCCCCGCCCCGAGGCCTTCCTGCAGGGCCTGATGATGCTGCAGGACTCGATCGGCAAGGAGCGGCGCCCGCTGTCCTGGGTGGTCGGCGACCAGGGCATCTACAAGGCAGAAATGCCGGCGCAGCGCGACCTCAAGGCCGCCGAGCGCAAGGCGCAGACCATTCTCCGCAGTCCGGACTCGGTGTAACTCATGGCCGCCGACGGAGTACCTGCCCACCCCGAGGTCGTGCGTGAGCTGATCACGCGCTTCGGCGAGGGTACGTTCCAGATCCAGTCCACGGTCGACAAGGTGCCGACCCTGTGGCTGCCGGCCGGCCGCGTGCAGGAAGTCCTGCGCTACCTCAAGAACGAGGCGCCCAAGCCCTACAAGATGCTCTACGACCTCACCGCGGTCGACGAGCGCCTGCGCAAGCATCGCCAGGGCCTGCCGCCCGCCGACTTCACGGTGGTCTACCACCTGCTGTCGATCGAGCGGAACAGCGACGTTCGCCTGAAGGTCGCGCTGTCCGGCGAGTACCCCTCGCTGCCGACGGTCTGCAACGTCTACGCCAATGCCAACTGGTACGAGCGCGAGGTCTGGGACCTGTTCGGCATCGTGTTCGACGGCCACCCCGGCCTGCGCCGCATCATGCTGCCGCCGACCTGGACCGGCCATCCGCTGCGCAAGGACTACCCGGCGCGCGCCACCGAGTTCGATCCCTTCTACCTGGACTCGCTGAAGCAGGACATGGAGCAGGAGGCGCTGCGTTTCGTCCCCGAGGACTGGGGCATGAAGCGCGGCACCGACGAGCATGACTTCATGTTCCTCAACCTCGGCCCCAACCACCCGTCCGCCCACGGTGCCTTCCGCATCGTGCTGCAGCTGGACGGCGAGGAAGTGGTGGATTGCGTGCCGGACATCGGCTACCACCACCGCGGCGCCGAGAAGATGGGCGAGCGCCAGTCCTGGCACACCTACATCCCCTACACCGATCGCATCGACTATCTGGGCGGGGTGATGAACAACCTGCCCTACGTGATGGCGCTGGAGAAGATCGCCGGCATCCAGGTGCCGGACCGGGTCAAGACCATCCGCGTGATGCTCTGCGAGTTCTTCCGCATCACCTCGCACCTGCTGTTCTACGGCACCTACGCCCAGGACGTCGGCGCGATGTCGCCGGTGTTCTACATGTTCGTCGACCGCCAGAAGGCCTACGACGTGATCGAGGCGATCACCGGCTTCCGCATGCACCCGGCCTGGTTCCGCATCGGCGGCGTCGCGCATGACCTGCCGCAGGGCTGGGACCGCAAGGTCCGCGAGTTCCTCGACTGGATGCCCAAGCGCCTCGACGAATACCGCAAGGCGGCGCTGCAGAACGCGATCCTGATCGCGCGCTCCAAGGGCGTGGCGGCCTACGACACCAAGTCGGCGCTGGAATGGGGCGTCACCGGTCCCGGCCTGCGTGCCACCGGCTGCAACTACGACTTGCGCAAGGCCCGCCCCTACTCCGGCTACGAGAACTTCGAGTTCGAGGTGCCGGTGTTCCACAACGGCGACGTCTACGACCGCGCGCTGGCCCGCGAGGAAGAAATCCGCCAGTCGCTGCGCATCATCGAGCAGTGCCTCAAGAACATGCCTTCCGGCCCGTACAAGGCAGATCACCCGCTGACCTGCCCGCCGCCCAAGGAACGCACGCTCAAGGACATCGAGACCCTGATCACGCACTTCCTCGACGTGTCCTGGGGCCCGGTGATGCCGGTCGGCGAGACCAGCCAGCTGATCGAAGCCACCAAGGGCATCAACAGCTACCACCTGATCAGCGACGGCAGCACGATGAGCTATCGCACGCGCATCCGTACGCCCAGCTTCCCGCACCTGCAGCAGATTCCGGCGGTGATCAACGGGCAGATGGTGCCCGACCTGATCGCCTATATCGCCAGCATTGACTTCGTGATGGCCGATGTCGACAGATAAAGTCGTCAAACTCGCCGATCTCAACCAGCCCGGCTTCGTCCTTTCCGAGGACGAGCAGCATGAGATCGAGCACGCCCTGACCCACTACCCCGACGGTCG
This sequence comes from Solimonas sp., assembly GCA_035476855.1. Lineage (GTDB taxonomy): Bacteria > Pseudomonadota > Gammaproteobacteria > Nevskiales > Nevskiaceae > Solimonas_A. The sequence goes on along the minus strand of DATILC010000362.1, from coordinate 16,806 downwards.
CGCCGCCAGCATCGACGCGCTCAAGGCGGTGCAGAAGCGCCGTGGCTGGGTGCCGGACGCGGCGATTCCCGTGCTGGCCCAGGCCATCGGCATCAGCGCCGCGGAGCTGGAAGGCGTCGCCACCTTCTACAGCCTGATCTTCCGCCGCCCGGTCGGCCGCCACGTGATCAAGGTCTGCGACAGCATCTCCTGCCACCTGACCGGCTACGACGAACTGAAGGCCGAACTGGTCAAGCAACTGGGCGTCGACTACGGCCGCACCACCCAGGATGGCCGCTTCACCCTGCTGCCGATCTGCTGCCTCGGCGCCTGCGATCGCGGCGCGACGATGATGATCGACGACGACCTGCATGGTCCGGTCGAGCCGGCCGATGTGGCGAAGATCCTGGGGACCTACGCATGACGCTGCGCAGCGCGAAGGACCCGAACTACCAGCGGCCGCTGACCCGGCTGATCGACCGCGACGCCGGCCCGCTGGACCTCAAGGGCTACGAGGCCGAGGGTGGCTACGCCGCCCTGCGCAAGGCGATCAGGGAATACAAGCCGCAGGATGTGCAGGCCAAGGTCAAGGAGGCCAACCTGCGCGGCCGTGGCGGCGCGGGCTTTCCGACCGGCATCAAGTGGTCATTGATCCCGATGGGGCCGGACGCCGGCGCCAAGTACCTCGTCTGCAACGCCGACGAGATGGAGCCCGGCACCTTCAAGGACCGCCTGCTGATGGAGCAGGCGCCGCACCAGCTGGTCGAGTCGATGGCGGTCGCGGCCTACGCGATCCAGGCGCAGACCGGCTACATCTTCCTGCGCGGCGAGTACGTCGTCGCCGCCGAGCGCCTGAACCAGGCCATTGCCGAGGCCCGCGCCGCCGGCCTGCTGGGCCCGAACGTGCTGGGTGGGCCGTGGAGCTTCGAGCTCTACGTCCACACCGGCGCCGGCCGCTACATCTGCGGCGAGGAAACCGCGCTGATCAACTCGCTGGAAGGCCGCCGCGCCAACCCGCGTGCCAAGCCGCCGTTCCCGCAGATCGCCGGCCTCTGGGGTCGCCCGACGATCGTCAACAACGTCGAGACCCTGTGCACCATCCCGCACATCCTCGTGCAGAGCCCGAGCTGGTTCAAGGAACTGTCGAAGGGCAAGAGCAGCGACGCCGGCACCAAGCTCTACGGGGTTTCCGGCCGCGCCAACAAGCCGGGCTGCTGGGAACTGCCGATGGGCACCACCGCGCGCGAGCTGCTGGAAGACCACGCCGGCGGCATGCGCGGCGGCAAGAAGCTCAAGGCCTGGCTGCCGGGTGGCGCGTCCACCGATTTCCTGCTGCCCGAACACCTCGACCTGCCGATGGACTTCGACACCATCGCCCGCGCCGGTTCGCGCATGGGCACCGGCCTGATCACGGTGGTGGCCGAGGACCAGAGCATCGTTGCCGCGGTGCGCAATCTCGAGGAGTTCTTCTCCCGCGAGTCCTGCGGCTGGTGCACGCCCTGCCGCGACGGCCTGCCCTGGACGGTGAAGCTGCTCCAGGCCATCGAGCGGGGCGAAGGCAAGACCGGCGACATCGACCAGCTGTCGCGGATGACGCGCTGGCTCGGTCCGGGCCGCACCTTCTGCGCCCATGCACCGGGCGCGATGGAGCCGCTGCAGTCGGCGATCAAGTATTTCCGCCACGAATTCGAAATCGGCACGGTGTGCGAGCTGGACGACCAGAAGCCCGAGGTCTGCACCATTCCCGGCGGATTGCCGGACATCACCGACCACCGCGACCACGCGCCGAAAAAGTGAACTGAACCGATATGGCCACCATTCACGTTGACGGCACGCAGTACGAGGTCAAGGGCGGCGACAACCTGCTGCAGACCTGCCTCTCGCTGGGCCTGGACATCCCCTATTTCTGCTGGCATCCGGCGCTCGACTCGGTCGGCGCCTGCCGCCAGTGCGCGGTCAAGCAGTTCAAGGACGAGGACGACAAGAACGGTCGCATCGTCATGTCCTGCATGACGCCGACCACGGACAAGACGTTCATCTCGATCGACGACGCCGAGGCCAAGGAATTCCGCGAGACCATCATCTCCTTCCTGATGACCAACCACCCGCACGACTGCCCGGTCTGCGAGGAAGGTGGCCACTGTCATCTGCAGGACATGACCGTGATGACCGGTCATCACAACCGCGAGTACCGCTTCACCAAGCGTACCCACCGCAACCAGGACCTCGGGCCCTTCATCGGCCACGAGATGAACCGCTGCATCTCCTGCTACCGCTGCACGCGCTACTACAACGACTACGCCGGCGGCACCGACCTCGGCGTGTTCGGCACGGCGGCCAACGTCTACTTCGGCCGCGCCCAGGACGGCACGCTGGAGAGTGAGTTCTCCGGCAACCTCACCGAGGTCTGCCCCACCGGCGTGTTCACCGACAAGACCCACTCCGAGCGGTACACGCGCAAGTGGGACATGCAGTTCGCGCCCAGCATCTGCAACGGCTGCGCGGTGGGCTGCAACATCTCGCCGGGCGAACGCTACGGCGAAGTGCGCCGCATCGAGAACCGCTACCACGGCGAGATCAACGGCTACTTCCTCTGCGACCGCGGCCGCTTCGGCTACGGCTACGTCAACAACAAGGACCGGCCGCGCCAGCTGCTGGTCGCCAAGGACGGCCGCCTCGGCCAGATGGAGTCGCTGGAGGACGCGCTGGAGTTCATCCGCCAGCAGCTCCAGGCCGGCAAGCCGGTGCTGGGCATCGGCTCGCCGCGCGCCTCGATCGAATCCAACTACGCCCTGCGCGAACTGGTCGGCGCCGCCAACTTCAGCAACGGCCAGACCGCGCTCGACGCTACACTGGTGAAGCTGTGCCTCGACGTGCAGCGCAAGGGCGCCGCGAAGACCGCGACGCCGCGCTCGATGGAGGACGCCGACGCCGTGCTGGTGCTGGGCGAGGACGTGCTGGCCACCGCGCCGCGCATCGCCCTGTCCCTGCGCCAGGCCGCCAGGGGCAAGGCCAGCACGATGTGCGCCGAGAAGAAGGTGCCGGACTGGCAGGCCGCGTCCTCCGCCGACATCGCGCAGCGCCAGATCAACCCGATCTACATCGCCACGCCGGCGGCGACGCGCATCGATGACATCGCCAAGGCGACTCACCACGCTGCCGCACCGGATCTGGCCCGCCTCGGCTACGCGATCGCGCATGCGCTGGACGCGGCCAGCCCGGCGGTGCCGGGCCTCGACGCCAAGACCGTGGAACTGGCGCAGGCCATCGCCGCGACGCTGAAGAACGCCAAGCGCCCGCTGATCGTCTCCGGCACCGGCTGCGGCGACGCCGCCGTGATCCAGGCGGCCGCCAACATCGCCTGGGCGCTGGCCGCGCAGAACCCGGCCACCGAGATCTGCCTTGCGGTGCCGGAGGCCAACAGCCTCGGCCTGGCCCTGTTCGAAGCCAGCGACCTCGAAACCCTGCTGGACCGCGCCGCGCGCGAGCCCAGTGTGGTCGTGGTGGTCGAGAATGACCTCTACACGCGCCTGCCGGCGGCCCGCATCGACGCGGCGCTGGCCAAGGCCATGCTGCTGGTACTCGATCACCAGAACACCCGCACCACCCAGCGCGCCCAGGCCCTGCTGCCGGCGGCGACCTTCGCCGAGGGCGACGGCACGCTGATCAACTACGAAGGCCGCGCACAGCGCTTTTTCCAGAACTTCGATCCTGCCTACTACGACCGCAAGGTCGCCGTCGCCGAGTCCTGGCGCTGGCTCGACCGCATGCAGAACGGCGCGGCGGCGAAGGAATGCCTCGACGACGTGCTGGCGCAGGCCGAAGCCGCGCTGCCGGCGCTCAAGGGCATCGTCGCCGCCGCGCCGGGTGCCAGCTTCCGCATCAAGGGCATGAAGATCGCGCGTGCGCCGCAGCGCCAGTCCGGCCGCACCGCCGCGCGCGCCAACCTGTTCGTGCACGAGCCGCGTTCGACCCAGGACGCTGACTCGGCGCTGTCCTTCTCGATGGAAGGCGTCAACGGCGCCTCCGGCATCGATCGCCCCTCCGAACTGCTGCCCTTCGCCTGGGCGCCGGGCTGGAACAGCCCGCAGGCCTGGAACAAGTTCCAGGCCGAGGTTGGCGGTGCCTTGCTGGGTGGCGATCCGGGCGTGCAACTGCTCGCCAGCGGCGCCGGCAAGTCCGCCTACTACAGCGCGGTGCCCGAGGCCCTGAAGCCCAACGGCGCGCTGCGCGTCGAGCCGCTGTACCAGCACTTCGGCAGCGAGGAGCTGACGGCGCGTGCGGGTCCGATCCAGAAGCGCATCCCGGCCAGCTATGCGGCGATCAGCATCGCCGACGCGGCGAAGCACGGCATCAACCATGGCGAGCGCATCAGCATCACGCTCGATGGCCAGAGCTTCAGCCTGCCGGCGCGCGTGCGTCCCGACCTGCCGGTCGGCGTGCTGGGCCTGCCGGTGGGCCTGGCCGGCGTGCCGCCACTGACCGCGGGCTGCTCCGCCACCGTGAGCAAGGGAGCCTGAGCCGATGTCCGCCCTGATCGACTGGCTCAGCACTCCAACCGTCCTCGCCGCCATCTGGGCGATGGCGAAGGCCGTGATCATCCTGCTTGGCCTGGTGATCTCGGCCGCCTGGATGATCTGGCTGGAACGTCGCCTGCTGGCGCTGTGGCAGGACCGCTACGGCCCCAACCGCGTCGGCCCCTTCGGCCTCGGCCAGGTCATCGCCGACATGGTCAAGATCTTCTTCAAGGAAGACTGGACGCCGCCCTTCGTCGACAAGTTCACCTTCATCCTGGCGCCGCTGATCGCGATGAGCCTGATGATGATGGGCTTCCTGTTCGTGCCGATCACGCCGAACTGGGGCGTCGCCGCGCCGGACCTGGGCCTGCTGTTCTTCTTCGCCATCGCTGGCCTCGCGGTCTACGCGGTGATGCTCGGTGGCTGGTCGTCGAACAGCAAGTACGCCCTGCTCGGCGGCCTGCGCTCGACCGCGCAGACCATCTCCTACGAAGTGTTCATGGGCCTGTCGCTGATGGGCGTGGTGATGCAGGTCGGCTCGTTCAACCTGCGCGAGATCGTCGAGTACCAGATCAACGGCACCTGGCTGATCGTGCCGCAGTTCATCGGCTTCTGCGTCTGGTCGCTGGCCGGCATCGCGGTGACCCACCGCACGCCCTTCGACCTGCCGGAAGCCGAGTCGGAACTGGCCGCCGGCTACCACACCGAATATTCGGGCATGAAGTTCGGCATGTTCTTCGTCGGCGAGTACGTCGGCATCGTGATGGTCTCGGGCATTACCGTGGCGCTGTTCTTCGGCGGCTGGGAAGGCCCGTTCTGGACCGAGCAGATTCCGTTCGTGTGGTTCGCGATCAAGTGCCTGTTCTTCATGTCCAGCTTCATCCTGCTGCGCGCCGCCCTGCCGCGCCCGCGCTACGACCACATGATGTCGGCGGCCTGGAAAGTCTGCCTGCCGCTGTCGCTGATCAATCTACTCGTCACTGCCGCAGTGATCCTGTGGCAGGGTTCCGGAGCCTGACATGAGCCCCGAAAAAGCCACATTCAAGGGTGTGATGTACGGCATCTGGACCCAGCTGCGCAGCATCGGGATGATCTTCTCCCACAGCTGGCGCCCGCGCGACACCATCCAGTACCCGGAACAGAAGCCCTATGTGCCGCCGCGCTATCGCGGCCGCATCGTGCTGACCCGCGATCCGGATGGCGAGGAGCGCTGCGTCGCCTGCAACCTCTGCGCGGTGGCCTGCCCGGTGGGCTGCATCTCGCTGCAGAAGGCGGAGAAGGACGACGGTCGCTGGTACCCGGAATTCTTCCGCATCAACTTCTCGCGCTGCATCTTCTGCGGCCTCTGCGAGGAAGCCTGCCCGACCAACGCGATCCAGCTGACGCCGGACTACGAGATGGGCGAGTACAACCGCCAGAACCTGGTCTACGAAAAGCAGCACCTGCTGATCGACGGCCCCGGCAAGTACCCGGACTACAACTTCTACCGGGTCGCCGGCATGGCCATCAAGGGCAAGGACAAGGGCGAGGCGCTCAACGAAGAGCCGCCGATCGACATCAAGAGCCTGCTGCCGTAAGGGACCGACGATGATCGAACTGACCTTCTACGCCGCTGCCACCATCGCCCTGTTCTCGACCCTGATGGTCGTGACCAGCCCGCACCCGGTGCATGCCCTGCTCTACCTGGTGCTGTCGCTGCTGGCCGTCGCGACCACCTTCTTCACCCTCGGCGCACCCTTTGCCGGCGTGCTGCAGGTGATCGTCTACGCCGGCGCCATCATGGTGCTGTTCGTGTTCGTGGTGATGATGCTCAACCTCGGCCGGCGCACGGTCGAGCAGGAACGGGTGTGGCTGTCGCCGATGGCCGCCATCGGCCCGGCGCTGCTGTCCGGCCTGCTGCTGTACCTGCTCGGTCGCATCCTCTGGCCCCAGGCCCAGCTGACCGCGGTCGGCCTGCAGGAGATCGATGCCAAGGCGGTCGGCATCGCCCTCTACGGCCCCTACCTGCTGGCGGTGGAACTGGCCTCGATGCTGCTGCTGGCCGGCCTCGTCGCCGCCTACCACCTCGGCAAGACCGACGACCAATGACGCCGATGCCCGCCATCCCGATGGAGCATGCGCTCCTGCTTGCCGCGGCGCTGTTCGCGCTCGGCCTCTGCGGCCTGATCCTGCGCCGCAACATCATCTTCATGCTGATGTCGATCGAGGTGATGATGAACGCCACCGGCCTGGCCTTCGTCACCGCCGGCAGCCGCTGGCAGGCGCCGGACGGCCAGATCATGTTCATCCTGGTGCTGACCCTGGCCGCCGCCGAAGCCTGCGTCGGCCTGGCCCTGGTGATCCAGCTCTATCGTCGCTTCCGCACGCTGGACGTCGACGCTGCCAGCACGATGAAGGGATAAGAAGATGACGATGGATTTCCTGCCCCTGGTGTTCATCGCCCCGCTGCTCGGCTTCGTGCTGCTGGCCTTCGCGCGTGGCCGTCTCTCAGAGACCCCCGCCGCGATCATCGGCGTCGGCAGCGTCGGCATCTCCGCGCTGACCACCCTGGTCGCCGGCTGGCAGTTCCTCGGCAACCCGCCGGTGGACGGCTATGTCGCAGTGCAGCTGTGGACCTGGATGCAGGTCGGCAACTTCGCGCCCAGCTTCACCCTGCACCTCGACGCGCTGTCGCTGGTGATGTGCGGCGTCATCACCGGCGTCGGCTTCCTGATCCACCTGTTCGCCAGCTGGTACATGCGCGGCGACGAGGGCTACGACCGCTTCTTCTCGTACATGAACCTGTTCGTCGCCAGCATGCTGTTCCTGGTGCTGGGCGACAACCTGCTGTTCCTGTACTTCGGCTGGGAGGGCGTGGGCCTGGCGTCCTACCTGCTGATCGGCTTCTGGTACAAGGATGCGGCCAACGGCGCCGCCGCGCGCAAGGCCTTCGTCATCACCCGCGTCGGCGATACCTTCATGGCGATCGGCCTGTTCCTGCTGTTCCGCGAGTTCGGCACGCTGAACATCAAGGAACTGGCGGTGATCGCGCCGACGCAGTGGGCGATCGGCTCGACCATGGCAACCACGGTGTGCCTGCTGCTGCTGGGTGGCGCGGTCGGCAAATCGGCGCAGCTGCCGCTGCAGACCTGGCTGCCGGACGCGATGGCCGGCCCTACCCCGGTCTCCGCGCTGATCCATGCGGCAACCATGGTGACTGCGGGCGTGTACCTGATCGCGCGCATGCACGACCTGTTCGCGCTGTCGCCCTTCGCCCAGCACATGGTCGGCGTGGTCGGGGCCATCACCCTGCTGCTGGCCGGCTTCACCGCGCTGATGCAGACCGACATCAAGAAGATCCTCGCCTACTCGACCATGAGCCAGATCGGCTACATGTTCCTGGCCGAGGGCGTCGGCGCCTACGGCCCGGCGGTGTTCCACCTGATGACGCATGCCTTCTTCAAGGCCCTGCTGTTCCTGTCCTCGGGCTCGGTGATCCTGGCGATGCACCACGAGCAGGACATCTTCAAGATGGGCGGCCTGCGCAAGCACATCCCCTTCGTGTTCGCCTGCATGCTGATCGGCACCCTGGCGCTGACCGCCTTCCCGTTCACCTCGGGCTACTACTCGAAGGACGAGATCCTGCACCAGGCCTACCTCACCGGTAACCACGAACTGTGGCTGGCCGGCGTGTTCGGCGCCTTCCTCACCGCGGTCTACAGCTTCCGCCTGATCTTCATCACCTTCTTCGGGCCGGAACGTTTCGACGCGAAGCATCACGCGCCGCATGGCGCGCACACGCTGGACCACCACATCCCGCTAGCCATCCTGCTGGTGCTGTCGCTGGTCGGCGGCTTCATCCACCTGCCGCTGGCCGGCCTGCTGCCGGAAGCGCCGATCCCCGAGGGCGACCACGGCCCGGCCTGGATCGCGCACCTGCCGCTGTTCGCCTCGCTGGCCGGCATCGCGGTGTCCTGGTTCCTGTTCCTGAAGAACCCGCAGATCCCGGCGGCACTGGCACGGGGCGGTCTCACCGGCGCGATCGGCAAGCTCTGGCGGAGCGCCTGGGGCTTCGACTGGCTCTACGACCGCGTCTTCGTGAAGCCCTTCGTCTGGGCTGCGAACATCAACAAGAACGACATCGTCGACAGCTTCATCGGCGTGATCCCGGCGACGCTGCGCGGCGCCAACGCGGTGCTGGTGCGTACCCAGACCGGCAACCTGCGCTTCTATGCCGCCATGGCCGGAGCGGGCGCCTGCCTGCTGATCGCCATCATGGCCTTCCACTGACCCGCCCGGAAAAAATCAAGGAACGACCGCAATGGTTCTGGTCTGGCTGATCCTGATTCCCTTCATCGGTGGCCTGCTGAGCTGGCAGTCCGAGCGCTGGTCGCTGGGCGTGCCGCGCTGGATCGCGCTGCTGACGATGCTGCTGGGCCTGTCGATCTCGCTATGGCTCTGGGCCACCGGCGACTACTCCGTCACCGGCACCGGCTTCATGGCCACCCCCGGCGCGCTGCCGCAGTGGAGCGTCGAGTTCAGGGCTGCCTGGATCCCGTCCCTGGGCATCAGCGTGCACCTGGGCCTGGACGGCCTGTCGCTGCTGCTGGTGGTGCTGACCAACCTGCTCGGCCTGATGGCGGTGATCTGCTCCTGGCGCGAAATCGACCATTACGTCGGCTTCTTCCACCTCAACCTGCTGTGGAACCTCGGCGGCGTGGTCGGCGTGTTCCTCGCGCTGGACATGTTCCTGTTCTTCTTCTTCTGGGAAATGATGCTGGTGCCGATGTTCTTCCTGATCGCGCTGTGGGGACACAACATCCCCGGCGGCAAGGGTCGGGTCTACGCGGCGATCAAGTTCTTCATCTTCACCCAGGCCTCGGGTTTCCTGATGCTGCTGTCGATCCTGGCGATGGTGTTCCTGCACCACCAGGCCACCGGCGTGATCAGCTTCGACTACCACGACCTGCTCAACACGCCGATGAGCAAGGACGTGGCCTGGCTGGTGATGCTCGGCTTCTTCATCGCCTTCGCGGTGAAGACGCCGCTGGTGCCGTTCCATACCTGGCTGCCGGACGCGCACTCGCAGGCGCCGACCGCGGGTTCGGTGGACCTCGCCGGCATTCTGCTGAAGACCGCGGCCTACGGCCTGCTGCGCTTCGGCATTCCCTACTTCCCCGAGGTCTCGCGCGACTTCGCGCCGATCGCGATGTGGCTGGGCGCATTCAGCGTGGTCTACGGCGCGGTGGTGGCGTTCTCGCAGACCGACATCAAGCGCCTGATCGCCTACACCAGCGTCTCGCACATGGGCTTCGTCATCATCGGCATCTACGCCGGCACCGAGCAGGCCCTGCAGGGCGTGGTGGTGCAGATGATCGCGCACGGCCTGTCCGCCGGCGCGCTGTTCATCCTCTGCGGCGAGCTGTACGAGCGCCTGCATACGCGTGACCTGCGCCAGATGGGCGGCCTCTGGGCCCGATTCCCCTACCTGCCGCCGATCATGCTGTTCTTCTCCGCCGCCTCGCTGGGCCTGCCCGGCCTCGGCAACTTCGTCGGCGAGTTCCTGATCCTGCTCGGCAGCTTCAGCGTCGCGCCGGTGGTAACGGTGGTGGCCTCTTCCGGCCTGATCCTGGCGGCGGTGTACTCGCTGATCGTGGTGCAGAAGGCCTTCCACGGCACCCCGCGCGAGGACGGCATGCTCGAGGACCTCAACGCCCGCGAACTGGCGATGATGCTGGTGCTGATGCTGCTGATGCTGGGCCTGGGCCTGTATCCGCAGCCGGTGCTCGACGCCTCGCAGGCTTCGATGCAGGCCGTCCACCAGATCTATTCCTCGGCCGCGCCCGGCGCGGTGACGGCCGGAGCCTTGCCATGAATTCGACCCAGCTGAACTTGACCCAGCTGACGGCACTGCTGCCGTTCCTCGTCATTTCCGCCACCATCACGGTGGTGATGCTGGCGATCGCCTGGCGCCGCCACCACCGCCTGACCGCGGCACTGTCGGTGATCGGCCTCAACCTGACCCTGCTGTCGCTGCTGCCTACCTGGACGGCCGCGGCCGGTCCGGTCGCCGTCACCCCGCTGGTGGTGGTCGATAGCCTCGCCAGCTTCTACATGGCGCTGGTGCTGGTGGCCACGCTCGGCGTGATGACCCTGTGCCATGCCTACTTCGAGGGCTACAAGCGCGATCGCGAGGAGATCTACCTGCTGATCCTGCTCGGCGCGCTCGGCGGCCTGACCCTGGCCTGCGCCAACCACGCCGCGACCCTGCTGATCGGCCTGGAACTGCTGAGCCTGCCGATGGTGGCCGGCGTCGCCTACGCCACCTCGGATCGCCGCGCCATCGAGGGCGGCGCCAAGTACCTGGTGCTGTCGGCCGGCGCTTCCGCCACCCTGCTGTTCGGCCTGGCGCTGATCTACGCCGACACCGGTCGCCTCGACGTGGTCGGTCTGGCCCGTGTGCTGGCACACGCCGGCCCGCATTCACCGATGGTGCTCGCCGGCGGCGCGATGCTGCTGGCCGGGCTGGCCTTCAAGCTGTCGATCGTGCCCTTCCACCAGTGGACGCCCGACGTCTACGAAGCGGCACCGGCACCGGTCACGGCCTACCTGGCAACGGTGGTCAAGGCCGGCGTGTTCGCCGCCGCACTGCGCCTGTTCCACGCCGCCGGCGTCTCGCCCTCGCCGCTGGTGGTCAAGGCCCTGGTGATCCTGGCCCTGGCCTCGATGATCGTCGGCAGCCTGCTGGCACTGCAGCAGAGCAATCTCAAGCGCCTGCTGGCCTACTCCTCGATCGCGCATTTCGGCTTCCTGCTGATCGTGCTGGTGGCCCCGGGCGCCCGTTCGATCGAGGCCGCCGGCGTCTACATGGCGACCTACCTGATCACCTCGCTGGGCGTGTTCGGCGTGATCGCGCTGGTCTCCAGCCCGGCCGGCCCGCGCGACCGCGAGCGCCTCGACGAGTACCAGGGTCTGTTCTGGCAGCGTCCCTACGTTGTCTCGATCCTGACCGCGATGATGCTGTCGCTGGCCGGCATCCCGCTGACCGCCGGCTTCATCGGCAAGTTCGCCGCGATCGCGGTCGGCGTCGAATCACAGCTGTGGCTGATGGTCGGCGGCATCGTGCTCGGCAGCGCCATCGGCATCTACTACTACCTGCGCGTGATCAGCGCGCTGTTCGTGCCGATGCCGGGCTACGAGCGCGTCAGCGAATCGATGAGCTGGGCCCAGTCGGCCGGCGGCGTGATGCTGCTGCTGTCGATGCTGCTGATGCTGGCGCTGGGCGTGTACCCGGAGCCGCTGTTCCAGCTGGCCCGCCCCTGAGGCCCGAAAGGCCCGGATATTGCGTTGGGAAAACGGATGAACCCCATGAAGAATATCGTGCTGTTGGCCGCGCTTGCCGGCGCCCTGGGCCTGTCGGCCTGCGGCAAGAAGGCAGAGACACCGGCCACCGGTGCAGCCCCGACCGCGGGCGGCGACACGCTGGTGGTGAAGCTGGGCCACGCTGCGCCGCTGACCGGACCGCAGGCCCACCTGGGCAAGGACAACGAGAGCGGCGTGCGTCTCGCCGTCGACGATCTCAACGCCAAGGGCTTCGAGATCGGCGGCAGGAAGGTGCGCTTCGAGTTGCTGTCGGAGGATGACCAGGCCGATCCGCGCGTGGCCACGACCGTCGCCAAGAAGTTCGTCGACGACGGTGTCAACGCCATCATCGGCCACCTGAACTCCGGCACCACGATCCCCGCTTCGCGTATCTATCACGACGCCGGCATCGTCGAGGTGTCGCCCTCGGCGACCAACCCCAAGTACACGCAGCAGGGCTATGCCAACGCCTTCCGCGTCATGGCCAACGACGTGCAGCAGGGCAAGGTGCTGGGCGAGTTCGCGGTACAGGACATGGGCGCGAAGAAGATCGCGATCATCGACGACCGCTCCGCCTACGGCCAGGGCCTGGCCGATGAGTTCGAGAAGGCCGTAATGGCCAGCGGCGGCAAGGTCGTGGTGCGCGAGTACACCAACGACAAGGCTTCCGACTTCACCGCGATCCTGACCAAGATCAAGGGCGTGGGCCCGGACCTGCTGTTCTACGGCGGCATGGACGGCCAGGGCGCGCCGATGACCCGGCAGATGAAGACGCTGGGCCTGAAGGCGCAGTTCCTCGGCGGCGACGGCGTGCATACCGCGGAGTTCATGAAGCTCGCCGGCCCGGCGGCCGAGGGTGCAACCGCCTCCCTGCCCGGCGTGCCGCTGGAAGTCATGCCCAAGGGCCCGCAGTTCAAGCAGCGCTTCGAGGCCAAGTACGGCACGATCCAGCTCTATGCCCCCTACTGCTACGACGCGGTGATGGTGGTGGCGGAGGCGATGCAGCGCGCCGGTTCGATCGATCCGGCCAAGTACCTGCCGGAGATGGCCAAGACCCGGCACGAAGGCGTCACCGCGTCGATCGGTTTCGACGACAAGGGCGACCTGTCCAACGGCGCGATCACGGTCTACCGTGTCGAGAACGGCGATTGGAAGGTACTCAAGACCATCGGCGGACCGGCCGCCGCGCCCGCCCCTACTCCCTGAACGCATCCGATGCCTCCAATGCCCGCCCCTGCGGGCATTGTCTTTTTCGCGACCTTGCTTAAGCTGCAGTCGCGGCGCCATTCCAGCAGGACCCTCGTTTGGACATTCTGGTACAGCAGCTCATCAACGGCCTGATCCTGGGCAGCATCTATGCCCTGATCGCGCTGGGCTACACCATGGTCTATGGCATCCTCGGCCTGATCAATTTCGCCCATGGCGAAATCGTGATGATCGGCGCGATGGTGACCATCACCTGCCTCAACCTGCTGATCGGCAGCGGCGTGGAGCTCCCCGGCCTGCTGCTGGTGGGGCTCAGCCTGCTGATGGCGATCCCGGCCTGCGCGTTGCTGGGCTTCACCATCGAGCGCGTCGCCTACCGCCCGCTGCGCAACGCGCCGCGCCTGGCACCGCTGATCACCGCGATCGGCGTGTCGATCGTGCTGCAGAACCTGGCGATGATGATCTGGGGCCGCCAGTACGTGGCCTTCCCCTCGATCCTGCCGGCCGAGCCGCATCAGGTGCTGGGTGCCTCCATCACCTCGCTGCAGATCCTGATCGTGGTGCTGGCCGCCGCGATGATGGCCGGCCTGATGCTGCTGGTGCACCGCACGCGCCTGGGCCGCGCCATGCGCGCGACCTCGCAGAGCCCGCAGGTCGCCTCGCTGATGGGCGTCAACGTCAACCACGTCATCTCGATGACCTTCATCCTCGGCTCCTGCCTGGGCTCGGTCGCCGGCGTGATGGTGTCGGCCAACTACGGCCAGGCGCATGCCTACATGGGCTTCCTGCTGGGCCTCAAGGCCTTCTCCGCCGCGGTGCTGGGTGGCATCGGCAACCTCGGCGGCGCGGTCGTCGGCGGCCTGCTGCTGGGCATCATCGAGAGCCTCGGCGCCGGCTACATCGGCGACTTCACCGGCGGATTCCTCGGCAGCCAGTACCAGGACGTGTTCGCCTTCATGGTGCTGATCCTGGTGCTGGTGTTCCGCCCCTCCGGCCTGATGGGCGAGCGCGTCGCGGAGCGGCCGTGAGCAAGTCCCCGCTCAAGGTCCGGCTCGCCTATGCCGGCATCGCCCTGCTGCTGCTCGCGGCCCCCTTCCTGATGGGCGCCGGCTTCGGCAATTCCTGGGTGCGCGTGCTCGACTTCGTGCTGCTCTACGCCATGCTGGCGCTGGGCCTCAACATCGTCGTCGGCTACGCCGGCCTGCTCGACCTGGGCTACATCGCCTTCTACGCCGTCGGCGCCTACCTGTTCGCGATCCTCGCCTCGCCGCAGTTCGACTGGCACGTCTCGGCCTGGATCATCCTGCCCATGGGCGGGATGCTGGCCTGCCTCGCCGGCGCGACGCTGGGCGCGCCGACGCTGCGCCTGCGCGGCGATTACCTGGCGATCGTCACGCTCGGATTCGGCGAGATCGTGCGCCTGTTCATGAACAACCTCGACCGCCCGGTGAACATCACCAACGGTCCGCAGGGCATCAACCTGATCGACGGGGTGACGCTGTTCGGCCATCCCCTCGAGCGCGGCTTCACGCTGTTCGGCCAGCGTTTCCCCTCCGACTACGCCTACTACTACCTGTTCCTGGCGCTGACCCTGCTGGTGATCTTCGTCTGCATCCGCCTGGAGAACTCGCGCATCGGCCGCGCCTGGGTCGCGATCCGCGAGGACGAGATCGCCGCCCAGGCCATGGGCATCAACACACGCAACGTCAAGCTGCTGGCCTTCGCGATGGGCGCCAGCTTCGGCGGCATCGCCGGCTGCCTGTTCGCCGCCTTCCAGGGTTTCGTCAGCCCCGAGTCCTTCACGCTGATGGAATCGGTGATGGTGGTCTGCATGGTCGTGCTGGGCGGCATGGGCCACATTCCCGGCGTGATCCTCGGCGCCGTGCTGCTGACCGTGGCCCCCGAGTTCCTGCGCGAGATCGTCAACCCGCTGCAGCGCGCGCTGTTCGGCCGCATGATCGTCGACCCGGAAAACCTGCGCATGCTGCTGTTCGGCCTGGCGCTGATCATCGTCATGCTGTTCCGCCCTGCCGGCCTGTGGCCCTCGCGCCGCCGCCGCGAGGAGCTGGAGGAAGCGCATGACTGACCTGCTGCGCTTGAACAATATCGAGAAGCGCTTCGGCGGTCTCAAGGCGCTCAACCAGGTCAGCCTCGCCATTCCGCAGGGCTGCGTCTATGGCCTGATCGGCCCCAATGGCGCCGGCAAAACCACACTGTTCAACGTCATCACCGGCCTCTACCAGGCCGAGGGCGGCGAGCGCTGGTTCCGCGGCGAAGTGCTGCCGCTGAAGATGAAGCCGCACCTGATCGTGCACCGCGGCATCGCGCGCACCTTCCAGAACATCCGCCTGTTCCACCACATGACCGCGCTGGAGAACGTGATGGTGGCGCGTCACGGCAAGACACGCACCGGCGTGTTCGGCGCGATCACGCGCCATCCCGCCGCGCGCGCCGAGGAGCGCGCCATCCGCGAAAAGGCCGAGGCCCTGCTGGACTATGTCGGCATCGCAGCCTCGCGGCACAAGCTGGCCAAGGAGCTGCCCTACGGCGACCAGCGCCGCCTCGAGATCGCCCGCGCGCTGGCCACCGAGCCGCAGTTGCTGGCGCTGGACGAGCCGGCGGCCGGCATGAACCATTCCGAGACCAACGCGCTGCGCGACCTGATCGGCCGCATCCGCGCCGACGGCATCACCGTGCTGCTGATCGAACACGACGTGAAGCTGGTGATGGGCCTCTGCGACCGCGTCGCGGTACTCGACTTCGGCGAGAAGATCGCCGAGGGCGTGCCGGCCGAGGTGCAGGCCGATCCGCGCGTGATCGAGGCCTACCTCGGGAGCGGCGCGGCGTGACTCCACCCATGTCACCTGCTTCATACCGCAGGACCTTGTCACGCCTGCGCCGACTCGTGACGCTAGGATCCCCATGCTCCGCATGGGGCCCCTCCACGCTACTCGCAGCGCTATGACTTCCACCCTGCTCTCCGTCGAGAACCTCGGCATTTCCTACGGCGGCATCCAGGCAGTCAAGGACATCAGCCTGCACGTCGATGAAGGCGAACTGGTCACGCTGATCGGCCGCAATGGCGCCGGCAAGACGACCACGCTCAACACCCTGGGTGGCCTGTTGCGCCCGGTCGCGGGGCAGATCCGCTACGCCGGCCAGGACCTGCTGCAGCTGCCCGCGCACGAACGCGTCTGCCACGGCCTGGCCCTGGTGCCGGAGGGCCGCGGCATCTTCTCGCGCCTCACCGTGGCGGAGAACCTGCTGATGGGTGCCTTCCACCGAGACGACAAGGCCGCGATCGCGGCCGATCTCGAGCGCAGCTACACGCTGTTCCCGCGCCTGCGCGAGCGCGAGCGCCAGCTCGCCGGCACGCTGTCCGGCGGCGAGCAGCAGATGCTGGCGATCGGCCGCGCGCTGATGAGCCGGCCGCGCCTGCTGTTGCTGGACGAGCCCTCGATGGGCCTGGCGCCACTGATGGTCGAGAAGATCTTCACGATCATCCGCGAGATCAACGCCCAGGGCGTCGCCATCCTGCTGATCGAGCAGAACGCGCGCATGGCACTGGCCGCTGCGAAACGCGCCTACGTGCTGGAATCCGGCTGCATCACGCTCAGCGGTGCGGCGGCCGAACTGGCCGCCGACGAGCGCGTCCGCGCCGCGTATCTGGGACACTAGGGCCTGTTAACGCTATGGACATCGCTGCGATGCCACCGGATTTGCGGCCAGGCAAGGCGCGACGAAGGACGTTTGGTGGTTCCAA
>DATILC010000361.1:0-1627 GCA_035476855.1 Solimonas sp. | reverse complement strand
TTCATCAAGGCCGGCAAGCTGCGCTGCATCGCCACCGGCTCCCGCGAGCGCCTGCCGCAGCTGCCCGATGTTCCGACGGTCGCCGAACAGGGCTGGCCCAGCTTCGAGATGACCCAGTGGTACGGCCTGATGGCGCCGGCCAGCCTGTCCGAGGTACAGATCGCCAAACTGGCGGCCGCGGCCGGCAAAGCCGTGCGGTCGCAGGGCGCGGCCAAGCGCTTCAACGACGAGGCGGTCTTCGCGGTGGGCGACTCGCCGGCGCAGTTCAAGACCTTCATCACAGCCGAGCAGGCGCGATGGAAGAAGGTCGTCAGCCACGCCAACATCAGGCTGGACTGAGGCCCTTTTCCTTCGGCAAGCGCACGATGGCTTCGACGCCGCTTCCCTGCGGCGAGTCGAAGTTGCGCAGCTCGATACTGCCGCCCGCCCACTGCACGATCTCCCGGCAGATTGCCAGCCCCAAGCCCGTGCCATGCAGCGGATCCGTGGTGGAGAACGGCTCGAACAGGCGATCGGCAATGTCCGGCGCGATCGGCGGGCCGTGGTTCCACACCCGCAGCACGATCTCCTCACCGGCGCGAACCTCGATCCCCAGCGAACCGCCGTCGCGCGTGTGCCGCAGCGCATTCGACATCAGGTTGGCCAGCAGCTGCTCGACCATCCAGGTATGCGCCGTGATCACGGGTTGGTCGCCCGCCAGTTCGAAGTGCAGGCCGCGCTCGCTGATCAACGGCGACAGGCCCACCACCACCTGGCGCGCTGTCGCCGCCAGGTCGACCGGCGCGGTTTCACCCTGGCCGCGCACCTGTTCGATCTTGGCCAGCGCGAGCAGCTGGTTGGTGACGTTGACCGCGCGTGCCGTGGTCTGGGCCAGTTCATCGATGAATTGCGGATCGGAGGACCCGCCGCGCTGGGCCAGCTGCAGCTGGATCTTCATCACCGCCAGTGGCGTCTTGAGCTGGTGCGACGCGTCGCGGATGAAGCGCCGCTGGTGGCCCAGCAGATCGCCCAGCCGGCCCATCACTTCGTTGAGCGCACCCACCAGCGAATCGAGCTCGCGCACCGCGGGCAGCGCGATCGGCGAGAGCTCGCCGGGGCCGCGCTTGAGCAGCACTTGCTCCAGCCGGCGCAGGGGCGCGAGAAAGGCCGTCACCACCAGCCAAGTCACGGCAATCGTTGCCAGCAGATAGACCAGCTGCCACGCGACCGTCTCGCGCAGCATGCGGCGCGCCTTGTCCTGGCGCAGCGACAGCGGTTCGGCCACCTGTACCAGCGCCAGTCCCCTGTCATCGCTGCTGGCAACAGCCTGGTAGAGCGATGCCACGCGCAGCGGCTCCCCCTGGTAGTCGGCGTCGAAGAAAGAGACGGTGATCGGATAAGTGGCCTTGGCCGGAACGCCCGCCGGATCTTCCGGGAAATCGGCATACCCCGCGACGTGTTCGCCTCGAAAGCCCTTGATGCGATACAGCAGACGCGAGCGGTTGTCGGCCTCGTAGAACTCGATCACGGTGTAGGGCACTATGGACACCAGCCGGTTGTTTCTCACTTCCAGCAGGTCGCCGATCATCCGCGCCGAGCCCAGCAGCGAGCGGTCATAAGCTGAATTGAGCGCGACCAGCGCCCTTTG
>DATILC010000360.1:0-3391 GCA_035476855.1 Solimonas sp. | reverse complement strand
GGCTCCGCGTTGCTCGTCGTCACCGTAGTGCCCGCTACGCCTCCGCCTCGCGTCTTGATCCGCGCCAAAATCCGCTCGCCATCCATCTAACGCTCCGTCAGGCGCTCTGCACTAGCCCGGATTCGTCGCCAGGCGGCGCGTCCATTTCACCAGTGCCTCGAGCTGCTTGCGGATGTGCTCGCGCGTCTTCGCGTCGCTGAGCTGGCCCTGCGCGTCGAACACTTCGCTGGCCGGGCCGATCATCACCTCGGGCTTGTTGAGCGGGTACATGTCGAGGAACACGAACACCTGGCGCAGGTGGTACTGCGCTCGTGCCGTGCCCAGCTTGCCGGCCGACACACCCATCACCGCCACCGGCTTGCCGCTCCAGGCGCTGTCGCCATAAGGGCGCGAAGCCCAGTCGATGGCGTTCTTCAGCACGCCCGGGATCGAGTAGTTGTATTCCGGCGTGGCGATCAGGATCGCGTCGGCCGCGCGGATGCGCTGCTTGAACTCGACCACCTGCGCCGGCGGCTGCTTCTCGTCGTCCTCGCTGAACAGCGGCAGGCCGGCAAGCTCGAAGCTGTCGAGCGTCGTTTCGGGCGGCAGCAGTTCGGCGGCAGCGCGCAGTGCGGCGCGGTTCCAGGACTGCCGGCGCAGGCTGCCGGCGATGCCGAGGATCTTCACGGGGGCCATGAGCATCTCCTTGTGTGGACGGGCGGGCAGCATCTCATCCTGCAATGTCGCAGGCGAGTGTCAGTGCAGCTTCAGACCGGCAACACGCAGGGGAATTCGCAATGGCGACATCGTTCAGCCGGCGCTCAGGGCTACGCGAGCAGGGTGGGCGTGCCGCTCCGGCACCTGCCGGCGCGGCAATCAACCCGAAGAGAACAGGAGCAGTACATGAAAAGGAACTTCATCATCGGCCTCGGCCTGACGCTAGCCAGCGGCATGGCACTGGCTGCCGGCAACAGCGTCCTTCCGTCGACCTCTGCTGGCGCCCAGGGCGCTGCGTCCGCCGCCACCCCGGCGACTCCCGCTACTCCGGCGACTCCCGCCACACCGTCCGTCGACCTCGGCGCCTCGGCCGGCGTCGGTGCCAGCCTGGATGCCGACTTCGGCAAGCTCGACGCCAACGCCGACGGCAAGCTGAGCAAGACCGAGATCAAGGGCAACGCTGAACTGAAGAAGAACTTCAAGACGCTCGATACCAACAGCGACGGCAAGCTGTCGTCCGAGGAATATGCGATGCGTGGCAGCGCCAGCAGCTCGAGCGACAAGCCGATCCGCTGAAGCGGGCAAGCGGCAAAGAAAAAAGGGGCGGACAGGGTCCGCCCCTTTTTTTGTGGACAACCCTCAGGGATCGGGTACGAAGCCGGCCGGGAAGGGATCGGGCCGCGGTGACCAGCGCGGCGCCTTGCGCGGGATCACGCCCTGGGCGACCAGGTTGCGGCGCGAGTCGTACCAGATGCTGATGACCTCGTCGGGTCGTTCGCTGGCGCGCTCGAATTCGGTGTACTCCGCGCCTGACCACTGGCGCTGGCCGTGACCGGTGCCGAGGCGCGACTCCGCTTCCGCCGCCGGTGCGGGGGCACGCGATTTGGCCTGCGGTGCCGCGGCGCCGGCGCCTTCCGCACGATCGGCGGAGGCGTTGTCGCGGTAGTGCCAGGGCTCACTCCAGTGGCGGCGCTCGCCGAACAGCGCCACGCCGATCACGCCGACATCGTCGGGCCGGCCGGTGCGCGCGGCATAGGAGTCGGGCAGCGCGGTGAAGTAGAAGCTGGCGACCTCGTCCATGCTCTTGCGCCAGCCATCGATGCGCAGCTCGCTCCAGGGCGACAGCACATAGCCGCCCTGTCCGGTCGAGGCGGTCTGGCCGCTGAGGACATTGACGCCGTCGACGCTGGTCACCGCCAGCAGGCGACCATCGCGCCGGCTGCTGACGCGAATCTCGTACTCGTGTCCCGGTTCGCCGGCGACGTAGTGGCGACCGCGGTGCTTGTACATCGGCAGGTAGCGGCCATCGCTGCGGTCGTAGACCTGCACCTCGGCCATGCGGCCGGTGACGCGGTCATGGGCGCCGGCGGCCAGCGGCAGCAGGGCGATGAGGGAGAGCAGCAGGGTCTTGAGCATGGCAGGGTTCCTTGGAGTCCTGCTGCTGTAAACGGTGCCGTCACCACAATGGGGTTAATCGTCTGTGCGCCGCCGCAGCGACTTGAGCCGGCCACGCTGGGTCTTCTGGTCGGTGCGCCGTGCCTTGGCCCTGCGGCTGGGCCGGGTGGCCTTGCGCGGCACTGGCGCGCGCCGCGCCGCGCGGATGATGTCGCCAAGCCGTTCCAGCGCGGCCTGGCGGTTCAGTTCCTGGCTGCGGTGCTCCTGCGCCTTGATCACGATCAGGCCGTCCTTGGTCGTGCGCGTGCGCGCCAGCAGGCGCTGCTTGCAGTCCTCTGGCAGCGAAGACACGGCGATATCGAAGCGCAGTTGCACGGCGCTGGAGGTTTTGTTGACGTGCTGGCCGCCGGCGCCCTGCGAGCGGATCGCGCTCAGTTCGATCTCCGCCAGCGGCAGGGACAGTTCCGGGTCGATCACCAGGCTCATCGGCGCCACCGCCGCAGCAAGGCGCGGACGCGCAGTTCGGAGCCGTCGAGCCAGCGCGCCGTGCGCCGCGACTGGCCCGCCATCACGCAGGCGCCGACCACGACCACGACCATGCCCGGGCCGGGGGCCGGCATCATCACCAGTCCGACCAGCACCAGGGCCACTCCCAGTAGCAGCTTGAACAGCCGCATCAGCCCGTGGCCGCGACCCTCGCGGCTGCGCGCATGGTATTGCTGGAAGCGCTCGCCGGCGGGAGCGTGACGCAGGGTCTGCCAGGATTGTTTTAAATTATCGAACATTGAACGGCGCCACGGCGCAGGCCGCATGATGGGGACCGCATTGGCGGTCTTGCTGTTCCGCTACTCTGCGCTTTCGCTACTGTAGCGTCACAACGACTAACGGGGGCAGGCATGAGACAGCTCAGCATCATCGGCAACGGCGGTCCGGAAAAACTGCAGTTGCAGGAGCTGCCTGATCCCGCACCGCAGCCCGGTGAGCTGCGCGTGCGGGTCAAGGCCAGCGGCGTCAACTTTGCCGACATCCTCGCACGCCGCGGCCTTTATCCGGATGCGCCGC
Source organism: Solimonas sp. (assembly GCA_035476855.1). Lineage (GTDB taxonomy): Bacteria > Pseudomonadota > Gammaproteobacteria > Nevskiales > Nevskiaceae > Solimonas_A. The sequence goes on along the minus strand of DATILC010000360.1, from coordinate 238 downwards.
CCAAGCCCTGCGTGGTTGGCTACGAGGTCTCCGGTGTGGTCGACGAGGTCGGTGCCGGCGTCGACGGCTCCTGGATGGGCAGGGAAGTGTTCGGCCTGACCCGCTTCGGCGGCTATGCCGACACGGTGCTGGTGCCCGAGCGCCAGCTGTTCGAAAAGCCCGCCTCGCTGTCACACGAGCAGGCGGCGGCGATCCCGGTGAACTATCTCACCGCCTGGCAGCTGCTGGTGGTCTGCGG
>DATILC010000359.1:0-10693 GCA_035476855.1 Solimonas sp. | reverse complement strand
ATCGACAGCATCCAGGACACTGCCGGCCAGGTGCTGTACAAGACCCTGCCGAAGATCGCCTGCCCCGAATGCGAGGTGCTGCCGCCGCTGCCGGAAAACAGCGACGACCCTTCCGCCAACGAGTTCGATGCGCCGCCGCCGGACCTGCCGGAAAACGCCGCGCCGCGCAGCATCGATCCGCTGACCACCTGGATGATCACCGACATCCTGCGCGACGTCGCCGTGCGCGGCACCGCAGCCAAGGTCAGGGAACTGGGGCGCGATGACCTGGCCGGCAAGACCGGCACCACCAACGACGAAACCGACGCCTGGTTCAACGGCTTCCAGAAGGGCCTGGTTGCCACCGCCTGGGTCGGCTTCGACCAGCCGGCGCCGCTGGGCAAGGGCGAGGTCGGCGGGCGTGCCGCGCTGCCGATGTGGATAGACTTCATGCGCGTGGCCCTGAAGGACGTGCCGCAGGAAACCCTGCCGCGCCCCGCCGGGCTGGTCAGCGTGCGCATCGACCGCAGCGGCGCCCTGGCCGGTGACGGCGAGGGCGTGTTCGAGGTCGTGCCGCAGGATCGCGTGCCGCCGCCGGCGGTGCCGGCCGGGGCGGACGAGGAAGAGGGCGGCAAGGTCGGCGGGGTGGAAGAGTTGTTCTAGCGGTTGTTCAGTCGGGGTTCGCCGTGCAGTACAGCATCGTGCAGGAAGCGGCGCGCATCATCTGCGAGGAACAGGTGACCGACTACCGGCTGGCCAAGCAGAAGGCCGCCGAGCGGCTCGGGCTGCCGCCCCGTTCCGCGCTGCCCGACAACGCCCAGGTGCAGCAGGCGGTGATCGAGTACCAGCGCCTGTTCGGCGGCGAGGCCTACCGGCAGCATCTGCAGGGCATGCGCCGCATCGCCCTGCGGGTGATGCGCCAGCTGGCCGATTTCCAGCCGCGCCTGGTCGGCGGCGCGGTCAGCGGCGCCGTCACCGAGGCCAACCACATCCAGCTGCACGCCTTCGCCGACAAGCCGGAGGCGCTGGACATCTACCTGCTGGACCGGCGCATCGACTTCGACGAGGGCGAGCGCCGCTATCGCTATTCCGGCGGTGGCGAGCAGCGCATCGCCCTGGCCAGCTTCGAGGTCGAGGGCTACGGCATCGATCTGGCGATGTTCAGCCAGGACGAAATGCGCCGGGTGCCGATCAATCCGGTCGACGGCCAGCCCTACCGGCGCCTGGACATCGGGCAGGTCGAGGCCCTGCTCGCCGCCGAGAACCACTGACTGCGCGTCGTGCCAACGAAAAAGCCCTCCGGAAGGAGGGCTTTTTCATCTACCGCAACTGATTCAGCGCTGGCCGATCGGCGTGACATTACGGTCGCTGGCGCCGGTGTAGACCTGGCGCGGACGTGCGATGCGCATGCCCGGGTCGGCAACCATCTCGATCCAGTGCGCCACCCAGCCGACGGTGCGGGCGATCGCGAACATCGGCGTGAACATGTTCACCGGGATGCCGAGCGCCTTGTAGATGATGCCCGAGTAGAAGTCGACGTTCGGGTACAGCGAACGCGCCTTGAAGTACTCATCGGACAGCGCGATCTCTTCCAGCTTCATCGCCAGCTCGAGCTGCGGATCGCCTTCCTTGCCGAGGTGCTTGAGCACCTTGTGGCAATGCTCGCGGATGATCGTCGCGCGCGGGTCGAAGTTCTTGTAGACGCGGTGGCCGAAGCCCATCAGGCGCACGCCGGACTGCTTGTCCTTCACCTTGGCCATGAAGGCCGGCACGTTCTTCACGTCGCCGATCTCCTCCAGCATCTTCAGCACCGCCTCGTTGGCGCCGCCGTGTGCCGGGCCCCACAGCGCAGCGATGCCCGAGGCGATCGCGGCATAGGGGTTGGTGCCCGTCGAACCGGCCATGCGCACGGTCGAGGTCGAGGCGTTCTGCTCGTGGTCGGCGTGCAGGATGAACAGCACGTCCAGCGCCTTCGCCGCGATCGGGTCGACGTGGTAGGGCTCGGCCGGCACCGCGAACATCATGTGCAGCAGGTTGCTGCAGTAGTCGAGGTGGTTCTGCGGGTAGACGAACGGCTGGCCGTAATACTTCTTGTAGGCCGCGGCGGCGATCGTCGGGATCTTCGCGATCATGCGATGCGCAAAGATCTCGCGGTGGCGCGCGTCCTTGTTGTTGGTGGTGTCGTGGTAGAACGCCGACAGCGAGCCGACGATGCCGGTCAGCATCGCCATCGGGTGGGCGTCGTAGTTGAAGCCGCCGAAGAACCCCTTGAGGTTCTCGTTGATCATCGTGTGCTTGCGAATGTTCATGTCGAACTTCGCCAGCTCATCCTTGTTCGGCAGCTCGCCGTTGAGGATCAGGTAGGCCACTTCGATGAAGTTGCAGTGCTCGGCCAGCTGCGCCACCGGGTAGCCGCGGTACAGCAGGATGCCCTTGTCGCCGTCGATGTAGGTGATCGCCGACTTGGTCGAACAGGTCGAGGTGAAGCCCGGGTCGTAGGTGAAGACGTCGAGCTTGTCGTAGACCTTGCCGACATCGAGGCCGACTGGGCCGAGGGTGCCACTGATGGCCGGGAGATCGGTTTTCTCGCCGGTGGCGTTGTTGACCAGACTGTAGCTGACGTCGCTCATTGCTTGCTCCGCAATCTTCTTAAGGCAAATCCGTGGCACATCCCGCAAGCGAGAACCATGCCGGTCCGCGCCGCGCTCCCGTCGTCACGTCGTCCTCAGGCCGGATAATGCGCCGGATAGGGCAGGCGGGCAGCGCCGCTGCTTACCGCTGCGCGGGCCACCGCGGACGCGACACGTTCGCGCAGGCGGGGGTCGAGCGGCTTGGGGATGATGTATTCAGGGCCGAAGGATAGCGATTTTTGGCCATAGGCCGCCAGCACTTCCTGCGGCACCGGCTCGCGTGCCAGCTCCGCAATGGCCCGGACCGCCGCGGTTTTCATCGCCGCGTTGATGTAGCGCGCCCGCACGTCCAGCGCCCCGCGGAACAGGAAGGGGAAGCACAGGACGTTGTTGACCTGGTTCGGGTAGTCGCTGCGGCCGGTGGCCATGATCAGGTCATGGCGCACATTCAGCGCGTCCTCCGGCCGGATCTCCGGGTCCGGGTTGGACAGGGCGAAGATGATCGGTTGCTCGGCCATCAGCATCAGCCATTCCGGCCGCATCAGCCCCGGGCCGGACACGCCGATGAAGACGTCGGCGCCGGCCAGTGCGCCCGCCAGCGAACGGCGCTCGGCCGAGGCGGCCGAGGCGAACTCCAGCTTTTCCTTGTTCAGGGACGAAAAGTCGTCGCGATCGCGATGGATCACGCCCTTGCGGTCGACCAGCAGCATGTTCTCGCGCTTCGCCCCGAGGTCCACCGCCAGGCGCATCGAGGCGATGCCGGCGGCGCCGGCGCCGAGGCAGACGATGCGAGCCTCCCCGATCTTCTTGCCGACCAGTTCCAGCGCGTTGAGCAGGCCGGCGCAGAGCACGATCGCGGTGCCGTGCTGGTCGTCATGGAACACCGGGATGTCGCAGCGCTCGATCAGCTTTTCCTCGATCTCGAAGCAGCTGGGCGCGGCGATGTCTTCCAGGTTGATGCCGCCGAAGGTGGTGGCGATGCGCGCCACCGTGTCGATGAAGTCCTTCGGCTCCTTCGCGTCGACCTCGATGTCGAAGACGTCGATATCGGCGAACTTCTTGAACAATACCGCCTTGCCTTCCATCACCGGCTTGCCGGCCAGGGCGCCGCAGTCGCCCAGGCCCAGCACGGCGGTACCATTGGAGATCACCGCTACGAGGTTGCCCTTGGCGGTATAGCGGTAGGCGGCTTCGGGGTCGGCCTGGATCGCCCGCACCGGCTCGGCGACGCCGGGCGTGTACGCCAGCGACAGCTGCGCGGGCGTATCGAAGGGCTTGGTAATGGCAATGCCGAGCTTTCCGGGGCGCGGAAACTCGTGATAGTCCAGGGCGGACTGTTTCAGCTGGTCGTTCATGCGCGCAGTGCCTTCTGCCTGGATACGCGGGAGGGAACGAGGGCGACGCCGAGCGTCGCCGCTCGCAAACAGCAAGGCCGCCCGAGGGCGGCCTTGTTTGAAGCCTGTTGCGCTGCTTACGCCTTGCGGTAGCGGGCGTTGAACTTGCCGACGCGACCGCCGGTGTCCACGACCTTCTGCTTGCCCGTGTAGAACGGGTGCGAGGCGCTGGAGGTATCCAGGTTCACCAGGGGATATTCCTGGCCGTCGATGGTGATCTTGTCCTTGGTCTGCACGGTCGAACGGATGATGAAGTTCTGGCCGATGGACGAATCGCGGAACGCGACCGGGCGATACTCGGGGTGGATACCTTCTTTCATGACACGGGTTCCGGCGAAACTAAAAAGGGCGCGAAGTGTAATGAAGCCGAGGCCCGGCCGCAAGCCCGTCAGCCATTCTCCGCCTCCACCTCGACCTTGAATTCACCCGTGCCCTCATCGACTTGCAGGCGCACCAGGATCGGCTGGCAGCAGACGGAACAGTCCTCCGTATAGGTCGCCGAGCCGGCGGAGAGGTCCAGTTCCAGCACGATCTCCTCCCAGCAGTACGGGTGAGGCGGATCAGGCGAATGTCCAGTGGACATTCGCCCCGCCGAACGCCCGGCCATGGATGGCCGGGCCGGGGTTAGATCGGGAGACGAGGTCTCGCCATGGACGGCATTCCTGCGTCGGGACTCAGCCCTCTTCCGACTCGACCTCTACCTCGAATTGGCCTTCTTCGCCCACCGTGAGGCGCACCGTCATCGGTCGGCAGCAAACCGCGCAATCCTCGGTATAGACCGCCGAACCGCCGCTGAGGTCCAGTTCGAGCACGATCTCTTCCCAGCAGCAGGGGCAGGTAACAGTGGCTTCTTCGAGCATGGGCACAGCCTACTGCAGGAACAACCCCAGCAACCGGTTCAGATGGCGATGCCCCAGCGCCGTCGGCTGCAGGCGTTCCGGGTCGGGCTCCAGCAGGCCCAGGCGCAGGGCCTCGTCGCGCGGCCCGGCCAGGGCCGAGCGCGGCAGGCCGGTGCGCTTGGTCCAGACCGCGGTGTCGACCCCGCGGTTGAGGCGCAGGGCATTGAGCATGAACTCGATCGGCAGCTCCTCCGCCCCCAGCACCCGCGCCTCCTGCAGGGCAGCCTCGCTGCCGGCGGCCTCCTGGTAGCGTTTCGGATGCTTGTGCCGCGCGCGGCGCTCGATGCGGCCGCCATGGCTGCGCTTGCCGTGGGCGCCGGCACCGATGCCGAGGTAGTCGCCGAATTCCCAGTAGTTGAGGTTGTGGCGCGCCTGCCGGCCGGGGCGGGCATAGGCCGAGACCTCGTACTGGGCGTAGCCGGCGGTGGCCAGGCGCTGCTGGCCCTCGTCGTAGATCTGGGCGACGGCGTCGTCGTCCGGCAGCGGCGGCGGACGGGCGGCGAACTCGGTGTTGGGCTCCAGCGTCAGCTGGTACCAGGACAGGTGCTCGGGCTGCAGCGCGATGACCCCGTCGAGGTCGGCCATGGCCGCCTCGGGCGTCTGCTGCGACAGCGCGAACATCAGGTCGAGGTTGACGTTGTCGAAGCCGGCCTCGCGCGCCAGCCGCAATGCGTCCACTGCCTGCCCCGGGTCATGGATGCGGCCCAGCTTCTTCAGCTGCGCTGCGTCGAGGCTCTGCACGCCGATCGACAGGCGGTTGACCCCGGCGGCACGGTAGCCGCGGAAGTGCGCGGCATCGGCGGTGCCTGGATTGGCCTCCAGGGTGATCTCGATGTCCGGGGCGAAGGCCAGGCGTTTTGCCACCGCCTCCAGCACGCGGCCGATGCTGCGGTCGGAGAACAGGCTGGGGGTGCCGCCGCCCATGAAGATCGACAGCAGCGGCCGCGACTCCGGCTGCTGCAGTTCGAAGTCGAGATCACGGACCAGGGCGTCGACGTAGGCGTCTTCCGGCGCCACGCCGCGCAGCGTGTGCGAGTTGAAGTCGCAGTACGGGCACTTCTGCACGCACCAGGGGAAGTGCAGGTACAGCGAAAGCGGGATCGCCGGGGTAGCGTGACTGCCTTGAATGGCAGTCACGCCCGGCGATCGCCCGGACAATGATGTCCGGGCCGGGGCCGGGGCCGGGGCCGGGGCTGGATCAGGATCGGAAGTTGCGCCAGGGACGGCGGCGCCGCGGTTCATGGTGCTCAGGACTGCAGCATTTCAAGCAGCTCGGCCCCGGCCTGGGCGCGATGCGAGATGCGGTTCTTCAGCGCCGGCTCGAGCTCGGCGGCGCTGCAGTCATGCAAGGGCACGAAGAACAGCGGGTCGTAGCCGAAGCCCTGCTCGCCGCGCGGCTCATGCAGGATGCGGCCATGCCAGGCGCCCTGGGCGATCAGCGGCACCGGGTCCTCGGCGTGGCGGAGGAACACCATCACGCTGATGAAATTGGCGCCGCGGTCCTGGTCGGCCAGGTCCTTCATCGCGTCGAGCAGCTTGCGGTTGTTGGCGCGGTCGCCGGCCTTGAGGCCGGCATAGCGTGCCGAGCGCACGCCCGGCATGCCGCCGAGGGCGGCAACTTCCAGGCCGGAGTCATCGGCGATCGCCGGCAGGCCGGCGACCTTCGAGGCGTGGCGCGCCTTGATCAGGGCGTTCTCGATGAAGGTCGGCGCGGTTTCCTCGGGCTCCTCGTCGCTGTACTCGGAGACCAGCCGCAACTCCCAGCCCAGCGGCGCGAGCACCGCCTGCATCTCCTTCAGCTTCTTGGCATTGCGGCTGGCGAGGACGACTTCGGTCGGCATCGCCCTAAGCCTTGAGCGCCTCGCGCTGCGCCTCGATCAGCTGGCGGATGCCGCCGCTGGCCAGGTCGAGCAGGGCGTCGAGCTCGTCGCGGCGGAAGGCGTGGCCCTCGGCCGTGCCCTGCACCTCGATGAACTGGCCGGCCTCGTTCATCACCACATTCATGTCGCACTCGCAGGCGGAGTCCTCGGCGTAGTCGAGGTCCAGCACCGGCTGGCCGCGGTGGATGCCGACGCTGATCGCGGCGATCTGGCCGTGCAGCGGGTCCTTCTTGATCTGCTTCTTCGCCAGCATCGCGCGCACCGCGTCGACCATTGCGACATAGCTGCCGGTGATTGCCGCCGTGCGGGTGCCGCCGTCGGCCTGCAGCACGTCGCAGTCCAGGGTGATGGTGTAGCCGGTCAGCGCATCGAGGTCGACCACCGCGCGCAGCGAGCGGCCGATCAGGCGCTGGATCTCCTGGGTGCGGCCGGACTGCTTGCCCTGAGCCGCCTCGCGACGGCCGCGGGTGTGGGTCGCACGCGGCAGCATGCCGTACTCCGCCGTAACCCAGCCGCCGTCCTTCTTCCAGGCCGGGCCGCGCTCCTCGACGCTGGCGGTGCAGAGCACGCGGGTTTCGCCGAAGCTGACCAGCACCGAGCCCTCGGCGTGGCGGGTGAACTGGCGCTGGATCGAGACGGGACGCAGCTGGTCCGGGGCACGGCCGGAAGGACGGATGGACATGAAACAGGACCTCGTTGGGGCGCGGATTATACGGCGCTGCGGTTAAACTCCGGGAATAAACATGACGGGTGTGTCATCACCCGCGAATCTCCCGGAGGAGAAGCAATGCGCAAGCTGTGGATCGGCGGCCTGGCGGCCGCGCTCGTACTGCTGGGCGGCTGCGGCCGTTCCAGCACCCCCGCCGGCGGCAGCAGTTCCGGCCCGTACTCGGCCGACATCACCCGCACCTCGCTGGGCATCCCGCACATCAAGGCCAATGACTTCGGTGGCCTCGGCTACGGCTACGGCTATGCCTTCGCCGAGGACAACCTCTGCGTGATGCAGCAGGATTTCGTCACCGTCCGCGGCGAACGCGCCCGCTATTTCGGCCGCGACGGCAGCTACACCATCGTCCCCAACGGCGTCACCGCCGACAACGTCACCAGCGACTTCTACTGGAAGAGCACCGCCACCGACGCCGCCATCGCCCCGGCGCGCGACAAGACCCTGGCGGATTACCGCAACGTCACCCGTGGCTTCGTCGCCGGCTACAACCGCTACGTTCGCGAGCTCAGGCGCGGTGGCCATGCCGGCCGCCATGCCGCCTGCCGCAGCGCCGACTGGCTGTTCGAGATCGAGGAAAACGACATGTACCGGCGCTTCTACCGCCTGGCACTGATCGCCTCCGGCTCGGTCTGGATCAAGGAGGTCGCCGGCGCCCAGCCGCCGCCGCTGGCCCTGCCGGCGGCCGCGCCGACGCCCGAGGCGCAGGCCGCGGCGCTGCGTGCCGATCCCGGTCCGTTCCGCTTCTTCGACGTGGACAGCCCCTTCGGCAGCAACATGTACGCGCTGGGCAAGGACGCCACCACCGACGGCAGCTCGATGGTGTTCGGCAACCCGCACTTCCCCTGGACCGGCACCGAGCGCCTGTACCTGGCGCATGCCACGATCCCGGGCAAGCTCGACATCATGGGCGCCTCGCTCTACGGCGTGCCGGCGATCCTGATCGGCTTCAACGACAAGCTGGCCTGGAGCCACACGGTCTCCACCGCCTACCGCTTCACCTTCTACGAGCTGACGCTCAACCCGGCCAACCCGACGCAGTACCTCTACGACGGTGCCTTCCGCGACATGAGCTCGCAGACCGTCACGGTCCGCATCAAGGAATCCGACGGCTCGACCTCCGAGGAAAGCCGCAGGCTGTACCGCTCGCACTACGGCCCGATCCTGGTGCTGCAGGCCTCCGGCGTGCCGATCCTCGGCTGGACCAACCTGAAGGCCTATGCCTTCCGCGACGCCAACGCCGAGAACGACGCGCTGATCAACCAGTTTGCGCGCTGGAACCAGGCCGGCTCGCTGGACGAGTTCATCCGCCTGCACGGCGAGGTGCTGGGCATCCCCTGGATCAACACCGTCGCCAGCGGCCCCGGCGGCAAGGCCTACTACGGCGACCTCAGTGTCGTGCCGCATGTCACCGACGAGCAGATCACCACCTGCCAGGCCCTGCCGCTGCACCAGGTGATCCAGCAGCTCGCGCCCGGCCTGCCCCTGCTCGACGGCTCGCGCTCCGCCTGCGAATGGGGCTCGGATGCCGACGCCCCGCGCCCCGGCATCTTCGGCCCCGGCAACCTGCCGTCGATGCAGCGCGACGACTGGGTGCACAACTGCAACGACAGCTACTGGCTGACCCACCCGGAACAGCCGATCGAGGGCTACAACTCGATCATCGGCGCCGAGGGCAGCGCCCGCACGCTGCGCACGCGGCTGTGCATCCAGCAGATCCAGAAGCGCCTCGACGGCTCCGACGGCCGCCCGGGCAACCGCTTCGACATCCCGACCCTGCAGGAGGTGACGCTGTCCAGCCAGATCCTGTCCGCGCAGATGGAGCGCGACACGGTGGTCGACACGTTGTGCCCCTTCGGCACGCTGGCCGGCAGCGCCGGCCCGGTCAATGTCTCCGCCGCCTGCGCCGCGCTGGCCGACTGGGACCTGAAGGCCAACCTCGATTCGCGCGGCGCCCACGTCTGGCGCGAGTTCTGGCGCCGCATCGGTGGCCGCCTGCTGCCGCTGCCGGTGGGCCCGAGCAACCCGCTGATCTGGACCACGCCGTTCTCCGCCGACGACCCGGTCAACACGCCGCGCGGCCTCAACATTGCGCTGCCGACCGTGCAGCAGGGCCTGGCCGACGCGGTGCAGGCGGTGGCCGACGCCGGCTTCGCGCCGGACGCGGCGCTGGGCGAGATCCAGCATCCACGCTTCATCGACGCGGGCATCCCGGTGTTCGGCGGTGAGGGCCACGAGGGCGCCTTCACCATCGTCCGCACCGGCGCGATCACGCCCGAGGGCTATGGCATCGACTACGGCAACAGCTACATCCAGACCGTGACCTGGGGCACGCAGGGCGTGAAGGCGCATGGCTTCGTCACCTACTCGCAGTCCACCGACCCGGCCAGCCCGCACTTCTCCGACTACACCCGCGAGTACTCGGCCAAGCGCTGGCACCCGCTGCCGTTCAAGCCGGCGGAGATCGAGGCGGATGCGATCCGGAAGTATCGGCTGAGCCAGTAGAGCAACGGCATTTTTTAGCCACGGAATGACACGGATAAACACGGACTAAAGAAAGCAGCTGCTTTCCGTGTCTGTCCGTGTCATTCCGTGGCAAATGCTTTTCCGCGGGGGTTCCGCAGGCGCAGCGCGAACAACAACCCCAGGATGCCCAGGTACAGCGCCGGCTCGCGGATGTCCGACTTCACCAGCCACAGGAAGTGCAGGCAGCCGAGGATCGCGGCCGGGTAGACCAGCCGGTGCAGCAGCAGCCAGCGCCGCTTCAGGCGGCGCTGCCAGCCGCGCGTCGAGGTCAGTGCCAGCGGCAGCAGCAGCAGCCAGGCTGAAAACCCAAGGGTGATGTAAGTGCGCTTGACCAGGTCCTTGGCCAGCTGCGCCGCCGACCATTCGAGGTCGAAGGTCAGGTAGATGCTGAAGTGCGTGGTGATCCAGAAATACGCCCACAGCCCCAGCAGGCGACGAATCTGGATCGGCTCGCTGCGGCCCGTCAGGCGGCGCAGCGGCGTCATCGCCAGCGTTGCCAGCAAGATGCGCAGCGCCCACAGGCCGGTCTCGTGCTCGAGGAACTCGACCGGGTTGGGCCCCAGCCTGGCCTTGAGGATGCACCAGCCCAGCCAGGCCGCCGGCGTCAGCCCCAGCGCCCAGCCGGCGAGGCGCCAAGTATGGAGAGGTTTCCAGTTCAGAG
>DATILC010000358.1:0-7382 GCA_035476855.1 Solimonas sp. | reverse complement strand
CGCCGAGGTCGCGCGAGACATCGAGCAGCAGGCGCGGCGCGCCACTGCTGTAGGCGTAGCGGTGCAGCGCGACGCGTTCTGCGGCGGTGATCTCGGCGGTGACGCCGTAGCGCAGCAGGCCGACGCGGTAGTAGCCGACTTCGGCGCGGTGATCCAGCGGATCCAGCGGCGAGGCATAGGCCGGCACCGGGTTGGGCCAGCCCAGCTGCGACAGATCGCCCGGCGTCAGTTCTCCCGTGAACGGCAGCAGCGGAAACTGGCCGCCCTTGGGCGCGCCGGCCGACATGTGGATTTGCGAGAAGCCGCTGACCAGCAGGTTCTGCACCGAGTAGCCGCCGTAGTTCAGCGGCCCTTCCGTGTCCGGCCCCGGCTGCACCATGCCGAAGGGCGCGAACGGCCCCGGATTGACGAAGCCTGGCGGAAAGCTGCCGATGAAGGGATCGACGTACGTGGCCAGATCCCCCTCCGCCCGCGGTGGATCATTGGCTGCGCCGGGGCCTGCGGCCGTCGGGGCGCCGCTGCGGCCGCAGGCCCCGAGCAGCAGCAACAGGGCCGCTGTCAGCGGCCGCCATCCTTGAATAAAAGGCCGATCCCGCAAAACGCGTGGCGTTGCACGGGCCGGCATCCCGCTGTCGCAGGGAGAAACCGTTGTCGCTGTCATCAGCTACCCCTAAAACAGAGCCTGTGAGATGCCCCCCGACACCTCACAGGCCTGCCCCCTCAACGCGCGTTGCGCGTCCCGGTGTTGCCGTCCTGGTCGTAAGCGCGAATGCGCGCAAGGTCGCCGTCGGCCAGCGTGACGCCGACCCGACAAGCCTTGCCCTGCGCATCGCAGGATGCCGCCAGTACTTCACGCCCGCCGCCGGCGCGCGTGACTTCCAGTTCTGCCTTCACGAAACGACCGTGCCGCGCCCAGGGGCGGAACGAACACTGGTCGCAGATGCGTGCTTCCTCGTTGTCGGCGACGAACGGGAAGGGACTGCCCTCGTAGCTGCGCGGATAGACGATGTCGGCGACGTCGAAGCGGACTTCGCCGCCACTGAGCTGCGGCGCGGAGATCGCGATGCGATCCCAGGGCGCGATCGTGTAGGGCTCGGAGCAGAAGGCGTAGGGCACGGTGGCATTGGCCTGCCGCGATTCGCCCTCGACGCAGAAACGGTAGTTGCCCGGTGCAGTGCTGCCGAGGCGCGCCGGGAAGGCGGTGTAGGCCTCGTAGCTCGCGGTCCAGAGCCATTCCTGCATGCCGGTCCAGGTCCGCAGCACGCCGGGCAGGCCGTCGGGAAATTCCACGCGCAGCGGCACTTCGCCGGTCTGGTCGGCATGCGGCAGCCACAGGCCCGGCGCGGACTCGCGCTCGATGCGCACCAGCGGCTGGTCGACCGCGGTGGAGCCGCCGCGCCACTGGAAGTGCGCGGCCTGGAAGCGCGTGATCGCCGCGGGCTGCTGCAGCGGCTCCGGCGTGCCGGCATCGTTCGGCAGGCCGGCGTCCCAGGCGTCGAAGGCCGCGCCGCTGAGGGCGCCGACCGTGGTCGCGACGACCTGCTGCCGCACTTCGTCGATCGCGGCGAGCGGATCGAGCAGCTCGCCGCTCAGCGCCGCGCCGCCCTGCATGCTCGCCGCCATCCGCACCAGGCGCGTCGCCATGTAGTCGGCGGTATGCGCGCCGTAGCTGGTCAGCGCCTTGCGGTAGCTGTCGCGGCTCATGTACTCGCGGTAGCTGACGGTGTAGCCGTTGTAGTCGCCGGCGTGGCCGATGCCGACGGCGAGCTTGTAGCCGGGCGCGTTGAGGTCCTGGATTTCTTCCTTGGTGAAGTTGCCCCAGAGCTGGGTGATGTCGCTGTTCTCGCTGTTGGCGGCCAGCGCGTTCTCCGGCAGGTCCCAGCCGCGCGCGTCGTTGTGCACCTGCGCGCGCACATGCGCGATCGCCGCGGGATCGAAGTTCTCGCCGGGCACGGCGGTGGCGTTTTCCGGGTCGGCCGGATCGTAGTACTGCTTCTGGACCGCGCAGGCCGCGGTGTAGGCCGGATCGTCCTTGAACTCCGGCAGCAGGCAGGCCCAGTCGAAGCCGTCGTAGATGTCGCCGCGCGTGCGGTTGAGGCGCGACTCGAGGTTGAGGATCAGGTCCGACTGCGCCTCGCAGGCGCAGGACGCCAGCAGGATGTCGCCGAGGCGGAAGGTCTGCAGGCGGAGGCGCAGGTTCTCCTCGACCACGCCGATCGAGGGCGCGTCGTAGTGATCCGGCACCGGGATGTTCTCGGCCTTCAGCAGCGCATAGAGCTGCGCGCTGCCGCCCAGCAGGGCATCGGCACCGGGCACCTGGATGCGCGTGCAGTCCGGCAGGCCGACAACCGGCACGCCCGCTTCGCCGATCACGGTTTCCGCGGTGTTGCAGTTCGACACGCTGGGATAGGGATGCGACAGCGGACCGGGCACCCAGGCATTGAGCCAGTCGACCTCGAAGTCGCTGCTCAGCGGCACCACGGCCGTGCCGGCGCCGATCTGGTTCCAGGCCTTGATGATGTCGTCGGCGAGGAAGCGCACGTTGCGCTCGGTCTGCACGTAGCCGCGGTGGTTCCAGTCGCGGATCGTGCCCTGCCCCTCGGGGCAGGTATCGCTCTCCGGGGTGTCCTGGTCGCCGACCCAGCGGCCGCAAATCTGCGCGCGGTCGTCGAGCAGTTCCTCGCGATCGCCGCTGTTCTCGGCGCTGCCGACGTCGCCCTGGCTGTAGACCAGCGGTGCTCCGATGTCGCGTTCGATGTAGCGCTCCAGCGGTCCGAGGAAGTCGGCGCTGTGCAGGTCATGCGGATCGAGACTTTCCGGGTGCTCGCCCCAGTTGACCCACAGCGCCAGCGGCTTCGGCTGCGCCGGGTTGCTGAGATCGTCGAAGCGCAGCACCACCAGGCCGTGGTCGTTGTATTCCAGGGGGTAGCCGGCCGGCGTGCCGTCGTTGGCAACGGCGAGACGCACAATGTTGCCCTTGTAGACGCGGTGCTGGATCTGGGTCGCGCCCATGCGCGCCGGCTTGAGATTCGCCGCCGCGGTTTCGATCGCCGAAGCCATCTGCCGCGCTTGGTTCTCGAAGAAGCGCGCGTCGAACACGTCCTGGAACACGAACAGGCCGGCCGCCAGCGTCGAGGAGTAGGCCGAGCTGTGGTTGTGCGTGACGTGATACAGGATCTGCTCGTAGCCGATGCCGGAATCGCCGCCGGCGAGCAGCTGGCCGACACGGCGCAGCAGCATGTCCTGCGCCAGGTAGTTGTCGGTCTTGAGCAGCGCGACGCGCTTGCCGTTGGCACCTTCGATCACGATCGCGCGAGCGGTCAGGCGCGACTGGACGCCGTAGCTGGCGTGCTTGAGCTTGTGCGTCAGGAACGGGTCGAAGTCGCCGTTGATGATGCCGCCCAGCGTGTCGGTGGCGTAGTCGCAGTACTGCCCGGCGCAGTAGCCGATGTCCGGCGTCATGTCGACGACGCCGACACCGACCTTGACCTTGGCCGTGCTGCCCGGCGGATTGGTCGTGCCGCCGCGGCCGTCGCCGCTGACCGGATCGCTGCGGCTGCCGCAGGCGGCGAGCAGCAGGGCGGCGGCGGTGAGCGCAACAAGGCCAAGCTTCTTGCTCCCTTCTCCCCTTCGCCCCGCATGCGCGGGGTAAAGGAGAAGGGCCGGGCGAGGGGATGGATCCCCGAGGTAGGGCAACGCATGGAGCAGTTGCCGAGATGAGGGGCGCGCTCGCATCAGGCGGCGCTGCTCATTCCCATCGGCGCCCCTCACCCTCGATCCCTCTCCCGATGGGAGAGGGAAGACCAGACGCAGCATCGCTATTGACGGGAAGCGCATCAGACGCCCTCCCCGTCGGCCAGCACGCCGCAGACTTCGGCGCTGAGACCGAGCAGGCCGCAGAGGCTGGTCACCGGCAGCACCGGGTCGAGCAGGCCGCAGAGCGCCTCGGGGCCGCCGGCGTCGACGCAGTTCTGCGCGATCTCGTTCTGCACGTATTCGAGGTTCAGCGCGAGGTCGGTGATCAGGCAGTCGCTGCTGCCCGGCTCGCTGCAGGCGCGCAGGTAGATCGGCAGGAACTCCTCCGCCGGCGCGTCGAACAGCGGGATGTAGGCCTCGATCCGCAGCAGCGGCGCGGTCAGCGGGCCCATCGACACGAATTCCTCGTAGCCGGTGAACGGCACCAGGAAGCCGGCGTTGCCGGAAGCGTCGACGTAGCTGAACTCTTCCTCCGGCAGGATGTAGCCGAAGCTGTTCTGGGTCAGCCCGAACAGCATCACGCCGGCGCCGGGGTTGGCGTATTCGGCGACGCTGCGGATGAACTGGCCGTAGGTGTTGGTGGTCTCGCCGGGGATCGTGGCGATCTCGAGGCCGCCGGCACCGCCGAGGCTGATGCGCGACACCAGCGTCTCCGCGGTCAGCGTCGCCTGGCCCAGCTCGGTGGTGACCGTGCCGAGGATGTCATGCAGGCCCGGGATCGCGCTGACCTGGCGCGGCGTGAAGTCGTAGTAGCGGTTGAAGGAACCCAGCGGCGACACCGCGACGAAGGCCGGGTTGGTCACCGGGATGATGGTGTTGCGATGGCGCGCCGCCAGCGCCGGCGCCAGCGGCCGCGACGGCAGGCGCGAGGCGAAGGCCGCAAGGTCACGGCCGCGGCAGCGCACGCGCTCGAAGTCGTCGGGCTCGGCGAACCCGCATTCGCCGCCGGAGGGCGAGGCATCGGCGATCGGGCCGTTGTAGTACAGGCCGACGCCGCCGGCGCGCTCCAGCTCGCGCATCGCGCCGTAGATGTAGTCGCCATGCGGCACGCGCGGGTCGACGTCGTCGCCGATGCTGGTCGGGTGCGCGGCGTACTGCAGGATCTGGCCGATCATGCGGCCGTTGCCGCTGTCGGCGAAGCGCAGCAGGCCGATCGCCGGATCGGCGTCGTCGTCCGCGTCGACGCGCGGGCGGCGGTAGTTGTTGAAGTCGGAGGTCTGGCCCTGCGCCAGGCTGGCATCGGCGCGGGCACGGCTGGCGATGGCCTCGCGCGTCGCCTGCGCGGTGCCGGTGTAGAGCACGTTCTCGATCCAGTCCTGCGGCACCCCGCCCCAGAGGCCCTGCAGGTCGGCGCCGGCATGGCTGTGGGTCTGGCCGAAGATGATGTTGTCGGCGGGGATGCACCACTCCAGTGCGCAGCTGGCCTCGACCACGGCGGCGCGGACGCCGTCCTGGATCAGGTTGCCGGCGCCGATCGCGTCCAGGGTGACGAAGGCGACGCGGGTCTCGCCCTGCTCGACCACCAGCAGGCGGACGTAGGTGTGTTCGTCCTCGCCATGGCGCTGGCTGTGATGCACCGGCGCGCCGGCCGGCGTGGTCAGCGAGCTGCTCAGCGTGGAGAAGGGGCTGGGCAGGTTCTGCAGGGGGTTGATGCCGAAGCCGCCGAGGTTGAACTGCTGGACCTTGGAACCGACGAACAATCGCGATTCCTCGATGCCGTCGATCTGCGCCTGGCTCGGCGTGACGACCGACTTGGCGGCGCCGACGCAGTACGCGTCGGCCGTGCAGGCCGTACGCGCCGCGTTGCCACTGCCGGTCCCCTCGACCCGGGCGCTGTCATGGCATCCCGCCAGCGCCAGCAACAGCAAGGCCGCTCCCTTCACCCGCATCCGCCGCTCCTCCCGCAAGGGGGGCGTGACCGGTGGCCGCCCCCTCGAATATCCCTCCCGGGGTGCCGTGGCCCCCGGTCCGCTGCCGCTTGCCACCGTCTTTTGGGGGCAGAAAACATTTCTATAACAACGGAGTCTAGGCTGCCGGCCGAACTGACCGGCTAGTAAATACACACCCGGACAGGGCCGGTTAGCGCCATGGCGATCGACATGGCGCTAACCGGCCCTCGAGCCACCGTTCAGCGGGCGGCTTCTTGCGGCAGTGCAGCAGGGGGGTTAACGTGCGCCCCCTCGAAACGGCAAGGCGGTTACAGTCTCTCCGTGAAAATCATCATCCTTGGTGCGGGACAGGTCGGCACGACATTGGCCGAGAATCTCGCCAACGAACAGAACGACATCACCGTCGTCGACCAGAACGTGGCCTCGCTGGCCGACCTGCAGGAACGCCTGGACATCCGCACGGTCGAGGGCAATGCCGCGCATCCGGATGTGCTGCGCCGCGCCGGCACCGACGATGCCGACATGCTGATCGCGGTCACCGACAGCGACGAGACCAACATGCTCGCCTGCCAGATCGCCTACACCCTGTTCCAGACGCCGACCAAGATCGCGCGCGTGCGCGCCGCCGAGTACCTGAAGGAACCCAAGCTGTTCGGCCCCGGCGCGCTGCCGGTGGACATGCACATCTCGCCGGAGCAGCTGGTCACCGACTACATACGCCGCCTGATCGAGTACCCGGGCGCGCTGCAGGTGGTGGACTTTGCCGACGGCAGGGTGCGGCTGGTCGGCGTCAAGGCGCACTTCGGCGGCCCGCTGGTTTCGCGCCAGCTCAAGGAACTGCCCAGCCACCTGCCCGGCGTCGAGGCGCGCGTCGCCGCGATCTACCGCCGCGGCCGCCCGATCACTCCCGAGGGCGACACCATCATCGAGGCCGACGACGAAGTATTCTTCGTCGCCGCCCGCGACCACATCCCGAAGATCATCGCGGAGCTGCGCCGCCAGGACAAACCGGTCAAGCGCATCATGCTGGCCGGCGGCGGCAACATCGGCATGCGCCTGGCGCGCGCGCTGGAGGACAAGATCCAGGTCAAGATCGTCGAGCGCTCGCGCGAGCGGTCGCGGGCGCTGTCGGCGCAGCTCAACCACGCCATCGTGCTCTGCGGCGACGCCGCCAACGAGGCGCTGCTGCGCGAGGAGAACATCGAGGACATCGACGTGTTCTGCGCGGTCACCAACGACGACGAGGCCAACATCCTCTCGGCGATGCTGGCCAAGCGCCTGGGCGCGCGCAAGGCGCTGTGCCTGATCAACCGCGTCGCCTACGTCGACCTGGTGGAAGGCAGCTCGATCGACATCGCGATCTCGCCGCAGCAGATCACGCTCGGCACGTTGCTTGCGCACGTGCGCCGCGGCGACGTCGTGAAGGTGCATTCGCTGCGCCGCGGCGCGGCCGAGGCCATCGAAGCCGTTGCGCACGGCGAGCCGCGCGAGTCGCGTGTCGTCGGCCGGCTGATCGACGAGATCGAGTTACCGCGCGGCGCGACGATCAGCGCGATCGTGCGCGGCGACGAGGTGCTCATGGCCCACCACGACACGCAGATCAAGGCCGACGATCACGTGATCCTGTTCATCGCGGATCGGCGCCAGGTCGACGAGGTCGAACGCCTGTTCGAGGTCGGCAGCGCGCTCGTGTAGCCTCTGCGGCCGCCGATGCGCATAGATTCGTGCAGGACATTG
>DATILC010000357.1:0-14250 GCA_035476855.1 Solimonas sp. | reverse complement strand
GGCGGTGTCGGTTTTCTTATCGTGGTCGCGTTCATGGGGGTTCTTGTGAGTCAGTCATATCGCAATTCGCGCGGCGGCAGCGCCAATACCGAGCTCGGCGTGCCGGGTCGGCCGTGGTGGCAGTTCTGGGCCGGCTTCTCGCGCAAGACCTGGATCGCGCTGGCCATTGCCGCCGTCGTGCTGTTGCTGCCGTTCTACCGCTACCACGCCAGCGGCGACTTCGTCGTGCTGCCGTCCGACCGCGCCGACGTGCGCGCGCTGACCGCCGGCGACGTGCGCGAGGTGCTGGTGCAGGAAGGCGATCTGGTCGAAGCCGGGCAGGTGATCGCCCGTATCTCCGACTACGAGCAGCGCGCGCTGGTTGCCGCTGCCGAGGCGCAGCTGGCACAGCTCAATGCCGACCTGGCGCTGGCCAAGAAGGGTGGCAAGGCCGAGGAAGTGCAGGTCGCCGAGAGCGCGGTGGAAACCGCGCAGAGCCGCTCCTCCGCTTCCGCCGCGCAGGCCAGGCGCCTCGCCAATGCCTTCAAGACCAAGTCGGTGACGGCGCAGGACCATGACCGCGCACAGGGCCAGGCCGAGGTCGATGGCAAGGCACTGGAAGAGGCACGCCGTCGTCTCGACCTGGTGCGCAGCCCGGCCGTGGGTGAGCGCCTGACCGCGATCGAGGCACAGCTGCGCAAGGCCCAGGCCGAGCTCAGCTACCAGAAGGAAAAGCTGGCCTATACCCAGATCACCGCGCCGATCGCCGGCCGCGTCGTCTCCGGCTCGCTGCGTTTCTCGCGCGGCAGCTTCCTCAACCGCGGCGACCAGCTGGCGGTGATCGAGAACGCCGGCCAGCGCGTCGCCGAGGTGCGCATCCCCGAGAACGCCATCGGCGAGGTGCGCCTCGACAATGCCGTGCATGCCAGGAGCTGGGCCTTCCCCGGCACCTCCTTCGACGGCAAGGTGCTGGGCGTTGCCCCCGCGGCCGAGGACGGCGACTACGGCAAGGTGGTGCGCGTGCGCGTCACCCTGGAAGACCCGCAGAACCGCCTGATCCCCGGCGTCACCGGCAATGCCAAGGTCGCCGGCGACCGCCACTCGCTGCTGGTGGTGTTCACCCGCGCCATCGCCCGCTTCCTGTTGGTCGAAGTCTGGTCCTGGATTCCGTGACCCTCGCGATCCCGCCCGCGCCCAGCGAGGCCGACTTCCGCCTGACCGCGCCCAGCGGTTTCGGCGACGGCTGGAACCACTATGCGCACAGCATGGCGGCGTTCCAGGGGCGGGTGTATGTCGGCACCACGCGCGCGGCCTTCGCCGGCCTGAAATTCGGCAACCCGGTGCCGAACCTCAAGCCCTGGCCGATCGAGACGCCGGATGGTCTTTACGACATCGACCGTCGCGCCGAGATCTGGGAGTACACGCCGGAAACGGCGCAGTGGCGGCTGGCGTTCCGCTCGCCGCTGGTGACCGGCGTCAACGGTCGCGCCGACGTGCCGAGCTACATCGGCTACCGCTGCATGAACGTCTACCAGGACGTCAACGACAGCGCGCCCTGCCTCTACGTCTCCAGCTGGTCGCCGCATCTGGCGCATTCGCCCGACGTGCTGCGCAGCGAGGACGGCAAGACCTTCATCCCGATCCCGCGTCCGCCCTGGGCGCCGGCGGTGCGCGCCTGCCGCACCTTCCAGCCGTTCAAGGGCCGCGTGCACATGAGCCCGACAGCCTCGGGCACCGCCAAGGGCTTCGACCAGGACATAGGCTCCGAGGCCATCATCTACGCCAACGGCGACCTGCAGCACGGCCGCTGGCAGCCGGCGCATGCCGAGGGCTTCGGCAATCCCAACAACGTCACCATCTTCGAGATGGGCGTGTTCAACGATCACCTCTACGCCGGCGTGATGAACCCGATCACCGGCGGCGAGCTGTGGAAGACGCCGGGCGGCGATCTGCCCTACGAATGGAAGCCGGTGTTCAAGAACGGCGCCGGCCGCGGCACGCACAACGAAGGCCCCGGCGCGATGTGCGCGTTCAAGGGCGCGATGTACGTCGGCTGCGCCATCGTCAACGGCGGCTATCACCGCGCCTACAAGATCGGCCCCGCGGCGGCCGAGATCCTGCGCGTCTGGCCGGACGATTCCTGGGACCTGATCATGGGCGAGTCGCGGGTCACCGAGCAGGGCCTCAAGGTGCCGCTGTCGGGTTACTCGCCGGGCTTCGACAACATCTTCAACGGCTACATCTGGCGCATGGAAGTGCATGAGGGCTGGCTCTACGCCAGCACCATGTCCTGGGCCATGCTGCTGCCCTATCTGCCGCTGCATGCCTGGCCGGCCGACGTCCACTCGGTGGTGCGGCGATGGGGCGTGGAGCGCCTGACCGAGAACGGCGGCTGCGAGCTGTGGCGCACCCATGACGGCGTGCACTGGGAGCCGGTGACGCGCAACGGTTTCGGCAACAAGTTCAACTGGGGCATCCGCACCCTGGCCTCGACGCCGCATGGCCTGGTGGTCGGCACCGCCAATCCCTTCGGCCCGCGCATCGCGGTCGAGCGTGGCGGTCGCTGGGACTACGTCGACAACCCGCGTGGCGGTTGCGAGATCTGGATCGGCAAGACCGGCGCACGCGAGGCGGCCCGCAATGGCTGACACCGCTCCTCCGGTCTGGCTGCTCGGCGCGCCGTTCTCCGGCACTTGCTGGCTGGCGGGCCTGCTCGGCAGCCACCCGCAGCTCTATGCCACGCCGCAGCTGCACCTGGGCCTGGCCGACGACGTCGCCGGCCTGCTCGATGTCTTCTTCCACAGCCAGGCCGACCACGGCGACGGCCTGCTGCGCACGGTCGCCGAACTGGCCTGCGGCGGACAGACCGACCGCGGCGTTGCTGCGGCGCGCGACTGGCTGCAGCAGCGCGCTGCGCTGTCCACTGCCGCGCTGTTGCAGGAACTGGCGCGGCTGGCGGCGCCGCGGCGCCTGGTGATCCCGGAAGGCGAGGCGGCGATACGCTTGCCGGAACTGGAACGCCTGATCGCGCTGGCACCGCAGGCGGCAGTGGTGCAGGTGCTGCGGCATCCGCTGACCCAGGGCCGGCTGATGGTGGCCTGGTTCGTCGAGCGACTGTTCGTGCCGGTGGACTACCGCGACTACGCCCAGGACCCGCCGCAGGTCGAGCCGCAGGCGCCGTGGTTGCGCGCCCAGCTCAACCTCGAACGCCTGTCGCAGCAGCAGCCGCTGCTGCGCTTCAGCATGGAATCCCTCGACGGCGGTGATGCGGCCGCCAGCCTGTCGGCGTTGTGCGCGTCGCTGGGCGTCGATGCCGATGTGTCGCTCGATGGCTCGCGCTGGAGCTTCGCCGGCCCGGGGCCGGATGCGGCGCCCGGCGGGCTCGAAGCCGATGTGCTGATGGACTGGCCGGCGGAGCTGTCCGACGCGTCGGCGCCGCAACTCGAGGGTCCGCTGCCCTGGCGTGCGGACGGCGGCGGCTTCGATCCGCAGGTACTGCGGCTGGCGAAGCAGCTGGGCTACTGAGGCGCCGCCGCGGTCGCCCCGGCAGCCCTGCGCCTCACCAGGCGCCGTTGGTCACCCGCACCACGTAGAAGCCGCTGTAGCCATCCGTGTACCAGATCTCCTTGCGCTCCGGCACGAACGAAGGGCTCGACATCGCCCAGTTGCTGGCGGGCGCCGGCAGCGTGATGACGCGCGGATACACGGGGGCGTTGAAGTAGGCCACCTCGCGCGGCTTGCGCGGATCGCGGATGTCGAAGATGCGCAGGCCCGACAGGATCATGCTGCAGGCGACGATGTCCGGGTTCACCCGCGACGGGATGTTGCAGTAGTGGCCGGCGTAGCCGCCGGTCGGGTTGCGCGCGCCGGCGTCGTCGGCGATGGCATCTCGGTTGTCCGGCTCGTGCACTTCCAGCCGCAGGTTCGAGATCACCGCCGGCCTGGTTTCATCGCTGATGTCGATGATGCGGCCGGCGCCGACGAAACGCCCGTGCAGGCCGACGCCCTGGGAGCCGGGCGTGTCCAGCGAGTACTCGTCGATCTCCAGCAGGTAGGGCTTGCCGTTGCGCGTGAACGGGATGGCGTTCTGCGGAATGGTCTGGTTGTCCCAGGTCAGGCGGCTGATCTCGCGCACCTGCGGATTGGGCTTGCGCGCCTGGATCTCGGAGATGTCGAGGATCAGCACGCCGCTGTTCTGGCCGTAGGCGAGGTAGGCGCGGTTGCCGTCGTTGCTGATCGACAGGCCGTGCGAGCTGTAGCTGCCGGTCCAGATTGGCGTCGGCAGCGCCGGGTTGGAGATGTCCACCGCAGTGAGCGTGGGTGCGCCGGGCGTGGCGGAGAAGAAGGTCTTGCCGTCGGGTGAGATGCCGCTCTCGTGGCCGAGGAAGCCCACCGGCGCGGAGGCGCGCAGCTGCGGATTGCGGCAGTCGGCGGAGATGTCGTAGACGTCGACGATGCCCGGATAGAACAGCGGGTTGCCCATCACCGCCGCCAGCACGCCGGCCTCCTGCGACACCACCAGCGATTCGTGCGGCGACAGCATCGCCGGTGTCACCAGGCGTGCAGTGAGCACCGGCTGGGTCGGATCGCTCATGTCGAGCACGTTCACGCCGACGTTGGCGTCGAGGATGTTGGTGGGAAACAGCAGCGTGCTGTCGTAGTAGGCGCAGTCGTGGCCGGCCTTGTCGACGTAGCGCTCCACCTTGAAGCCGCCGACGGTGCCGATGGCATTGGGCACGATGTAGCTGCCGACCAGTTCGGTATTGCAGACGAAGCCTGCGGCGGCGCGGCCGCTGTCGTGGTCCTCGGGGCTGACGCGCCCCTGCATGCCGGTTTCCGGCCGAGAGCCGGGGCCGCAAACGGCCTTGGGCGTCGCACCGCCCACCGGCGGCGGCGTGGTCACGCCGGTGCCGCTGCTGTTGCCGCAGGCGGCGAGTCCGGCCGTCAGCAGGGCCAGCAGGCCCGTGGCCAGATGATGTCTTGCAGTCATGTGTTCTCCCCCGAGATTTTCAGATTGTATCGGCCGCCGCGGTTCATTGACCCATGGAGGCCAGCACGCCCAGCATCTGCTGGATGTGGACGATCTCCCGCGACTGGTCCAGCACCACGCGCCCGGCCAGTTCCCGCACTGTGGGCAGCTGCGCCTGCTCCATCGCGAAGCGCGCCATCGGCACGCCACCCTGGTGATGCGCCAGCATCAGCGTCAGGAAATGCCGGTCGCGGTCGCGGCCCTCCAGCGTCCGCAGGCGATTCATCTCCGCATCCGTCGCCAGGCCAGTCATGCCGGTCGGCGAACGCCGGCAGTCGAGCAGGTAGCTCGACAATTCCGCATCGGGCGGCACGCTGCCCAGCAGCATCCAGTCCATGACGGGTTTGGCGGTCATCACGGGCTTGTTCCACAGGCGCAGCCAGCCGCGCATCTCGCCAAGCTCGACCAGCTGTGCGGTGGAGATCGCGCGCGCCAGGGCACCGAGCCCGGTGGGCCGGCCATCCAGCATCAGCTGGGCCATGCCGATCGCCTGGTAGTGGTGCAGGCTCATCGACTGCGCGAAGCCGGTGTCGATCGGGCCGGGCTGCAGCGTGGCCAGCGTCGCCTGTGCTTCCCGTACGCGCTGCTGCTGGTACGTGATGACGCCTGCACCGGCGAGGATCAGGACGGCAATCGTGCAGACGAGGATTCGCATGGGGGCGGCAGCTCAGCAGGGACAGGCCGGTTGGCCGGAGCATTATCTCAGGCTGGACACTGACCCGATTGCACGACGTGCCCGGAGTCTGGTTCAGGACCAGTACGAATGATCTATCCGGAGCCCCCTAAAGTTCGCTCCGGGCATGCCGATAGCGATATCGAAGCGCTGTATTGCGTGCCCGGCGACGGAAACTTGACGCCGGTTCCGGGCACATCACGAACCGCGGTATCGGGAAGAAGCAAGTCGGCACGCTGTTTTCCGAGGGAGCAATGACAATGACCTCAATAATTTCTTCCCTGTCCCCGATCCAGGTTGCCGCGCTGACGACGACCCAGATCCAGTCGCTCACCTCGGATGACTTCGCGGTCCTGTCTTCCGCCCAGGCGAAGGCATTGCGAACCGACCAGATCGTCGCGCTGCAGACCGACGATATCGTCTCGCTGAGTTCCGCGGCGATCGCGGCATTTTCGTCCTACCAGCTGGGCGCAATCGAGACCCAGGACCTGGTGGTCCTGACCTCCGGACAGGTGCAGGCGCTCAGCTCGGCACAGGTGACCAGCCTGAGCACAGACCAGATCCAGGCCCTGCAGTCCGATCAGCTGAATTTCCTGTCGGCGACCCAGGTCAAGGCGCTGAAGTCCTACCAGGTCGTCGCGCTGTTGTCGGATCAGATCAACAACCTGGGTTCGACCCAGCTGCAGGCGCTGACCACGGCGCAGATCGCGGCGATCGAAACGGTGGACATCAGTGCCCTGGCGACAGCGCAGGTCCAGACGCTGACGGCCACGCAGCTGAAGGGGCTGAAGGATTACCAGATCGTCGCGCTGGGCTCCGACCAGTTCAATGCACTGAGCTCCGCCCAGATTACGGCGCTGACCACGGGGCAGATTCGCAGCATTGAAACGGCGGATATCGCCAGCCTTGGAACCGCCCAGGTCAGCGCACTGGTCTCGGCGCAGGTCCGGGCCCTGAGCTCGGACCAGATCGTTGCACTGGGTTCCGACCAGTTCAATGCGCTGGCCTCGACGCAGGTCCGGGCGCTGACCACGACGCAACTCGCCAGTATCGAAACGGCGGACCTCGCCGGCCTGGGTTCAGACCAGCTGCGGGCGCTGAGCTCGACGCAGGTCCGGGCCCTGGGCTCGGACCAGATCATTGCGCTGGGTTCCGACCAGTTCAATGCGCTGACCTCGGCCCAGTTGCAAGCACTGACCACGGCGCAGCTCGCCAGCATCGAAACGGCGGACCTCGCCGCCCTGACGTCGGACCAGCTGCGCGCGCTGACCACGACGCAGGTCAAGGCCCTGGGCTCGGACCAGATCATCGCGCTGGGTTCGGACCAGCTCAACGCGCTGACCACGGCGCAGGTCAAGGCGCTGAGCGCGACGCAACTCGCCAGCATTGAAACGGCGGATATCGCTGCGCTGAGCTCGGGCCAGCTGCGCGCCCTGACCACGACGCAGATCAAGACCCTGACCTCCGACCAGATCGTTGCCCTCGGCTCCGACCAGATCAACGCGCTGACCACGGCGCAGGTCCGGGCGCTCAGCACGGCACAGGTCGCCAGCATCGAGACGGCGGACATTGCCGCCCTCGGCAGCAGCCAGGTCGCGGCGCTGAACACGGCGCAGGTCCTGGGGCTGAGCTCCGACCAGATCGTCGCCCTCGGCTCTGACCAGCTGAGCGGACTGAGCTCTGCACAGGTCAAAGCCCTGAGCTCTGACCAGATCGTCGCGCTGGGCTCCGACCAGTTCAACGTGCTGAGCTCGGTGCAGGTCAAGGCCCTGAGCACGGCGCAACTCGCCAGCATCGAAACGGCGGACCTCGCCGCCCTGGGTTCCGATCAGCTGCGCGCGTTGACCACATCGCAGGTCAAGACCCTGGGCTCGGACCAGATCGTCGCGCTGGGTTCTGACCAGTTCAATGCGCTGACCACGGCGCAGTTCAAGGTGCTGACCTCTGCCCAGATCGCCAGCATCGAGACGGCAGACCTTGCCGCCCTGGCTTCGGACCAGCTGCGTGCACTGAGCACGGCGCAGGTGAAGACACTGACCTCGGACCAGATCGTCGCCCTGGGCTCCGACCAGCTCAACGCGCTGACCACCGCGCAGGTCCGGGCGCTGACCACGGCACAGGTCGCCAGCATCGAGACGGCGGACATCGCCACGCTCAGCAGCAGCCAGGTCGCATCGCTGGGCACCGCCCAGGTCAAGGCACTGGGCTCTGACCAGATCGTCGCCCTGGGCTCTGACCAGCTGGCTGGCCTGAGCTCTGCGCAGCTGAGGGCACTGAGCTCCGACCAGATCGTCGCCCTGGGCTCGGACCAGTTCAACGCGCTGACCTCGGCGCAGATCGTGGCCCTGAGCACGGCGCAGGTCGCCAGCATCGAGACGGCGGACCTCGCCGCCCTGGCTTCGGACCAGCTGCGCGCGCTGAGCTCGGCGCAGGTGCAGACGCTGAGCACGGACCAGGTGGTCGCACTGACCTCGGACCAGCTCAACGCGCTGACCTCGAGCCAGATCCGGGCGCTGGGCACGGCACAGGTCGCGAGCCTTGAGACCGCCGATGTCGCCGCCCTCACCAGCAGCCAGGTGGCTGCGCTGGGCACCGCCCAGGTGAAGTCGCTGACCACGGACCAGGTCGTCGCACTGGGCTCCGACCAGCTGGCAGGCCTGGGCTCCGCGCAGGTCGGCGCCCTGACCACGGACCAGATCGTCGCCCTGGGTTCGGACCAGTTCTCGGCCCTGAACTCGAGCCAGCTGCAGGCGCTCAGCTCCTCGCAGATCGTCGCGATCGATACCGCTGACATCGCCGCCCTGGGCTCCGACCAGCTCAACACGCTGGCCTCGGCACAGGTGAGGGCACTGACCTCGGATCAGATCGTCGCGCTGGGTTCGGATCAGCTGAACAGCCTCGGTTCGACGCAGCTGCAGGCCCTGAGCGCGGCGCAGGTCGCCGCGATCGGCACGGACGACATCAGCGTGCTGACCTCGGACCAGCTCAATACCCTGCTGACGGCGCAGATCACCGCCCTGAGCACCGCGCAGGTCGATGCCCTGACCTCGGACCAGGTGTACGCACTGAGTTCGGCACAGCTGCAGGCCTTCACCACCGACCAGATTCCGTACCTGGACCTCTGAGGCGGGAGAGCTGGTTACACGGCCCGGCAACTGACCGCCGGGCCGTGATCGCCAGCCGCATCGGCGCTCCGGGCCGGCGTGGCAGCGCTCAGCCGGGCTTGTAGCACTCCAGGCAGAGGCTTTCCATGGCGTGCAACAGGGCCTGGCCCTCGATCTGGGCGATCTCCGGCAGGTCGCTGTCGCGCATCAGCGTGCGGCGCAGCCGGGTGAATCCCGCCGCTTCCAGCAGCGCCTTCAGGGTTTCGAAGTCATAGCCCATCTTGTGGCCATGGTTATGCAGCATGCCCATGAACACGGCGCCATTGGTCGGATAGAGCGCACGATCATCGCCCAGGCCCAGGCGACGGTACTCGTCGAAGAAGAACTGGTTGCCGGTCACGTAGTTGCGCGCCCACAGCTCGAGGTCGGGCACGACCACGCGCAGCAGTCCGCCCGGACGCAGCACGCGAAAGCAGGCTGCGATGAACTCGACACCCTCGGCCCGCGACAGGTGCTCCAGCAAGTGCGAGTGATAGATCGCGTCCAGGCTGCCGTCGGCAGCGGGAATGCCCTGCACCAGATCGTGGTTGAGCAGGAAGGTGTCCTTGCTGTTGTTGGGATTGGCGTACATGCCGCCCGCAGCGAGGTGGGACCAGTAGCCGATGTTCAGGTAGCCGGGGATGAAGACCGTGCCGCAGCCCAGGTGGAATTTCCTGAAGATATGCGAATAGTCCGGAAGGTTTGCCATCGGGATCACCAGGCTGCTAGCAGTGAGTGGGCCAGCTGCTCATCGCAGCTCCGGCAGCTGAAGATGCCAAGTTCATGAGCCACATGGTACGGTCTGGGCGCATTGTCAGCACAGCTTCCGGGAAGATGCGAGGAGTCACATGACGATAGCAGCACCCTTCTTCTCGGTCATCGTGCCGACCCACCTGCGGCCGACCCTGCTGCGCCGCTCGCTGCAGTCGTTGCGCGCGCAGAGCTTCCAGGGCTTCGAGATCATCGTCATCGACGATGCCGGGAGTCTCGACAGCGCCCTGGCCGCCGCCGGGTTCCTGCGCCCGGAGGACTCCTTCATCAAGCGTGGCGGCCGCAGCGGTCCGGCCACCAGCCGCAATGTCGGCCTCGACATGGCGCGCGGCGAATGGGTGGTGTTCCTCGACGACGACGATTGTTTCGCCCCGCATCACCTGGCGGCGGTGCACGCGTGCATCCAGACCAGCCGCTCGCCGGTCCTGTTCACGGACTGCGAAGTGGTGACCGAGGATCGCTCGCAGCCCGATGTGCCGCAGCTGTCGCGACAGCTGGTCGCCCTGGGGCACATGGACGTGAACTCGCTGTGGGTGAAGAACTTCATTCCGCCGCATGCGCTGGCCTACCGGCGCTCGCTGCTGGAGGGCTGCCGGGTGGATCCATACATGGCCTCGCTGGAGGACTGGGAGTTCCTGCTCTCGGTCTGTGAGCGTGCGATGCCGCAGTACTACGCCGGGGGCGGCGTGATCCAGCACGTCGACAACGTCAACCACGGCAATCGGCGCAGCACGCAGGAAGTGGCGATGAACAACGTCGTCATCCTGGACTACCTCTATGCCTATCGTCGCCGTCCTGCGCCAACGCAGGAGCTGAAGGTGAAGCGATGGGAGCTGCTGAAGAGCGTGGGCATCGACCTGCCGGTCGAATGGTTCTAGCTAGGCCTCCAGCGCGCCGACCAGGCGCCTGAAATGCTTTTCGAGGTTGCGCACGAACAGCGGCGTGTCGAACAGCGCACTGCCTTCCCGCAACTGCGCGACTTGCTGGCGGAGCTGCTGGTAGTTCCCGGGTGAGGCGGCCAGCGCGACGGCCTTCTCCTCGTAGTCCCGGAAGTTGTCGCTGATCAGCTCTTCCAGTCCTGCAGCAGTCAGCAGTGCGCCGGCCATCCTCGACGCGAAGCTGCGGCCGGAGCAGGTCAGCAGGGGCAGTCCCATCCACAGCGCGTCGTTGGCCGTGGTGCCGGCATTGAACGGGAACGAGTCCAGGAACAGGTCGGCGACGCCATAGCGGGCCAGGTACTGCTCCGGCGCGGCCCTCTGGGCGAAGACGATGCGGCGCTCGTCCATGCCGAGCCGCCGCGCTTCCTTGCGCATGTTGGCCTCGGCGCCGGAATTGTCCGACAGCAGCCAGAGGACGCTTCCCGGCGTCCTGCGCAGGATGTTCATCCAGACCTGGAACACTTCGGCGGTGAACTTGTAGTTGTTGTTGAAGCAGCAGAACACGAAAGCGTCCTGCGGCAGTCCGCAGCTTTCCCGCGACGGCACCGGCGCGGAGACTCGCTGGCGGTCGCTGACCTGGTACACATCCGGCATGTAGAGCGGTTTTTCCGAGTAGTACCGGGCGTACTTCTTCGGGATCAGGAAACGGTCTGCGATCACGTAGTCGATGAACGGCAGCCCCGTGGTCGCCGGCAAGCCGAGATAGGTGATCTGGATCGGGGCAGGCCGGTAGGCCAGCAGGTTGGGTCGCGCACCGAGCGTCTGGCCCTGCAGGTCGACGAGGATGTCGATCTCGTGCTCCCGTACCAGCCGGGCTGCCGCCTCATCGCCGATGTCGTTGATGCGCTCGAAGTGATCCATCGCGGCGATCACTCTCCTGCGCAGCGCAGAGCCGTCGTCACGCGACCAGCAATAACCGAAGACCTCGAACTTCTTGCGGTCGTGCAGCTCGAACAGCTCGGCCGTCAGCATGGCGACCGGATGCAGGCAGAAGTCCGAGGAGAGATAGCCGACGCGAATCCTCTTGTGCCCGTAGCCCTTGCCGGCGGAAAGGCGGGGGACATCGAGATTGATCTTCTTGGCGACGAAGCGGCGGGCGGCGGCCAGCTGGGCGTCGGGATCGTCGGAGATCGCGATCATGGCCATGGCGGAGGTCGAATCGTGCATCAGCTGCGGCTCCACCCCGGGGATCGGCGCATAGACCGGCCACTCGCACTGTCGTGCCCGCAGGAACACCAGGTGGTGCAGGGCATCGGGCTGGTTCGGCTCGATCGTCAGGCTGGTGGTCAGGCAGGAGATCGCCTCCGAGTACCTTCTTGCGTTCTCGTGCAGCCGGCCGAGGTTGTTGAGCGCCATCAAGCGGAACGAGCGCTGGTCGGCCTGCGTGACCGAGGTGTTGCCGACCACCCAGGACCATTCGGCGATGGCGGCATCGGGGCTGTTGAGCCGCTCGTAGACCAGGCCGAGATTGAAATGCGCCTGGATGAAGCCGGGCGCCAGGCCGATCGCATTGAGATAGGCGTTCTTCGCCGCTTCCACTTCGCCGGCATTGAGCAGCGTCACGCCGAGGTTGAAGTACGCGCAGTGATTCTGCGGTGTCTGGTTGCGGCCCAGCCAGGTCTGGTAAAGGATCGCCGCAAGCGGGTACTGCCGGCCTGCCTCGAGCCTGGCGGCGTAATCGAACAGTTCAGCCATGTCGAGCTTTCGCTGCCAGGCCAGCTGGATCTTGGAAGCGAAATCGGTTTCGGCTGGAAGCATGGTGCGCCCGTTACTCCCGGAAGGTTCGACGCCAAGGCCTGCAATCGATCATAGCGGCTGGGCTGCGATCGGCAAACTCCGGGAATTCGGGCGGTCCCCCCGGGTGCTTCCCACCGTCCGCACCGCCGCCAGCGGCAGCGACGCGGACGGCCTGCTCGGGCCTCAGTGCTTCGAGAAGAACTTCACCAGCTCCTGCGAGGCGTTGTAGTCGCGCGTGCCCTTGCCGAGCAGGCGCGGCAGCAGTTCCTTGCCGCCGGCCCACTGGTGGCCGACGCCTTCGAGGCCGCAGAGGGTGACGTCGGCGTTGCCGGAGCAGCCGCGACGGGTGGTGCAGCTGGCGACGCCGCGCTGCTCGGTGTCTTCCTTGGCGGCGCACTGGTTGCGGTTGGCGATGCGGCTGAAGATCTCGCGCACCGGCGGGCGGTAGTTGCCTTCGAACAGGCCGCCGTCGAAGGGCACGCGCGGGTCGGCGCGGCCCTGGATCAGCAGGGCGGCGACCGGACGCTTGGCATTGCAGTTCTGCACCATGATGCCGCCGGCCGAGGTGGCGATGGCAGCGAACAGCTCCGGCGCCTCGCAGGCGACGCGGTGCACCATCATCGCGCCGTTGGAGAAGCCGGCGCCGTAGACGCGCTTGCTGTCGATCGGCGTGCGGCGGCCGATGTCGGCGACCATCGCGCGCAGGAAGCCGACGTCGTCGATGCCCTTCTTCAGCGAGGGGCCGCAGCAGCTGCCGGCGTTCCAGGAGCGGCCGATGCCATCCGGGTAGGCGATGACGTAGCCGGCGCCGCCACCGACCATGTCGAGGCCGGTCAGCTCCTCCATGTTCTTGCCGGTGCCGAAGCCGCCATGCAGGGCCACGATCAGCGGCCGCGGTTGCGCGCCGGCGCCGGCCGGCACGTAGAGGCGATAGCTGCGTTCGACACCCTGGTGGTCGATGTCGTAGGTCTGGGTGCCGTCACCGGCCTCGGCGGCAGACAGGCGGCCGCTGGTATCCATGCAGGCGGCGAGCAGGCCCAGCACGGCGAAGCCGAGCAGGCGCAGGGGGCGGGAGATCGCGGGCATCGGGGGCACTCCGGTCGAGGGGGACATCAGTACAGAGCGTACGCCGTGCCGATATGTTCCGGCAGCAGGCTGGGCTCGCTGCCAGTGACACCGGCAGCGGCGAAGAATTCCATATTGTCGGCGCCCAGCTCCGGGCCGCGGCGCGCGATATGTGGCGTGAAACCGTCGAGCCGGAACGGCAGGCCGGGCAGGCGCGTGCCGCCGGCATCGACGAACCAGCCGCGTGCGGCCAGCTGTGCATCGGCGGCGAGATCGGCGGCGCTGGCGACGAAGCCGGCGGCCAGCCCTGCGGCACGCAGCCCGGCGACGGCGGCGGCGAGTTCCCTCGCGCCGGCCCAGTCGGCGATCAGGCGATCGAGTTCGTCATGGTGCTGGCGACGCGCTTCGACGCCGGCATAGCGCGCATCCAGCGCGGCACCGCCCAGCAGGGACGCGAGGGCCTGCCACTCGGCGTCGCTGCGCACGGTCAGCAGCAGCCAGCGGTCCTGGCCCTGCGCGGCGTAGCAGCCCTGCGGTGCATGACGGGCATGGCGGTTGCCCAGCGGCGCCGGCTGCGCGCCGTTGCGCGCGACCTGGGCGAAGAACTCGCCGGCGAACCAGGCGGTGGTCTCGCATTCGGACAGGTCGATGCACTGGCCCAGGCCATTGCGCTGGCGCTGCCACAGCGCGGTCATCGCGGCGCAGATGCCCATGATGCCGTTCATCACGTCCATCTCGCGCACGCGATACGAGGGGCTTTGCGCGTCGTAGGCGGTCAGCGACTGCAGGCCGCTGATCGCCTCCAGGGTGCCGCCATAGCCGCAGTAGCCGGCATAGGGGCCGGTGGCGCCGAAGGCCGACATCGCCAGCAGGATGATGTTGGGCTTGAGCGAGCGCAGGCGCTCGTAGCCATAG
>DATILC010000356.1:0-9533 GCA_035476855.1 Solimonas sp. | reverse complement strand
ATGGTCGAGAAGAAATCGGAGAAGCCGCCGACACCGAAGTCCGGGCCGCCACGGCCGGGGCCCGGCCGCGCGCCGCGCGGGCCGCCGCGACCCGGGCGGCCGCCGAACATCGATTCCCAGCCGGGTGGCGGGGTGAACTGCTGGCCGTTCTTCCAGTTGGCACCGAGGGTGTCGTAGGCCTTGCGCTTCTCGGCGTCGCTGAGGACCTCGTTGGCCTCGTTGGCTTCCTTGAACCTGTCCTCGGCGCCCTTGGCCTTGTTCTTGTCCGGGTGGAACTCGCGCGCCAGCTTGCGGTAGGCACGTTTGATCTCCTCGGGCGTGGCCGAGCGGGAGACGCCGAGTACCTTGTAGTAATCCTTGTATTCCATAGACGGGCAATTTAATGGAAACGGGGCGCCACTGCGCCCCGTTTTTTCACTGCGGCCGGATTGACTCCCAGGTTCAGTGGGTGACCTGGATGCGTCGCGGCTGTACCTGCGGGCGCTTCGGGATCGTCACTTCGAGCACGCCGTTGCGGTTGCTGGCGCTGACAGCATCGGAGTCGACCGTGTCCGGCAGGGCGAAGCGGCGGTGGAAGCGGCCGCTGGCGCGCTCGACGCGGCGCCGCTCGACGCCGTTCTGCTCGGCCGCCTGCTCGCGGTTACCGGTCAGCGTCAGTACGCCCTTCTCCAGCGTCACCTCGATGCTCTTCGGATCGACGCCCGGGACATCGGCGTGCAGCACGAACTTGTCGGCGTACTCCTCGATGTCGACCGGCGGTGCCCAGTCGGCGGTGGCGCCGCTGGATTCGTCCTGCGTGCTGCGGTCCAGCAGCCTGCTGAATTCACGGTACAGCTCCGGGTTCAGGCCCCAGGGTTGATAGCGAAGAATGCTCATGTTTCGACCTCCAGGTCTCTGTTGCGATGTGGCTTGCGCCGATGCTCCAGAGATAGGGCGGGGCTGCGGGTTTTCAAGACCCCGGCGCCGTTCTCAGCCTGCCCGCGACGGCGGCGGCGTCGACTTGAACACCTCGTCGATCGAGGTCAGGCCGGTCCAGACCTTCTGGCTGCCGGCAACGCGCAGCGGTGTCATACCATCGCGGGTCGCGGCCTCGCGCAGCGGCGTCAGGTCGGTCTCCTCGCGGATCAGTTCCTTCACCGCTGGCGTCATGCTCATGATTTCGTAGATGCCGGTGCGGCCGAGGTAGCCGGTCTCGCGGCACTCCAGGCAGCCGACCGGTTCATGCACCTTGCGCGGTGCCTCGATCGCCTGGCCACCGACCAGCTCGCGCCACTGTGCCGCATCGGGCTCCACCGGCTTCTTGCAATGCCGGCACAGCTTGCGCAGCAGGCGTTGGGCAACCACGCCGAGCAGCGTCGAGCGGATCAGGTAGGCCGGCACGCCGAGGTCGAGCAGGCGCGTGATCGCGCTCGGAGCGTCGTTGGTGTGCAGCGTCGACAGCACCAGATGGCCGGTCAGCGCCGCCTGGATCGCGACCTCGGCGGTCTCGAGGTCGCGGATCTCGCCGACCATGATGATGTCCGGATCCTGGCGCATCAGCGCGCGCACGCCATTGGCGAAGTGCAGGTCGATCGAGGGCTGCACCTGCATCTGGTTGAAGCTGGCCTCGACCAGCTCGATCGGATCCTCGATGGTGCAGACGTTGACCTCCGAGGTCGCCAGCTGGCGCAGCGTCGAGTACAGCGTGGTGGTCTTGCCGGAGCCGGTGGGGCCGGTGACCAGGACGATGCCGTGCGGCTGTTCGATCATCTGACGCCAGCGCGCCGCGTCCTGCGTGGTGAAACCCAGCTCGGCGAAGTCCTTCACCAGTACGTCGGGGTCGAAGATGCGCATCACCAGCTTCTCGCCGAAGGCGGTGGGCAGCGAGGACACGCGCAGTTCCACTTCCTTGCCCTCGGGCG
This sequence comes from Solimonas sp., assembly GCA_035476855.1. Taxonomy (GTDB): domain Bacteria; phylum Pseudomonadota; class Gammaproteobacteria; order Nevskiales; family Nevskiaceae; genus Solimonas_A. The sequence continues at coordinate 7,632 of DATILC010000356.1, read as the reverse complement.
TACGCGTCTTGATGCGGCCATCCTGCGGCTTGCGCTTCTCCGCCACGTCCATGCGCGCCAGGATCTTCAGGCGACTGGTGACGGCGGTGCCGACCGCGGCCGGCATCTGGTAGACATCGTGCAGCACGCCGTCGATGCGGAAGCGCACATTGGCCGACTCGCGACGCGGCTCCAGGTGGATGTCGCTGGCGCGTTGCTCGAAGGCGTACTGCAGCAGCCAGTCGACGATCGCGACCACGTGCTGGTCGTCGGCGGTGAGCTTGCCGGCACGCCCCAGCTGGGTCAGCTGCTCGAGGTTCTGCACTGACTTGACCGGGTTCTTCGCGCTCTCGGTCTGGCTGGCCTTGACCGAGCGCGCCAGCGCGTAGAACTCGATCAGGTAGCGTTCGATGTCCAGCGGATTGGCGACGACGCGCCTGATCTGCTGCTGCTTCAGCAGCGGTACCAGGTCGCGCTCCCATTCGCGCAGCTGCGGTTCGCTGGTGGCGATGGTCACTTCGGTGGGCGTGACCTTGACCGGCAGGATCTTCGAGCGCGCGGCGTAGGCATAGGGAATCACCGCGGTGATCTTGCTGACTTCGATCGTCAGCGGGTCGATGCGCAGGTAGGGCAGGTCGAACTTCTTCGCCAGCCACTGCGTCAGCGTCTCGAGATTGAGCTTGCGGCCGGGCGCCTGCGGGTTGTCCCAGTCGGCGCCGGCGATCACCGCCAGCGGATGCCGCGGGTCCGGCTGGCTGGCCAGGCGGATCTGCAGTTCGCGCACGGCGGCGCGGGTGGTCAGGCCATCGGCGACCAGGTTTTCCAGCAGCTCGCCGAGTTCGAGGCGACGGTCCGGGGCGGCTTTGTTCATCGTGCTAACTTAACATTCGATGCGACAGTGGCGGAGGGCGAGGGCCTGTTAACGCTATGGCGGTCGCTGCGATGCCCCCAGATTTTTGGCCAGGCAAGGCGCGACGAAGGACGTTTGGTGGTTCCAAATGACTGAGGAGCAACGCCGCATGGCCAAAAATCTGGGGGCACCCCGCAGGGGCGGGACTGTTTTGGCGCATGGCTGCGTTACTCGTCGCTCATGTACGTCGAGTACAGCCAATGGCCCCAGCTGGGAAGTGACTCAATGTCACTTCCCAGTAAGCCATTGGCGCTCCTCGCGCCTTGCCCTGCGCCAAAACGGTCTCCGTCGCAGCGACCGCCATAGCGTTAACAGGCCCTAGCGATGTTCGACTACGTCATTGTGGGAGGAGGGTCCGCCGGCTGCGTGATGGCGAACCGCCTGTCCGCCGGCGGCGAGTTCAAGGTCTGCCTGCTGGAGGCCGGCCCGCCCGACGACAGCCCCTTCATCCCGATGCCGGGTGGCGTGCTCGCGCTGCTGCGCTCGAAGGTCTACAACTGGCAGTTCTGGACCCTGCCGCAGCCGCGCATGGGCAACCGTCCGCTGTTCTGGCCACGGGGTCGCACCCTGGGCGGCAGCTCCTCGATCAATGCGCAGGTCTGCATCCGCGGCCATGCCTGGGATTACGACCGCTGGGCCGAACTCGGCAACGAGGGCTGGGCCTGGCGCGACGTGTTGCCGCTGTTCAAGGCGCTGGAGAACTACGAACCCGGCGCTGACGAGGCCGGCGGCCTGCTGCCGGGCATGGAGGCCTTCCACGGGCGTGGCGGCCCACTGAACGTCGCCAGCCTGCGCGACACCAATCCGATGAGCCAGGTCTTCGTCGATGCCGCACGCCAGGCCGGCCATGCGCCGAACGACGATTTCAACGGCGCCACGCAGGAAGGGGTCGGCTTCTACAAGGTCTACCAGAAGGACGGCCAGCGCTGCAGCAATGCCCGCGCCTACCTGCGCGAGGCGCAGAAGCGCCCGAACCTGACCGTCATCACCCATGCCCAGGCCACGCGCGTGGTGTTCGACCACGGCCGTGCCGCGGGCGTGCGCTACGTCTATGGCGGCAAGGAGCATGAGGTCGCGGCCAAGCGCGAGGTGATCCTCAGTGCCGGCACGGTGGGCTCGCCGCAGTTGCTGTTGCTGTCCGGCATCGGCCCGGCGGTGGAACTGGCCAGGCACGGCATCGCCCAGCAGCACGAACTGCCGGGCGTCGGCCAGAACCTGCAGGATCATCTCGACGCCTACGTGGTGATGCGCGCGAAGACCCGGCTGGGCATGTCGTTCCATCCCAGCTCCCTGCTGCGCACGATCAAGGCGCTGCTGCAATACCTGTTCGGGCGCCGCGGGCCGCTGACCAGCAACATTGCCGAGGCCGGTGGCTTCGCGCGCAGCCATCCGGCCGAGCCGGTGCCGGACCTGCAGTTCCATTTCGCGCCGCTGGTCAACGTCAGGCATGGCCTGGACCTGTGGCCGGCGTTCCGCTGGTACGGCCACACCCTCATGACCTGCGACCTGCGGCCGCTGTCGCGCGGCGAACTGCGCCTGGCCTCGGCCGATCCGCTGGCGCCGCCGGCGATCGATCCGAAGCACTTCGAGCAGGAACGCGATCTCGACAAGCTCGTGACCGGCCTGAAAAAGGCCCGTGAAATATTTGCCCAGCCTGCTTTTGCACCGCACAATCTGGAGGAGATGGAGCCGGGTCCGGCGGTGCGCAGCGACGCGGAAATCCGCGAGTGGATCCGCGGCCATGCCGAGACGCTCTACCACCCGGTGGGAACCTGCAAGATGGGCAGCGATCCGATGGCGGTGGTGGATGCGCGGCTGAGGGTGCATGGTGTCACCGGCCTGCGCGTGGTCGATGCCTCGATCATGCCGACGCTGGTGGGCGGCAACACCAACGGTCCCAGCACCATGATCGGCGAGCGCGGTGCGCGCCTGGTGCTGGAAGATATTGCCCGCGCCCAGGCGGAATCGGCCGGCAAGGCCTCAGGCGCCGCGGCGCCCGAGGCGATGGCCGAAGCAGTGGAATGATTCGCAAGGAATGAGACAGATGAATCGATGGATTGCACCGGCCGCACTGCTGCTGGCGGGCTGTAGCGGCATGCCGACCCTGTTCAGCAAGGAGTACGCGATCGAGGTCAGCGAGGCGGCACGGTCCGGCCAGTGCAATACCGCGGGCCCCGAATCCCGCGTCAGCCTGCTGGCGGACACCGCCGCGGTCGAGGCCTGGCAGCAGGAGCATGGCGTCAGTTTCGGCGTCGCCCTGCCGCAGGGGCCGTTCGCCCTGGTCGAGATGGGTGAGCGCAACACCGGGGGCTATGGCCTGGCAATCAGCCGCCTGGCCGGGCGTCGCGGCGACACCCTGGTGCTCAACGGCACCTTCATCGCGCCGGCCGCGGAAGACATGACCACGCAGGCCATCACCAGCCCCTGCGTGCTGGTCAGCCTGCCGAAGCAGGGCTATTCGCAGGTCGAGATCATCGACCAGGACGGCCGCGTGCGCGGCCGCAGCGGGCAGGGTTCCTGATGTCCCTGCGTCACCTCGGCTTTGCCCTGCTGGCAGCGCTCAGCCTGCCGGCCTTCGCTGCCGACGAAGCCGTGCCCGCCGAGACGCCGGAGGCCATGCCAGCGTCACCCGCCGCCGCTGCGCCCGAGCCCGCCGCCACACCCGCACCGGCGGCCCCCGTGGTGCCCGCTGCGGCACCCGCAGTCGCAGCAGTACCTGCACTCGTGCCCGCGCCCGTGGTCAGTGTGATGCAGCCGATGCCGACGGAAACGGTGGACGCCTTCCACGCGGCCCTGGTCCGCGGCGATCGTGCAGCCGTGCTGCAGCAGCTGACCACCGACGTGATCATCTACGAGCAGGGTTTCGTCGAGCGCGGCCGCGATGCCTATGCCGAGGGCTCGTTGCCCAACGACGCCACCTTCGCCGGCATGGTCAAGCGCGAGGTGCTGGCCCGCGAGGCCTGGGAGGACGGCAACGTCGCCTGGGTGCTGACGCGCAGCGCCATCACCGGCGACTTCGGCGAGCCGAACAAGCTGGAACTGGAGAACACCGAGACGTTGCTGCTGCGGCGCACCGACCTCGGCTGGAAGATCACCCACATCCACCGCTCGGCGCATCCGCGCACGGCGGAGGAAGCCGATGCCGACCGCGACTCTGCAGGCGCGGCGCGCGGCAAACGATAGAAAAAAGACGGGGGAGCCATGCTGCAATTCCTGCCCGCGCCGCTGCTCGGCGCGCTGATGCTGAGCCTGCTGTTCATCAACACCGTGTTCTGGGTGATTCCGGTTTACGTGCTGGTCCTGGTCAAGCTGCTGACCCCGGCGGGGGCGGCGCGCGATGCGGTGTCGCGCGGGGCGGCGGCGCTGGCGCAGAACTGGGCGGCGGTGAACAGCTGGATGGTCGGAGCCTTGCTGAAGACCGAGTGGGACATCCGCATCGACGCGCAGGCGCGACTCGACCCGCGCGGCCAGTACCTGGCCTGTTCCAACCACCAGAGCTGGAACGATATCGTGGTGCAGATGAAGACCTTCGGCCACCGCGCGCCGTTCTTCAAGTTCTTCATCAAGCAGGAGCTGATCTGGGTGCCGTTGCTGGGCCTGGCCTGGTGGGGCCTGGATTACCCGTTCATGAAGCGCTACAGCAGCGAGAAGCTGGCGAAGTACCCGGAGCTGCGCGGCAAGGACGTGGAGACCACCAAGCGTGCCTGCCAGAAGTTCCGCAGGCAGCCGGTGCTGGTGCTGAACTTCCTCGAGGGCACCCGCTTCACCGCCGCCAAGCACCAGAAGCAGCAGTCGCCGTACAAGCACCTGCTGCGGCCCAAGTCCGGCGGCTTCGCCTTCGCGATGAATGCCTTCGGCGAGCAGCTCAATGCGCTGCTCGACATCACCATCGTCTACCCGGGCGGCGCCCAGGGCATCTGGGCCTTGCTCGCCGGCAAGGTGCCGAAGGTGATCGTCGAGGTGCGCCAGCTCACCATTCCGCATGAGCTCTATGCCGGCGACTACGAGAACGACCTGGAATTCCGCCAGCGTTTCCAGGCCTGGATCGCGGAGCTGTGGGAGCACAAGGATCGTCGTATCGACGCTCTCCTCGCCGAGGACTCAGCGCGGCGCTGAGGGCTCGCGGTCTTCCAGCAGGTACAGGGCGACCTCGCCGAACAGCGCGGGGTTGAGGCGGATGCGCCAGCCTTCGCGGTGCGAGCGGTCCAGCATGCGGCGGTCGAGGATGCGCCAGCCGATGTCCTCGCACAGCGTCTCGAAATCGTCCACCGAGCAGAGGTGGATGTTGGGCGTGTCGTACCAGCGTTCCGGCAGCGACGGGGTCATCGGCATGTGGCCGCGGGCGATGCCCAGGCGCACACGCCAGTGCCCGAAGTTGGGGAAGGTGACGATGCCGACGCGGCCGACACGCAGGATTTCCTCGATCGCCAGGTCCGGTCGCTGCAGGGCCTGCAGGGCCTGCGTCATCACCACGTAGTCGAAGGACTGGCTCTCGAAATCCTGGAGGCCCTCGTCGAGGTCGGCCTGGATCACGTTGACGCCGTTGTCGACGCAGCGCGCGACCTTGTCCGGATCGATCTCCAGGCCATAGCCGGTGACGCCGCGGGTCTTGGCCAGGTGCGCAAGCAGTTCGCCATCGCCGCAACCAAGGTCGAGGATGCGCGAGCCGGGCTTGATCCAGTCGCAGATCAGGGCGAGGTCGGGGCGCAGGTTGGCATCAAGGGGCAGGTTCATGCCGGCTCCTCGGCAACGCGCGCCAGATAGCTCTGCAGCACGCGGTGGTACTGCGGCAGCGGCATCAGGAAATCGTCATGGCCCAGTTGCGAGTCGATCAGTGCGTAGGACACGTCGCGGCCGGCGTCGACCAGCGCCTTGACGATCTCGCGCGAGCGCTTCGGCGAGAAGCGCCAGTCGGAGGAGAAGGCGATCACCAGGAACTTCGCCTTGGCGCGGCGGAAGGTCGCGGCGAGGTCGTTGCCGTAGTCGCGCGCCGGATCGAAGTAGTCCAGCGCCTTGGTCATGATCAGGTAGGTGTTGGCGTCGAAGCGGTCGACGAAGGACTGGCCCTGGTAGCGCAGGTAGCTCTCGACCTCGAACTCGACGTCGAAGTTGTAGCTCGGCGCCGCCGCCTTGAGCTCGCGACCGAACTTGGCGCGCATCGCCTCGTCGGAGAGGTAGGTGATGTGGCCCAGCATGCGCGCCAGCTTGAGGCCGCGCGCCGGCACCACGCCCTGCTCGTAGAAATGGCCGCCATGGAATTCCGGATCCGACAGGATCGCCTGGCGCGCGATCTCGTTGAAGGCGATGTTCTGCGCCGAGATCTTCGGCGCTGCCGCGATCACGCAGGCGTGGCGGATGCGGTCAGGGAACTCGATGGTCCACTGCATCACCTGCATGCCGCCGAGGCTGCCGCCGATCACCGCGGCCCAGCAGGCGATGCCGAGCTCGTCGGCCAGCAGCGCCTGCGAGCGCACCCAGTCACGCACCGTCACCAGCGGGAAGTCCGGGCCCCAGGGCTTGCCGGTGTCCGGGTTGAGGGTGTTCGGGCCGGTCGAACCGCGGCAGCCGCCGAGGTTGTTGAGCGCGACCACGTAGAAGCGGTTGGTGTCGATCGGCTTGCCGGGGCCGATGCAGTTGTCCCACCAGCCCGGCTTGCTCGCGCCCTCGGCGTAGCCGGCGACGTGGTGGTCGCCCGACAGCGCGTGGCAGACCAGGATGGCGTTGTTGCGCCGCGCGTTGAGCGTGCCGTAGGTCTCCACCATCAGCTCGTGCTGCGGCAGCGTACGACCGCAGTCCAGCGCCAGCGGCTGCGGGATCTGGACCTTGCGGGGAGCGACGAGGCCGACCGAGTCGGCGGGATACGCGGCTGCGTTCATCAAAAGACGTTCGGCAGCGGGATCAGCCGGCTGATCACCTGCAATGCCAGGATCACCACCAGCGGCGACAGGTCCAGGCCCGAGACCGACGGGATCAGGCGGCGCATCGGCCGCAGCAGCGGCTCGTTCATGCTCCACAGCACGTTGCTGGCCGGGTTGTTGACGCCGGGGCCGAGCCAGGACAGCACGGCCTGCACGAACAGCGTGAAGCTGTACAGGTTGACGGTGGCGGTGATCAGCTTGAGCGTGGCGAAGCCCAGCGCCGGCCAGCGGCTCAGGCGCAGGTGCAGGATGCCGCTGATGGTGTGCACGTAGATCAGCGCCAGCACGAACACCACCAGCAGGGCGGCGACGTTGAGGGTGCGCCACTGCGGAATGAAGCGGCGCATGGCGTCGGTGGGATAGCGCGTGGCGCGCCAGATCATCTGCGACACCGGGTTGTAGAAGTCCGCCCGCACCCACTGCAGGATCACGCGCAGCAGGAACAGCCACAGCGCCAGGTCGAACAGCGTCGACACCAGGTAGTAGACCGCGTTGGTTGCGTAGGGGCTCATGTTTTCAGCCTTCGGCGTCGAGCAGGTCGCCGAGCTCGGCGCTGCGGCGGGCGGCGGCGACCAGGGCATCGTCGAACAGCCGGCGCAGGCCGGCGGTTTCCAGCGATTGCACCGCGGCCTCGGTGGTGCCGCCCTTGGAGGTGACCTGGCTGCGCAGCTCGACCACGTCGCGGCCGGCGCCGGCCGCCATCGCGGCGGAGCCGGCGAAGGTCTGCAGGGCCAGGCGGGCGGCGGTGTCGCGCTCCAGGCCCAGCTTCTCGCCGGCCTCGCGCAGCACCTCGGTCAGCAGGAAGAAGTAGGCCGGGCCGGAGCC
>DATILC010000355.1:0-15726 GCA_035476855.1 Solimonas sp. | reverse complement strand
GTTGCTGCCCTGGGCGTCGCCGCAGGCCTGGCGACGGCTGCCGCTTCTGCGGCGGATGCGAACCTGCCGGAATACAAGACCGCCTCCGGCGTCACCGGCAACTTCTCCAGCGTCGGCTCCGATACGCTGAACAACCTGATGACCCTGTGGGCCGAGGACTTCAAGCGCCTCTATCCCAGCGTCAACATCCAGATCCAGGGTGCAGGTTCCTCGACCGCCCCGCCGGCGCTGACCGAAGGCACCGCCAACTTCGGCCCGATGTCGCGCCAGATGAAGGACCAGGAAATCCAGGCCTTCGAGCAGAAGTACGGCTACAAGCCGACCGCCATCGGCGTGGCCATCGACGCCCTCGCCGTGTTCGTCAACAAGGACAACCCGATCAAGGGCCTGTCGATCGCGCAGGTCGACGGCATCTTCTCCGCCACCCGCAAGTGCGGCGGCAAGGACGTCAAGCGCTGGGGCGACCTCGGCCTGACCGGCGACTGGGCTGCGAAGCCGGTGCAGCTGTACGGCCGCAACTCGGTGTCGGGCACCTACGGCTACTTCAAGGAAGTGGCGCTGTGCAAGGGTGACTTCAAGAACAACGTCAATGAGCAGCCGGGTTCGGCCTCGGTGGTGCAGTCGGTGGCCACCGGCCTGAACGCGATCGGCTACTCCGGCATCGGCTACAAGACCTCCGGTGTCCGCGCCGTACCGCTGGCCAAGAAGGACGGCGGCGAGTTCGAGGAAGCCAACGAAGAGAACGCGGTGTCCGGCAAGTATCCGCTGGCGCGCGTGCTCTACGTCTACGTCAACAAGGCTCCGAACAAGCCGCTGGCGCCGCTGGAACTGGAGTTCATCAAGATGGTGCTCTCCAGGAAGGGCCAGGCGACCGTCGAGAAGGACGGCTACATCGCGCTGCCCGCGAAGCTGGCCGAGAAGGAACTGGCCAAGCTCAAGTAAACAACGCCGCGCCGGGGTATCGCGCCAGGCGACGCCCCGGGCGGGTTCACCGATTCAAGACATCACAATCAACGGGAGAATCACATGAACAACCTCAAGTACGCGGCGCTGGCCGTATTCATTGGCACCGTCGCCACGCCGGCGCTCGCCGACAAGGCCGAGACCAAGGGCGGTCTGGTGGTCAAGACCGACGACGGTCGCTTCGAGATGAAGATCGGCGGCCGCATCCACTTCGACACCTACATCGCTGTCGATGACGAAGACATCGCCGGCACCACCACCAGCACCACCAACTTCCGCCGTGCCCGCCTGTCGATGGAAGGCAAGGCCTATGGCTGGATGTACAAGTTCGAGAACGACTTCACCGGCGCCGCCGCCGGCGGCGGCTTCCGCGAAATGTGGTTCGGCACCAAGGTCTACGAGCAGATGGTCCGCATCGGTCAGGCCAAGCCCTACCGCGGCATGGAAGAGCTGACCAGCTCCAACGAAATCGTGTTCATGGAGCGCCCGTTCGCCACCGCCTCGGGCCTCTACAACGGCAACCAGTTCGCCCAGGGCCTGTTCCTGGACGGCAATGCCAACAACTGGACCTGGGGCATCGCCGGCTACAGCCTGCGCAACGAGGATGCTCCTGCCCAGGAAGGCGCCGGCGCCGCTGCCCGCGTGACCTTCGCCCCGGTGGCGACCGATGAAAGCGTGTTCCACATCGGCCTCAGCGCCAGCACCGACCGCCCGCACGGCGTTTCCGGCACGCCGGCTGCCCCGATCACCCGCACCGCTGCCGGCCGTCCGTTCGGCCGCCTCACCGGCGCCACCACGATCGCCACCACGGCCGAAGACCGCACCGCCTACGGCCTGGAACTGGCCGGCAAGATGGGTCCGTTCTACGCCCAGGGCGAGTGGGCTACCGCGGACTACAAGGGTGCGGTGACCGACGAGTCGGTTGACACCTACTACGTCCAGGCCAGCTACCTGCTGACCGGCGAGAGCAAGCCCTACGACACCAAGAAGGGCGTGTTCAAGTCGCCGAAGCCGAACGGTGCTGCCGGCGCCTGGGAACTGAAGGCCCGCTACGACGTGATGGAAGGCGAAACCGGCACGGCGGATGAGCTGAGCCAGTGGATCATCGGTGCCAACTGGTACGTCAACCCGAACGTCCGCTTCATGCTCGAGTACGTCGATGGCGAGGTGGACAACACCACCGGCGTCGATCCGAACGTCAAGGTCGTGCAGCTGCGCAGCCAGCTCAACTTCTAAGACGGGTTGCTGAAGTTCAAGGTCCCGGCGCGGGTTTCCCCCGCGCCGGGCACTTTCCCAAAGGGCTGCTAGAATTCCGCGGCATTTTGGAAAAGTGACCACAACGTCCAGGATTCCCGCTCCCACGGGGATCCGCGCCATCACCCAGGCCACGCCGATCCCATGAGCGAACCCCGCGCCCCCGCCGTTGCCGCACACATCGACAAGTCCATCGTCGGCGGCAGCGCCACCGGCATGCAGTCCCGTTACCTGAAGGACAACCTGGCGCGGTGGGTGGTCTGGGTGGGTGGCCTGGGCGTCATCGTCGCGCTGATGCTGATCTTCGTGTACCTGCTGTCGGAAGTCTTTCCGCTGTTCAAGGGCGCGGAATTCAATCAGCGTCAGACCTTCTCCATCCCCGGCGCCATTGGTCGCACGATGTATTTCGCCGCGGAAGAGCAGGGCGAGGTCGGCATGCGCCTGGGCGATGGCGGCGAGGTGAGCTTCTTCGACCTCCATGACGGCCGCGCGCGCGAACAGCTGCGCCTGCCGATCGGCGAACAGAAGATCGCCGCGGCCCAGGAACTGTCCGGCGAAGCCGGTGCGGTGGGCACACAGCTTGCCGATGGCTCGGTACTGGTGTTCCGTCACAAGTACCTGGTGACCTATCCCGGCGACAAGCGCCTGATCACGCCGCAGCTCGAATACCCCTACGGCGAGGTGCCGCTGGCCTTCATGCCGGCCGCCGGTCGCAACCTCGCCCTGCGCGAGGATCGTGGCACGCTGCTGCTGGCGGCTGCCGATGCAGCGGGTGCCGTGCATCTGAGCGCCTACGAGAAGCAGGAGTCGCTGATGGGTGACGTCAGCTTCGAGGTGGCGGGCGAGGGCAGCTTCACGCCGCCGATCAAGGCCGACCTGCTGTTGATCGAGCCGCTGCTGAGCTGGCTTTACGTGGTGGACCGGGAGGCCGGGCGCATCGCCTTCTACAAGCTCGACGGCGCCGCAACGCCGCAGTTGGTCAACATCTACGACGTCGGCGCGCGCGTCGAGGATGCGCGCTATCTCGCCGGCGGCATTTCCATCGTCGTGGCCCAGGCCAATGGCATGGTGTCGCAGTGGTTCCCCGCCCGCGACAAGGAAGGAAACTTCTACCTGGCGCGCGTGCGTGAATTCGACCTGCCGGGCGACAAGCCGATCACCGCGATCGGCCCCGAACTGCGCCGCCGCGGCTTTGCGGTCGGCGACAGCGATGGCAATGTCGCGGTGTTCTACGCCACCGCCGAGCGCCTGATCGAGCAGCGCAAGGTGTTCGACGGACCGGTGCGCTTCCTCGCCTTCAACCCGCGCGCCCAGTACCTGGCCGTGCTCGGCGACGACGGCCGCATGGCCGGCTTCGACGTGCACAACGAGCACCCCGAAGTGTCGTTCAAGGCGCTGTGGGGCAAGGTCTGGTACGAAAGCTACGACGAGGAGAAGTGGTTGTGGCAGTCGTCGTCGGCGTCGTCCGACTTCGAGCCCAAGTTCAGCATGACGCCGCTGTCGGTCGGCACGCTGAAGGGCGCCTTCTACGCCATGATCTTCGCCATTCCGATCGCCGTGCTGGGGGCGATCTTCACCGCCAACTTCATGTCGCCGGAGATGCGACAGGTGGTGAAGCCCTCGGTGGAGGTGCTGGCGGCGCTGCCCTCGGTGATCCTCGGCTTCCTGGCCGGCCTGTGGCTGGCGCCGTTCGTCGAGACCAATCTCCCCGGTGTGTTCCTGACATTGCTGTTATTGCCGCTGTCGATCCCGATCTTCGGCTACCTGTGGACGCGCATGCCGCGCGGCCTGCGCCTGCGGGTGCCGCCGGGCTGGGAAGCCGCGATGCTGATCCCGGTGATCGCCTGCGTGGTCTGGCTGTGCTTCGCCCTGGCCAAGCCGGTCGAGGCGCTGGGCTTCGGCGGCAACATGCAGGCCTGGATGGACGCGAAACTGGGGATCGGCTACGACCAGCGCAATGCCCTGGTGGTCGGCATCGCCATGGGTATCGCGGTGATCCCGGTGATCTTCTCGATCGCCGAGGACGCCATCTTCTCGGTGCCCAAGCAGCTGTCGCTGGGTTCGCTGGCGCTGGGTGCCACGCCCTGGCAGACGCTGGTCGGCGTGGTGTTGCCGACGGCCTCGCCGGGCATCTTCTCCGCCGTCATGATCGGCATGGGCCGCGCGGTGGGTGAGACCATGATCGTGCTGATGGCCACCGGCAACACGCCGGTCACCGATTTCAGCATGTTCCAGGGCATGCGTACCTTCGCCGCCAACATCGCGGTGGAGATGCCGGAGTCCGAGGTCGGCAGTACCCACTTCCGCCTGTTGTTCCTGGCCGGCCTGGTGCTGTTCCTGTTCACCTTCGTGCTCAACACGCTGGCGGAAATCGTGCGCCACCGCCTGCGCAAGCGCTACAGCAATCTCTGAGCAGCAGACCATGGACAAGCCATCCGAACTGCAGGCCTCGAACCACGACCTGGTCGCCCGCGATACCGCGAGCGTCGGGGCCTACGTCAAGTCGGGCGCGCCCTATGTCTGGGTGACCGCCGCGGCGATTTCCGTTGCCTTCATCATCACCGTCGCGCTGCTGCTGCTGACCGCCTCGCGCGGCCTGCCGCACTTCTGGCCGGCCGATCTGATGCAGACGGTCTACCAGGAGCCGGGCAAGGAGCCGCAGCGGCTGCTGGCCGAGATCCGCAGCAGCGAGGAAGTTACCGCCGCGCGACTGATCGGTGCGGGCCTGCCGGTATCCGACCAGAAGCCGCTGTACGATCGCATGCTGCTGAAGATCGCCAACCGCGACCTCGGCGGCGTCGACTTCCGCTACGTGCTGTCGGACTGGCTGGTCGAGCGTGCCGAGCCGAAGGACGCCACCGTGCTGGAGCGCGTTGAGTGGGGCAACTTCCACGGCTTCGTGGTCGCGCTGAAGGAAGGCGACCAGATCGTTGCCAGCGGTGAGCAGGCCTGGACGGCGTACCAGGAGCGCCAGGAGCGCGTCAACGACCTGCGCGACAAGGTTCGCGAGATCGAGAGGGGCCGCATCGGCAAGACCAACTACGAGCTCGAGCGCATCCGCCTGCAGCAGCGGCGCCTGGAACTGGACGGCAAGACCCCGGAGCGCAATGCGGCGGAGTTCGCGCCGCTGGAGGCCAGGCGCAAGACGCAGGACGACAAGTACGAGATCCTGCGCAAGGAACTGGAGCAACTCAATACCGACATGGGCCGTGATGCCCTGGTGATGAAGACGATCGACGGGCAGGAAGTGACGCTGCCGTTGTCGAAGCTGATCCACGGCTACCGTCCCAATGACATGGGCCTGTTCGCCAAGACTGGCTTCTTCCTAGGCAGCATCTGGAACTTCGTCACCGACGAGCCGCGCGAGGCGAACACCGAGGGCGGCATCTTCCCGGCGATCTTCGGCACCGTGCTGATGGTGATGATCATGTCGGTCATCGTGACGCCGTTCGGCGTCGTTGCGGCAGTCTACCTGCGCGAGTATGCCAAGCAGGGACCGATGACCCAGGCGATCCGCATCGCGGTCAACAACCTCGCCGGCGTGCCGTCGATCGTGTTCGGCATGTTCGGCCTCGGCTTCTTCGTCTACTTCGTCGGCGCCAACCTCGACAAGGCTTTCTATTCCGAGGCCCTGCCTTCGCCGACCTTCGGTACCCCCGGCATCATGTGGGCCTCGCTGACCCTGGCCCTGCTGACGCTGCCGGTGGTGATCGTGGCGACCGAGGAAGGCCTGGCGCGCATTCCGCGCTCGATCCGCGAGGCCTCGCTGGCCCTGGGGGCGACCAAGGCTGAAACCCTGTGGAAGGTGGTGCTGCCGATGTCCTCGCCGGCGATGATGACCGGCCTGATCCTGGCCATCGCCCGCGCTGCCGGCGAAGTGGCGCCGCTGATGCTGGTCGGCGTGGTCAAGCTGGCGCCGAGCCTGCCGCTGGACGGCAACCTGCCGTTCATCCACCTTGAACGCAAGTTCATGCACCTGGGCTTCCACATCTACGACGTCGGCTTCCAGTCGCCCAACGTCGAGGCGGCGCGGCCGCTGGTCTACGCCACCGCCTTCCTGCTGGTGCTGGTGATCCTGCTGCTGAACCTTTCGGCCATCCGTATCCGCAACCAGTTGCGCGAACGCTACAAGGCACTGGAACATTGAGTTCCGGCCCACTCGCGCGAATATCCCCAATGGAAAGCAAAGCCATGACCGGTGTGCAAGACAAGACCTCGCTGAGCTACGGGCTCGACATGGACGCCATCGCCCGCGAACACTCGGCCGTGCGTCTCGAGGACGAGACCATCGCGCTCGAGGTGGACAACCTCAACCTCTACTACGGCGACAAGCGGGCGCTCAACGGCGTCAGCATGAAGATTCCGCAGAAGAAGGTGACGGCCTTCATCGGGCCCTCGGGTTGCGGCAAGTCGACGCTGCTGCGCTGCTTCAACCGCATGAACGACCTGATCGACGGCTGTCGCACCGAGGGGCAGATCCGCCTCGATGGCAAGAACATCTTCGACCGCGACGTCGACGTTGCCATGCTGCGCCGCCGCGTCGGCATGGTGTTCCAGAAGCCGAACCCGTTCCCGAAGAGCATCTACGAGAACGTCGCCTACGGCCTGCGCCTGGCGGGCATCAACAAGAAGCGCGTGCTCGACGAGACCGTGGAGTGGGCGCTGAAGGGCGCGGCACTGTGGGATGAGGTCAAGAACCGCCTCGAGGATTCCGCCCTGGGTCTCTCCGGCGGCCAGCAGCAGCGCCTGGTGATCGCCCGTGCCATTGCCATCCAGCCCGACGTGATCCTGCTCGACGAACCCTGCTCGGCGCTGGATCCGATCTCGACGCTGAAGGTCGAGGAATTGATCACCGAGCTGAAGAACAACTACACCATCGTGATCGTGACCCACAACATGCAGCAGGCTGCCCGTGTCTCCGACTACACGGCCTTCATGTACGTCGGCGACCTGATCGAGTACGGCAATACCGACCGCCTGTTCACCAAGCCGGCGAAAAAGCAGACGGAAGACTACATCACCGGAAGGTACGGCTGATCCCGCTGCGCGGAACGGCTGCATCATAGAACCTGAAGGATCAGAGCGAATGAACACTCCCGGCTACAAATCCCACATCTCCAGCCAGTTCAACGCCGAACTGGAGGACGTCCGTCAGCGCGTGCTGGCGATGGGCGGCCTGGTCGAGCAGCAGATCATCGAAGCAACGCGGGCGCTGATGGATGCCGACCGTGAGTTGGGTGAGCTGGTCATGCAGAACGACGCCAAGGTCAACCACCTCGAGGTCTACATCGACGAGGAATGCTCGCGCATCCTGGCGCGGCGCCAGCCGACCGCCAGCGACCTGCGCCTGGTCTACGCCGTGATCAAGACCATCACCGACCTCGAGCGCATCGGCGACGAGGCCAACAAGATCGCGCGCATGGCCTCCGACCTGGCCCACCAGGAGCGCTTCTCCGATGGCATGCTCGAAGTGCAGCACATGTCGCGCCATGTGTCGCAGATGGTGCACGACGCGCTCGATGCCTTCGCCCGCATGGATGCCGAGGCAGCGCTGGCGGTGGCCCGCGAGGACCAGCAGATCGACCGCGAGTACGAGGCGCTGCTGCGCCAGTGCATCACCTTCATGATGGAAGATCCCCGCACGATCCGCCGGGTGATGGACATCATCTGGAGCGTGCGCGCGCTGGAGCGCATCGGCGACCACGCCAAGAACATCGCCGAGTACGTGATCTACTTCGTCAAGGGCAAGGACATCCGCCACCTGCCGCTGGACGAGGCCGAGCGCCGCCTCCAGGAAGGCTAGCCCGCATTTCTCACAGGGTCGCCGGAGAATCCCACTTCCCGATTGAAGAGATAGGGAGTTTCGGCAGCTTGGCGTGCGAACAGCCTGTCGGATGGATTCTCCGGCTGAATCGGTGCTGGCTGGTTCGGACCGCACTGAACTGGGGCTTCGGTCGCCCAATAGCTACGGCTATTGCGCGCCCTCCAGCCCGGCGTTCAGTACGCTCCGCCCTGCGCCATCACTCGATCCCCCTGTGAGAAAATGCGGGCCAGGCCGAAGGGCTGGAAACAAAAAAAGGGGGCGCCGTGGCGCCCCCTTTTGCGTTCCGCTCTGCTGCTCAGAACAGGTGTTGCGCCAGCCACCAGGCCACCGCCGAGATGAAGGCGGAGGCGGGGATGGTCAGGACCCAGGCCCAGACGATGTTTCCGGCCACGCCCCAGCGCACCGCCGAGACCTTGCGCGAGGAGCCGACGCCGACGATCGCACCGGTGATCGTGTGGGTGGTCGACACCGGCACACCCATCGCCGTGGCGAGGAACAGGGTTATCGCACCGCCGGTTTCGGCGCAGAAGCCGCCGACCGGTTTCAGCTTGGTGATCTTCTGGCCCATCGTCTTGACGATGCGCCAGCCGCCGAACATCGTGCCCGCCGCGATCGTGACGTAGCAGGCGAACACCACCCAGGTCGGGATCGGGTCCGCGGCGGTGATCGTGCCGGCGGCGATCAGCAGCATCCAGATGATGCCCGCCGTCTTCTGGGCATCGTTGCCGCCGTGGCCGAGGCTGTAGAGCGAGGCCGATACCAGCTGCAGGCGACGGAACCAGCGGTCGACGCGACGCGGCGTGCTGCGGAAGAAGACCCAGGACACCAGCAGCATCAGCAGCGAGCCGAGCAGGAAGCCCAGCATCGGCGCGATGACGATGAAGGCGATGATCTTGAGCAGGCCGGCCTTGATCAGCGAGCCGGTGCCGACCTTGGCCACCGCGGCGCCGATCAGTCCGCCCACCAGCGCATGCGAGGATGAGGACGGCAGGCCGTACCACCAGGTGATCAGGTTCCAGGCGATCGCGCCGGTCAGTGCGCCGAAGATGACGTAGTGATCGATGATCGAGGGATCGATCGTGCCCTTGCCGATCGTGGCCGCGACCTTCAGCGGAAACACGAAGTAGGCGATGAAGTTGAAGCTGGCGGCCCACAGCACCGCCCAATGCGGCTTCAGCACGCCGGTGGAAACGACCGTGGCGATGGAGTTGGCCGCGTCGTGGAAGCCGTTCATGAAGTCGAACAGCAGTGCCATCAGCACCAGGACTACGACGATTTCGATGCTCATCGAGAGGGTCTCAGCTGTTTTCCAGCACGATGCCTTCGATGATGTTCGCCACGTCCTGGCAGCGATCGGTGACGGATTCCAGCAGCTGGTAGATTTCCTTCATCTTGAACAGCTGGCGCGTGTCCGCTTCCTCGCGGAACAGCTTGGCCATCGCCGAGCGCATGACGTGGTCCGCATCGCTTTCCAGCTTGTCGATAATCTTGCACTCGGCCAGCATGGCCTGGGCATTCTTCATGTCCGGCAGCAGCTTGACCGCGGCGCGGACGCGCTCGGTGCTTTCCAGGCAGATCGCCGCGAGATGACCGGCTTCGGCGGTGACGTGGTCGATGTCGTAGAGGAAGATGCACTGCGAGACGTCTTCCATCAGGTCGAGGATGTCGTCCATCCGCGTGATCAGCTGGTGGATTTCATCGCGGTCCAGCGGGGTGATGAAGGTCTGGTGCAACAGCTGCATGGTGTCGTGCGTGATCTTGTCCGCACGATGTTCGATGGTCTCGATATTGCGCTTGCGGGTCTGCAGTTCGCCGATGTTGGCCATCAGCGCCTTCAGTTCGACCGCTCCCAGTACCACCTGCTCGGCGTGTTCGGCGAAGAACTCGAAGAAACGCCCTTCTTTGGGCATCAGACGTCCGAACATGTTGTTTCTCCCCAGATGCGTTTGCAGCGATAAGCCATTGAAGTGTGGGCCGGATTGTCCCTTATGTCATTTTCATGACGACCGGCCACGGGCGCGAAGGATAGGGGTGGCGGCGCCGTTTTGCCAGATTCAGCCGGGATTCAGTCGCCGAAGCCGGCCGTTTTGGCCTGGGCCCCCGCGGGCCATTACACTGCGCCGCCTATGCTTCCCCGTAACTTCAAAACTGCCGCGTTTTCGGCGCTGCTGCTGGCCGGCAGCGCGGCGCTGGTCGCGTTCTCGGTCTACCTGCTGAGTCTGGACAAGCAGATTCGCGACCGTTTCGCCGGCGCCCGCTGGCAGTTGCCGGCCCAGGTTTATGCCTCGCCGACCGAGCTCTATCCGGGCCTCAGTCTCGGCCGTCCGTCCCTGCAACGCGAACTGGACCGCCTGGGCTATCGCGCCGTGCCGGAACTGCAGGGGCCGGGCACCTACACCGACGGCAAGGGCCAGCTGCAGCTGCAGACCCGCTCCTTCCGCTTCTGGGATTCGACCCAGCCGAGCCTGCAGCTGGGGGTCAAGTGGGCCGAGGACGGCGCGGTCATCGAGGTCTATGACCTCGAGGCCGGCGCCCCGCGCGACATCGTCCGCCTGGACCCGATGCTGATCGGCAGCATCTACCCGAAACAGGGCGAGGACCGCGTCCTGGTCAAGCTCGAGGAAGTGCCCGATCTGATGCCCAAGGGCCTGATCGCCGTCGAGGACCGCAGCTTCAACCACCATCTTGGCGTCAGCCCCAAGGCGATCCTGCGCGCCAGCATTGCCAACATGCGCGCCGGGCATGTGGTGCAGGGCGGCAGCACCCTGACCCAGCAGCTGGTCAAGAACTTCTTCCTCAACAGCAAGCAGACCTGGCAGCGCAAGATCAACGAGGCCTTCATGGCGGTGCTGCTGGAACTGCACTACAGCAAGAAGGAAATCCTCGAGGCCTACCTCAACGAGGTGCATCTGGGCCAGGACGGCAACCGCGCCGTGCATGGCTTCGGCCTGGGGGCTCAGTTCTACTTCAAGAAACCGCTGGGCGAGCTGCGGGCGCATGAGGTCGCGCTGCTGGCCGGGATCGTCAAGGGGCCGTCGTACTACAACCCGCGGCGCAACCCCAAGCGTGCACTGGAACGCCGCAACCTGGTGCTGGGCGTGTTCCGCGACGAGGGCCTGATCACCGAGCCGGAGTACGAGGCAGCCATCAAGCAGCCGCTGGGCGTGGCCGGGGCGCAGGGCGGTGCCGAGCGCTATCCGGCCTTCGTCGAACTGGTCAAGCGTCAGCTCAGGGGTCAGTACCACGACGACGACCTGGTCAGCGAAGGCCTGCGCATCTTCACCACGCTGGAGCCGCGCGCCCAGGAGGCGCTGGAGCGGCGCATCGTCGAGCAGCTGCCGCTGATCGAGAAAGGGCGGCGCCTGAAGCCGGATACCTTGCAGGCGGCGGGTGTCGTCACCAGCGTCGATGGTGGTGACGTGCTGGCCCTGGTGGCCGGGCGCGAGGTGCGCTACGCCGGCTTCAACCGTGCGCTGGATTCGCGGCGCTCGATCGGCTCGCTGGCCAAGCCCTTCGTCTACCTCACCGGTTTGATGCACCCGGACCGTTTCGGCGTCAGCACGCTGCTGCCGGACGAGCCGATCGAGGTGAAGGCCGCCGGTGCCAAGCCCTGGGCGCCGCAGAACTACGACCGCGAACTGCATGGTCCGCAGCCGCTGTCGAATGCGCTGGCGCAGTCCTACAACCTGCCGACGGTCTATCTCGGCCTGCAGGTCGGCGCCAAGGCCGTGCGCGACACCCTGGTTGCCGCCGGCTACAGCGGCGACGCCCCGGCGCTGCCCTCGATGTTCCTCGGTGCGGTTGATGCCTCGCCGCTGGAAGTGGCGCAGATGTACGGCACGCTGGCCGCCAACGGCTACCAGGCGCCGCTGTCGTCGATCCGCGAGGTGCAGACCAAGGACGGCCAGCCGCTGTCGCGTTTCCCGATCAAGCTGCGCCAGACCCTGCCGGAGGGGCCGGTCTACCTGCTCAACTGGACGCTGCAGGGCGTGCTGACCTACGGCACGGCGCGCGCTGCCTACAGTGTGCTGCCGGGGAATCGCGCCTTCGCCGGCAAGACCGGCACCACCGACGACTACCGCGACAGCTGGTTCGCCGGCTTCGGCGCCGAACGCGTGGCCGTGGTCTGGGTCGGCCGCGACGACAACAAGTCGACCGGCCTGTCCGGCGCCAACGGCGCGCTGCCGATCTGGTCGCGGGTGATGAACGACATCGAGGCGCGTGGCCTGGACCTGATACCGCCGGGCGATGTCGAGGAGCAGCTGGTCGACACGGTCTCCGGCTTGCGTGCCGACGAGGCCTGCCAGACCGGGCGCATGCTGCCCTTCATCCGCGGCTATGCGCCGCAGGAGTACGCGCCCTGTGCCGCCGCCGCGGAGCAGGGGCCGATGCAGTGGCTGAAGGACATCTTCGAATAAGACCGCGGTGAGGCCGTAAATGCCGGCTAGAATGCCGGCACGCCCCCGCCTGAGACACCGATGCAGTTCCGCGTACTGATCCTGAGTTGCGCCCTGATCCTCGGTGCCTGCGCCACGCAGCAGGGCAAGCGCGAAGCCGTCTGGCCCTGGCCCGAGCCGCCCAGCGGCCAGCCGGCGCGTCCGGCCCCGCATCTGCCGTCCGAGCCGATCCCGGGCATGCCGTCGCCGATCCCGCCCGGCGGCCCGCAGCCGATCCCGACCGAGCCGCAGGTGACGCTGCCGCCGGTGCCGGCACCGCCGCCCAACGTGCCGCGCTCGGCCGAGGCGATCAGCGGCCAGGCGGTGTCCTCGCTGGTCAAGCAGGCGCGCGCGCAGCGTGCCGCCGGCCAGCCGGCGCAGGCGCAGGCGCTGCTGGAACGCGCCCAGCGCATCGAGCCGCGCAACTACTTCATCTGGTCGGCACTGGCGCAGAGCCACCTGGACCAGAAGAACTTCGACCAGGCCGAGAGCCTCGCGCAGAAGTCCAACAGCCTCGCGCGCGGCAACGTCTACGTCGAACTGGAGAACTGGAAGACCATCCGTGCCTCGCGTACGGCACGGGGCGACGCGGCCGGCGCGCAGCGCGCGCAGGAGCGTGTCGACGCGATCCAGCAGGCGCTCGGCGGCGGCTAGGCTAGTGGACGAGTCTTGCGCCGCGCTGCTGGGCGCGGACGGGCCGCTGGCGGCCGCCATCCCGCAGTTCACGCCGCGCGCGCCGCAGCAGCAGATGGCGCAGGCGGTGGAGCAGGCGCTGCGGCAGGATGACACCCTGGTGGTCGAGGCCGGCACCGGTACCGGCAAGACCTTCGCCTACCTGGTGCCGGTGCTGATGTCGGGCCGGCGCGTGGCCATCTCCACCGGCACCAAGACCCTGCAGGACCAGCTGTTCCATCGCGACCTGCCGCGGGTGCGTGATGCGCTCGGCTTCCCGGTGCGCGTGGCCCTGCTCAAGGGGCGAGCCAACTACCTGTGCCTGTACCGCATGAAGCGGGCGCGCACGGTTCCGGCGCTGAAGTTCCTGTACCTGCGCCTGCGCGAGATCGAGGACTGGGCGCGTCAGACCCAGACCGGCGAGATCAGCGAACTCGGCAGCCTCGACGGCGAGGAGGCGCTGGTACGCCAGATCACCTCGACCGCCGACAACTGCCTCGGCAGCCGCTGCCCGGACTTCGATGGCTGCCACGTCGCTCGTGCGCGCCGCAATGCGCAGGCCGCCGACGTCGTGGTGATCAACCACCACCTGCTGTTCGCCGACTTCGTGCTGAAGGAGGAGGGCTTCGGCCAGATCCTCAGCGGCACCGACGCCGTGGTGATCGACGAGGCCCACCAGCTGCCGGAACTGGCGGCGCAGTTCTTCGGCCAGCGCCTGTCGACGCGCCAGCTGCAGGAACTGGCCAAGGATGCGCAGACCGAGGCCGACAACCTCGGCGACATGCCGCAGCTGCGCGAGGCGGCGCAGGAACTGGCGGCGGCGACCACGCGCTTCGAGCAGGTCTTCGTCGGCCAGTTCAACCGCCAGACCCTCGGCGAGTTCCTGTCGCGGCCGCTGACCCGCGAGCTGTGCCAGCAGGCCGGCGGGGCCTTGCAGGCGCTGTTCGAGTCGATCAAGCCCTTCGAGGAGCGCAACGCCGAACTGGCTGCCTGCGTCGCCCGCGCCGACGACCTGATCACGCGCTACAGCGTCATCACCGAGGGCACCGACAGCGAGCGCGTGCGCTGGGTCGAGCCGGCGCCGCGCGGTGGCAGCCTGTACGCGACGCCGATCCTGGTTGCCGAGGGCTTCCGCCGCATGCTGGAGACCTATCCCGGTGCCTGGGTGCTGACCTCGGCGACGCTGGCCACCAGCGATGGCTTTGGCCACTTCACCCGCGAGCTGGGGCTGGAAGAGGCGAAGAACCTGCAACTGGACAGCCCCTTCGACTTCGAGTCGCAGGCGCGGCTGTACCTTCCCAGGGGTTTGCCGGAACCGAACGCGCCGGACTACCCCGAGGCGGTGGTCGCCACCGCGCTGCCGATCATCGATGCCAGCCGTGGCGGCGTGTTCGTGCTCTGTACCAGTCATCGAGCGCTCAAGCGCATTGCCGCCGGACTGCGCGCGCGCCTGCAGCTGCCGATCTTCGTGCAGGGCGAGGACAGCCGCTCGGCCCTGCTCGACGGCTTCACCCGCGACGGCAATGCCGTGCTGGTCGGCACCAGCAGCTTCTGGGAGGGCGTCGACGTCAAGGGCCAGGCGCTGCGCGTGGTGATCATCGACAAGCTGCCCTTCACCGCACCGGGCGATCCGGTCTACGAGGCCAAGCTCGACACCATCCGCCGCAACGGCGGCAAGCCGTTCTTCGACCTGCAGCTGCCGGAGGCGATCGTGATGCTGCGCCAGGGCGTCGGCCGGCTGATCCGCGATGCCGAGGACCGTGGACTGCTGGTGCTCTGCGATCCGCGCCTGCGCAGCAAGGGCTACGGCCGGCAGATCCTTGCCAGCCTGCCGCAGATGCCCGTGTTGTCGGAACTGGAGCAGGCGCGGGACTGGCTGGAACAGATCCGCTGAGCGCGGCCCGTACAATATCGCGATGAAGATCCTGGCCCTCGATACCGCCACCGAAGCCTGCTCCGTGGCCCTGCATGCCGACGGCCGCATCGTCGAGCAGTTCGAGACCGCCGGACGCAGCCATACCGAACGCCTGATGCCGATGCTGCAGGCGCTGATGGCGCAGCAGGGCTTGGCATTCACGCAGCTCGACGGCATTGCCTGCGGCATCGGCCCCGGCAGTTTCGCTGGCGTGCGCATCGGTGTCGGCTTCGTCAAGGGACTGGCGCTGGCGCTGGACCGGCCGGTGGTCGGCGTGTCCTCGCTGCCGGCGCTGGCGCTGCGCGCGATCCGTGGTGGGGCAGGCCAGGTCCTGGCGGCGATCGATGCGCGCATGAACGAGGTCTACTGGGGCGCCTATCGCGTCGGCGAAGACGGGCTGCCGGTCGCGCTGTTGCCGGAGACCGTCTGCGCCCCGGCCGAAGTGCCGCCGGCCGGGGCGGGTGACTGGCATGCGGTGGGCACCGGCTGGGCTGCCTATCCGGATCTGCTCCGCGCGGCCGCCGGCATCGAGCCGAAATCTGTCGTGGCCGATGCGCTGCCGCATGCCGAGGACATCCTGCGGCTGGCGCAGCCGGTTTTCGCGGCGGGGCAGGCGATCAGCGCCGATGCGCTGCTGCCAGCCTATCTGCGCAACAAAGTGG
>DATILC010000354.1:0-3696 GCA_035476855.1 Solimonas sp. | reverse complement strand
GCAGTTGCTGCAGGCCGGCAGCGTTGACGCGGCGACGCTGCAGGACTGGGGCGTGACAGAGGCGGCGGCACTGGCTCAGCGCCTGCAAGAGTTCGATCCGGCGACGCTGGGCACCGCCGAGCGGCTCAACGTCCCCGACTTCCACTACCAGCGCTGGCTGCTGCAGTACGGCGAGGGTGGGGCGGCAGCGCTGGCGCGGGCGCTGAACCAGCCGGCCCGCGTCGACCTGCGCGTCAACACGCTCAAGGCCACCCGCGACAGTGCGCGGGCCCGACTGGCCGAGGAGGGCCTGCGCGCCGAGCCGACGGCGCGTTCGCCGCTGGGCCTGCGCCTGCCGGGCCGTGCGCCGCTGCAGAACCTGGCGCTGTTCCGCGAGGGCTGGATCGAGCCGCAGGACGAGGGCAGCCAGCTGATCGCGCTGCTGCTGGCGGTGCAGCCGGGCGAGACCGTGGTCGACTTCTGCGCCGGTGCCGGCGGCAAGACCCTGGCGCTGGCGGCGCAGCTGCGCGACCGCGGCCGCCTGCTGGCCTGCGACAACAGCGCGGCGCGCCTGCAGCGTCTGCAGCCGCGGCTGCAGCGCGCCGGTGTCGGTTGCGTGCAGGCCCTGCCGCTGCGCGACGAGCATGATCCGCTGCTTGATGCCCATGCCGGACGCTGCGATGCCGTGCTGGTCGACGCGCCCTGCTCGGCCACCGGCACCTGGCGGCGTAACCCGGAACTGCGCCTGCGCGAGCCCGGACTCGACACGTTGCAGCAACAGCAGCGCTCGATCCTGCAGGCGGCAGCGCGCTTGCTGCGGCCGGGCGGGCGGCTGGTCTACGCCACCTGCAGCCTGATGGCCGAGGAGAACGAGCAGGTGGTCGAAAGCTTCCTGACGGCGCATCCGCAGTTCCAGCTGCAGGATGCCGGCACGCTGTTGCAGGCGCAGGGTGCGGACTACGAGGGCGCGGTGCTGCGACTGCTGCCGCATGTCGATGGCACCGACGGCTTCTACGCCGTCGCGATGCGGCGCGCGGAATAGAACGGGGCGCTGCGCCTCAGCCCTGCGACAGCCGCTCGGCAATCACCCGCAGCACCTGCGGGTTCATCGGCAGGCCGAAGTGGCTGCCGCGCACCTCGACGTTCTCGGTATTGGCTGCGGTCTCTTCGACGCTGCAGCGCCAGGCGACGATGCCGTCGCTCTTGCTGTGGATCGCGGTGCAGGGCACCGGCGGTGCCGTGATGCGGCGGCGGAAGCCTTCCATGTCCGGTGCGCCGCGCATCTTCGGATTCATCAGCGCGAACAGCTTCACCAGGTTGTTGGCATTGGGATGACCGTTGAAGGGGCTGCCGAGGGTGAACACGCGGCGCACCAGTTGCGGCTGGTGACGTGCCATCTCGCGGGCGAACACACCGCCCAAGCTCCAGCCGATGAGCGCGACCTTCTGGCCATGGCGGTCATGCAGTTCCTGCAGGGTCGCGGCCAACTGCTCCTTGAGTCCGCGGCGCATGCCGACGTTGCGGCCGGCGCCCCAGCCGTGGGCGCTGTAGCCGAGCTTGCGCAGCGCGCCGCGCAGCGGCTGGGTGTGCCAGTCGCTGGCGCCGAAGCCGGGGATCACCAGTACCGGGCCTGCGCCGCGCGGCAGGCCGGCGCCGTCGAGGCCGCCCAGCGCATAGCGCGCCAGCTCCGGCCCCAGCCTGGCCTCGGCCAGCAGCAGGTACAGCGGCGGCGGCGCGACTTCGATCGGTTCGGTGGTGCTCATGGCGGACCTGCGACAAGGAGATGGCGCGGATCGTACACGTTCGATCAGGGGGGCTGCCGGCGCAGCAGCAGTACGCCACCGCGGGCGAATTCCTCGATGCCGCGGTCCGGGGCGATGGCCTGCTCCAGCTCGTCGCGCTTGTCGGCGCGGACGAACACCAGCCCACCCGGAGCGGGTACGCCGTTGGGCGTCGGCGCGCCACGGTAGACGCTGAAGCTCGGCAGCCAGGTCTGGAACAGGTGCACCTCGCCGCCCAGGCGTCGCGCGGCCAGCGCGGCCTGGCGCGTCGGCTCCTGCTGGCCGGCGGCATAGACCGGCATCAGGCCGAACCAGACCAGTGTTGCCTGCGCCAGTCCCAGCGCCAGCAGTGCGCGCGGCTTCGGCAGGCGCAGCGCTGCGAGGCCCAGCAGCAGGGCGAGGCCGCTGACGAGGGTGTAGCGCGCATCGAAGGCCGCCATTGCCTCGCGCAGGATGCCGGCTTCCCAGGGGCGGCTGGCCTTCTGCGGCAGCAGCGGCAGCAGCCAGGGCAGGGCGGCCAGCAGGGCGATGAACAGCAGGCCCGGCAACAGCAGCCAGCCGCGACGCGGCAGCTGCGCGGCCATGCGGCCGAACAGGATGAACAGCGGCGTGGCGCCGTACAGCAGGTAATGCGGCAGCTGGGTCTTGGAGAACGAGAACAGCAGGAACACCAGCGCGAACCACAGCAGGCAGAAGCGGTCCAGCGCATCGCCGCGCCAGCCGCGCGCCATTGCACCCGGCAGCAGCGCGGTGAACGGCAGCACGATCAGCGGCAGCGCCAGCAGGTAGTAGTACGGTTTGCCGCCGTGGCCCTGCAGCGTGCTGTTGTAGCGGCCGGGGTTGTGGTCGAGCAGGAAATGGCGCAGCCACTCGCCGCCGTCGGCTCGCCAGCAGGCGATGCCCCAGGGCAGCACCACTGCCAGCAGGACCAGCCAGCCGCGCCAGTCGAGCACGCCGGTGAGCCAGTCGCGGCCGCGGCCCTGCCACAGGAAGAACAGCAGGCTGACCGTGCCGGGAATCAGGATCGCGATCGGGCCCTTGGTCAGCAGGCCCAGTCCCATCCAGAGGAAGGCGCGCAGCATCGGCGCAGGGCGCGGCTGTTCGTAGTAGCGCCAGACCTCGAGCAGCGTCGCCGCGATCAGCAGGTTGAGCAGGGCGTCCGCGGTGGCGGCATGGCCGATCAGCCCGGGCATCAGTCCCAGCGCCAGGCTGCCGGCGGCGAGCCAGGCGGCGTCGGCATCCGCCTCGCGCTCGCGCAGGAAGCCGAACAGCAGCCACAGCCACAGCGTCGCGGCCAGCATCGAGTGCAGGCGGAAGGCGAATTCGTTGGCGCCCAGCAGGCTGACCGCGGCGCCCTGCAGCCAGTAGGTCAGCATCGGCTTGTCGTAGCGCGGCTCGCCGTTGAGCGTGGTGCTGAGGTAGTTGCCGGAGTCGAGCATCTCCAGCGTGGCCTGGCTGAAGGCGCCCTCGTCGAGGTCGAACAGCGGCACGCTCCAGCTGGCGCTCCAGAAGCCGAGGAATGCCAGCAGCGCCAGCCATGCGTACTCGCGCAGCTTCATCGGTTCAGGCGATCTTCTGCGGGCGCGCCTTGTCCGTGGTCACCGCCGGCGCCGGCGGCTGGTGCCAGGTTTCCAGCGCCGCTGCGCGCGGCTCCTCGCCGGCGACGCTGGCGCTGCGGCCCAGCTGGAACACGCGCATCAGCATCTCGGCGATCACGCCGGTGCTGACCAGCTGTACCGAGAACATCAGCAGCAGCATCGAGACCAGCAGCAGCGGACGCCCGCCGATGTCCTCGCCGTTGAAGAATTTCTCCACCGCCAGCCAGACCATGCCGAGGCTGCCGAGCGCACCGAAGATCATGCCGAGGCCGCCGAAGAAATGTCCGGGGCGGGCACGGAAGCGCAGGAAGAAGAAGCTGGTCAGCAGGTCCAGCAGC
>DATILC010000353.1:0-2559 GCA_035476855.1 Solimonas sp. | reverse complement strand
TCGGTGCCCGGCTGCGCTACAACTTCTGAAGCCGATACCGCCGCGTGAAAATTTCCGTCGCCAACCGGATCTTCATCGGCGTGCTCGCGCTCTTCGGCGCGCTGCTGGTGTGGTGGGGCGGCGAACTGCTCCTGCTGGGCGGATCGGGCTACTACCTTGCCGCCGGCCTCGCATTCGGCAGCGTCGCCTGGCTGAGCCTGCGGCGATCACGCCGCGCGCTGATGCTGTACGGCCTGTTCTACGTCGCAACCCTGGTCTGGGCCCTGTGGGAAGCCGGACTCGATGGCTGGGCGCTGGCGCCGCGTCTTGCGATGCTGACCGTGCTTGGGCTGTGGATGCTGTCCTCGTCTTATCGTGCCCTGGTCGGACTGCCGCGCCGCTACCGTGGCGACGCCGCGTTCTGGTGCGGCTTGTCGACGCTGCTGCTGGCGGCGCTGATCTCGATCTTCGCCAGGGATCGCCTCCCCACCGCAGGCGCCGCTGCGATCGCCTACGCAGCGCCGTCCGACGCAGCCGCCGGCGAATGGCGCCACTACGGCAACACGCTGGCCGGCACCCGCCATTCGCCGCTGACGCAGATCACGCCCGACAATGTCGGCCAGCTCCAGGCCGCGTGGACCTGGCACGCCGGCAAGTCCGACTACGACCCGAAAGATTTCCTGGAGCAGTTCCGCAGCATCCTCACCATCGAAGCCACGCCGCTGAAGATCGGCGAGCGCCTCTACTTCTGCACCGGCTACAACGACGTGATTGCGCTCGATGCCGAGACCGGCACCGAGCTCTGGCGCCATCGCCCGAAGATCGATGCCGACGTGGTCTTCACCAAGACCTGCCGCGGCGTCGCGCACTACGTGGTGCCTGATGCCATCGGCCCCTGCGCACAGCGCATCTACACCGCGACGCTGGACGCGCGCCTGATCGCGCTCGACGCCGACACCGGCAAGCCCTGCGAGGGCTTCGGCAATGCAGGAGAGGTCAGCCTGCTGCAGGGCATGGGCCAGGTCGACAAGGGCTACTACTACCTCACCTCGCCGCCCACCGTGATCCGCGGACGGCTGGTGCTCGGCGGCTGGGTCATGGACGGCCAGGCCACCGGCGAACCCTCTGGTGTCATCCGCGCCTTTGATGCAGTCAGCGGTCAGTTCAGCTGGGCCTTCGACATCGGCAGGCCGGACCAGCATGGCCTGCCGCCGGACGGTGAGACGTTCACGCGCGGCACCCCGAACAGCTGGAGCGTGATGAGCGCCGACGAGGAACTCGGGCTGGTCTACGCGCCGACCGGCAATGCCACGCCGGATTTCTTCGGCGGCCACCGCACTCCGAACGACGAGAAGTACGCCAGCGCCGTCGTCGCCCTGGACGCGGAGACCGGTGCGGTCGTCTGGTCCTTCCAGACCACGCACCACGATCTCTGGGACTACGACGTCGCCTCTCAGCCGGTGCTGGTGGACTTGCCGGATGGCACGCCCGGCCTGCTGCAGCCGACCAAGCGCGGCGAGATCTTCTTCCTCGATCGCCGCAACGGCAAGCCGCTCGCCACGGTCGAGGAACGGCCGGTGCCGCAGGCTGCCGTCGCGGGCGACTGGCTGTCGCCGACGCAACCGTTCTCCGCCGGCATGCCGTCCTTCGCCGGGCCACGTCCAACCGAGCAGGACATGTGGGGCGCCACGCCGATCGACCAGGCGTATTGCCGCGTGAAGTTCCGCCGGGCACGCTTCGAAGGCACGCTGACGCCGGTGGGCCTCGATCGTCAGACCCTGATGTGGCCGGGCTACCTCGGCGGCATCAACTGGGGCAGCGTCTCGGTGGACCCGGTGCGCCAGCTGATGCTGGTCAATTCCACCCATGTGCTGATGCTCAACCAGCTGATCCCGCGTGCAGAGGCCGACCGGCGCAGCATCGAGCCGATCACGCCGCAGCGCGGGCGCATGGGCCTGCTGTACGCGCAGAAGGGCACGCCCTACGCAGCCGCTTCAATGCCCTTCCTGTCCTTCCTCGGCGTGCCCTGCCAGGAGCCGCCGTTCGGCCTGATCAGCGCCGTCGACCTGAAGACGCGGACGCTGAAGTGGCAGCGGCCTTTCGGCACCGCCCGCGACAGCGGCCCGCTGATGCTGCGCAGCGGCCTGCCGCTGCCGATCGGAGTGCCGAACCTCGGCGGGTCCGTCACCACCGCCTCGGGCCTGAGCTTCATCGGCGCCACCCAGGAACGCAGGCTGCGGGCCTATGACAGCAGCACCGGCAAGGAACTCTGGAGAGCCCGCCTGCCGGCCGGCGGGCATGCCACGCCGGCGACCTACTGGTCGGCGAAGAGCAAGCGCCAGTTCGTCGTGATCGCCGCCGGCGGGCACGGCGCGATGCTGTCCGGCCGCAGCGATGCCGTAATGGCTTATGCGCTGCCGAAACAACCCTAAGCCGGATGGCGCTAACTTGAGCGACAGGCACGTCGCTTCTTCTCCCCGCGTGCGGGGAGAAGGTGCCCGAAGGGCGGATGAGGGGCGGCTTTTGCATGTGCATGCGCCTGCGGCGCGCCCCTCACCCCGACCCTCTCCCCGCAAGCGG
>DATILC010000352.1:0-6071 GCA_035476855.1 Solimonas sp. | reverse complement strand
ACAAGCCATGCGCCTGCGCAACCGCCGCCAGCACGCCGAGCACGACGAGGAAGCCATCGACCTCGCGCCGATGCTGGATTTCGTCCTCAACCTGCTGATCTTCTTCATCATCACCGCGGTGTTCGTCAAGGAGGTTGGCCTCAGCCTCAATACGCCGCCGCCGAGTCCGCCGAAGCAGCAGGAAGAAGAAGACAACAGCACGCTGTTCATCGCCGTGCACAAGAGCGGTGACATCTCGATCGACCAGCGTCTGATCGACGTTGCCTCGGTGCGCGCCAACGTCGAGCGTTTCCGCGGCGAAAAGCCGGAAGGGCCGGTGATCATCGTTGCCAACACCAAGGCGCCGACCGGTGTGGTGGTCAAGGCCATGGACCAGGCAAGGGCCGGTGGCGCATTCAACGTGATGCTGCAGCCGACGACGTCGAAGAACTGAAGTACTCGTGATCGAAGAATCCGAGATGAACACCGAGGAGAGAACCGATGCAAGCTCGCCGACATGCCGGGGATGATGGGCACCATGGCATCGACCTCGCGCCGATGCTGGACTTTGTCCTCAACCTGCTGATCTTCTTCATCATCATCACCAGCTTCGTCAAGCAGGCGGGGGTGAAGGTGGACAAGGAGCAGGCCGAGACTGCCGAGGACAGGGCCAGCGGCAACATCCTGGTCGCGATCCGTCCCAACGGCGATATCTGGATGGACCGCAAGAAGGTCAACCTTCCCGAGGTGCGGGCGATGGTCGAGCGCATGCATGCCGAGCGTCCGGAAGACACGGTCGTGATCCTGGCCGACAAGATGTCGGAGAGCGGCGTCATGGCGCAGGTAATGGACCAGGTGCGTGCGGGTGGCGTGCAGAGCGTGTCCGTCGCGACGCTCGGGTCAGGAGGCTGAGCCCCATGCAGAACCGCCCCAGCACCGAGCGCGTCGTGCCCCTGTTCGTCAAGGAAAAGGACGTGCCTGCCGTGTCGATGAATCACGGCGGCGGCGCCGGCTACCTCCAGGTCCATCCGCTGCGCTTCATCATTCCCTGCCTGTTTGCCTGCATGGCGATGTTCACGCTGTTCTGGCTGCTGTACGCGCTGATCGCAGGCACCTCGGGCGGCGCCCAGAACAGCGAGATCCTGCCGACGGTGGATTTCGTGCGGCTGGCCAAGAACTTCGAGATCGAAAGCCGCCAGCGCAAGCCACCGGAGATGCCGGATCGCCCTGAGGCGCCGCCGGAAGTGCCGGTACAGAGTGTTCAGGTGCAGGGGCCGACCCAGACCCAGGTCAGCATCAACATGTCGCTGGAGAACACGACGCAGGTGAAGGCCAACTTCGGCCTGTCGTCGACCGACGGCGAGTACCTGCCGATCGTCAAGGTGGCGCCGATGTACCCGGCGCGTGCGCAGAGCCAGGGCATCGAGGGCTGGGTGCTGGTGAAGTTCACGGTCAATGAGGCTGGCGCCGTGGTCGACCCGGTGGTACTGGAGGCGCAGCCGCCGGGCGTGTTCGACGAGGCCGCCAGGAAGGCGGTGCTGAAGTTCAAGTACAAGCCGCGCGTCGAGAGTGGCCGGCCGATCGCCGTTCCGAACGTGCAGCATCTGATCCGCTTCGAGCTGGACAAGTGACATGAGCCTGCCACTGAAGAAAATCCTGCTGGTGACGCTGACCGCGACCGTAGTGTCGCTGTCGGGACTGTCGCTGGCCAAGGACAAGAAGGACAAGCCGGTCCCGCCGCCGACCAAGCAGACCCAGGTGATTCGCGCCGAGGTCTACAAGAAGATGGAGGTGGCGCAGCAGGCCTTCGAAGCCAAGAAGTATGCCGAGGCGGTGAGCGCCCTCGATGCGCTGAAGGCCGGAGAGGCCAAGCTCAACGACTACGAGCGCGCCACGCTTTATGGTCTCTACGCCGCTGCCTATTACTCCCAGGACAAGATCCCGCAGGCGATCCAGGCCTACCAGTCGGTGCTGAAGCAGCCGAACCTGCCGGACGGCTTGCGCGACAGCAGCCTCTACGCGATGGGCCAGCTGTACTTCATCACCGAGGAATACCCGAAGGCCATCGCGGTGGTGAAGAAGTGGTTGTCGGTGGTGCCCGAGCCGAGCCCGGAAGGTCACGCCCTGCTGGCGCAGGCCTATTACCAGCTGCAGAAATTTCCCGAGGCCGAGAAGTCGCTGGTGACCTCGTTGACCATTTCCAAGCAGCGTGGCCAGGCACCGAAGGAAGCGGCACTGGCGCTGCTGCGCGCGATCTACTACGAGCGCAAGGAATACGCCAAGGCGGCAAAGGTCCTCGAGATCCTGGTCAGCCTGCAGCCCGAGAAGGCCACGTACTGGCAGCAGCTTGCCGGCATGCGCGGCCTGATGGATCAGCAGCTCGACCAGGTCAACGTCATGCATGCGGCCTATCGGGCCAAGCTGCTCTCCAGCGAAGGCGATCTGCTGAATCTTGCCCGCCTGTACATGGTGCAGGGTGCACCCTGGCCGGCGGTGCAGGTCATCACCCAGGGCTTCAAGAGCAAGACCATCAAGGTCAATGCCGAAACCCTGCAGCTCTATGCCCAGGCGCTGGCGATGGGCAAGGAATTCAAGCAGCAGATTCCGGTGCTGAAGAAGGTTGCCAGCATGACCGGACAGGCCAAGCACTACGTTTATCTCGGCCAGGCCTACAACGAGGTGGGCGACTGGAAAAGTGCGGCCGATGCATTCCGCACGGCGCTGAAGACCGGCAATGTCGACCGGCCGGGCGACGCGCACATGCAGCTCGGCACGGCGCTGTTCAACGCCAACGAGTTTGCCGAGGCCAGGCGTCACTTCGTGTCGGCGGCGGATTCGCCGGCGCTGGCGCAGGCCGCCGGCAACTGGATCAAGTTCGTCGATCAGGAACTCGCACGCCGGGAGGCGGTGGCCAATATGTGAGATCACAAAGGGCCGCAGGGGCCGCCACGAGCGGACCCCGGCCCGACGTCCCGTACCCGGGTAGGGACATGCCCCTGGAGACGTGCGACGCTGAAATACAAAGGGGGATGGGATGCTCCGCCGAATCATCGTTGCAGTGGCAATGGTCATGGCCTTGGCCGTGCTCGGGCTGCTCATGTACCGGACCCAGGCGCAGCCCCTGGATCTGCGCCGGCACAATGAGCGCCTGACACAGCTGGAGCGCGTACTGGAACTGGAGGCGGCCGTCGACCAGGACATCGCGCGTGCGCGCCTGGCGCTGGATGCCGAGCCGCCGGGACTGGAGCAGGCCCAGCAGCGCCTGGCCGAGGCGCGGCAGCAGCTGCGCCAGGGCTGGATGCCGCGCGAGCGGCTGGCGCCCGAGATCGATGGGCCGGTGCGCGAGTACTTCCGCCACGCCGACGAGAAGTCGGCGGCGCTGGAGCGCTACCGCGCCGAGCTGCAGCAGTTCTTCGCCGCCTTCGGCCAGTTGCGCAAGCAGGCCGATCCGGTGTTGACCGTGCTGGCGAGCGACCAGTACACGGCGTTGCGCCGCCGCGTCATGACCCTGCTGGGCGATCTGACCACCTACAGCATCCAGTCGCGTCCGATCAATGGCCCGGAGATCGCGGAACTGCAGGGCGCAATCAGTTCCGAGGCCCGCGGCCTGCCGCCGGCAGCCTTGCAGACGGTGGACCGGTTGCTGGCCAGTGCCGACGCCGTGCGTTCCACCAAGGACGGGTTGCAGGATCGCATGCAGGAGCTGCTGGCCCTGCCGACCACGCCGGCGCTGGAGCGCGCCCGGCGCAACTATCACGAGAACCACGCCCGCACCGAGGCGAGTACCGCGCGCTATCGCAAGGCGCTGGCGATCTACGCCTCCGCGCTGCTGCTGGTCTTCGCCCTCGGTGGCTGGCGCCTGCGTCGCAGCTACGCCGAGCTGGACGGCGCCAACGCCCACCTGGAAGAGCTGGTGGATGTGCGCACCCAGGAACTGCGCAAGGCGCTGGACGAAGTTCGCTCGCAGCAGGCGCAGCTGATCCAGTCGGAGAAGATGGCCTCGCTGGGCCAGCTGGTGGCCGGCGTTGCCCACGAGATCAACACGCCGCTGGGCTATGCGCGCAGCAATGTCGAGACCGTGCGCGAAGGCCTGCCGGCCATGCGCTCGGTATTCGATGCCTACGACGCGCTGCTGCCGCTGCTGCCCGCGTCCCAGGCCGAGGCGCTGCTCGGGCAGCTGCAGGCGGCCCGCAAGGTCTGGGATCCGGTCGAACGTGTAGAGGAGGCGGATGTACTGCTGGCCGATGCCGAGCACGGCCTGGTGCAGATCGCCGACCTGGTGATGAGCCTCAAGGATTTCTCGCGTGTCGACCGTTCGCTGACCGAACGCTTCGACATCAACCAGGGCCTGGAGACCGCACTCAAGATCTGCCAGGGGCACCTGAAGAGCCGCGTCGAGATCCGCCGCGAGTTCGGCGAGTTGCCGCTGGTGCCCTGTGCGCCGTCGCAGCTCAACCAGGTGTTCCTCAACCTGATCACCAATGCCGCCCAGGCCATCGACGGCGCGGGCTGGATCCAGCTCAGCACGCGTGAGGTAGGCGACGCCGTGGAGATCTCGATCGCCGACAGCGGCTGCGGCATGGACGAGCAGACCCAGGCGCATATCTTCGAGCCTTTCTTCACCACCAAGGACGTCGGCAAGGGCACTGGCCTGGGACTGTCGATCGTCTTCCGTATCCTCGAGGACCACCATGGTTCCATCGAGGTCCGCTCGGCGCCGGGGCAGGGTGCCGAGTTCATCATCCGCCTGCCGACCGCCAGGGAGGCGCCGGCACAGCCGCGCGCCGCCCCGATCGCGTCCGTCGCGCAAGACGATGAACTGCTGCCGCCTGTCCCGGCCATATCCGGAATCTAGTCATGAGCTCAAACACCCGTCCGCGCATCCTGTTCATCGATGACGAGCCGCGCATCCTCCTGTCCCTCAAGGCGATGTTCCGCAACGACTACGACGTCGAGACCGCCGTCGGCGGTGCCGCGGGCATCGAGCAGATCAAGGCCCAGGACTTCGACGTCATCGTCAGCGACCAGCGCATGCCGGATGTAACCGGCGTCGACGTGCTGCGCGCCGCCCGCGAGCTGCGGCCGCGCTCGGTGCGCCTGCTGCTGACCGGCTACTCCGACCTGACGGCGATCATCGGCTGCATCAACGAGGGCGAGATCTTCCGCTTCATCTCCAAGCCCTGGGGGAATACGGAACTGCGGGCCACGATCGCGGCGGCCGTTGCCGCGGCCGACGTGGTGCCGCCGCTGAACCAGCCGCCCACGCCGGCGCCTGCCGGCAGCAAGCCCGGGGCCAGCGGTGTCGCCCTGCTGATCCTGGACGAGGACGCCGCCTCGCGCAGCCAGCTCAAGCGCACGCTGGAGAACGATCGAGTGGTCTACGAGGCCGGCTCGGTGGATGAAGCGCTGGAGCAGCTCGCCACCCATCCGATCGGCGTGATCGTGACCGAGCTGGTGGTGGGCGGTGAGGTGCTGACCCAGCTGCTCGGCGCCCTGCGCCAGCACCATCCGGCGCTGGTGGTGGTGGTGCTGACCTCGCATGCCGACGCCGGGCACAGCATCACCCTGATCAACCAGGGACAGATTTACCGTCTGCTGCTCAAGCCGGTGTCGGAAAGCGTGCTGCGCGGGACGATCAACATCGCCAGCCGCCGCTACGAAATGCTGCAGCAGCATCCGGAGCAGATCCAGCGTGCTGCGCCGGAGCCGCTGCGTGCGCCACCGCCGGCGCAACGCCTGGGCCTGCTGGCGCGGATCAAGCGGGTGCTGATGGCTTAAGCGGGCCTGCAGCAGCCTCATCGTGTCGACAGGGAGGGAAGGGACGATGGCGGAACAGGGGAAAGCGGACTCCGGGCTCAAGGGCCTGGCAGCTGCGCTGAGTCATTCGGCGGAGTATTCGATTGCACTGGGCCTGATCGTGGTCTGCCTGATCGTGGGCGGCGCCCTGTGGTTGCTGGACAGCGACAGCAAGCCTGCGGAGGTGACCGCCGAGACGGCACCTGCAGTGGCAGCGCAGGATACGGCCCTCGCGGAAGCCGAGGAGAAGGCGGCGCTCGAAGGCTGGAACAAACAGCTGCAGGGTGACTTCAAGC
>DATILC010000351.1:0-4561 GCA_035476855.1 Solimonas sp. | reverse complement strand
GGTAGTGGTGCACGCGGGAGTCGTTCCAGGGCGGGCAGGGGCCGTCGTAGCCCAGGTAGTGGCCTTCCATCTGGCCGTCGCCCTTGAACCAGCCGGTGTAGTCGTTGAGGCCCTGGCGGCTGCCCTGCGGGCCGGCCGGGGCGGTCTTGCCGCGCGCGGTGACGCCCTGCGAGCAGGCGCCTTCTGCGATTTCGCTGACCGTGGCCGGGATGTCGACCATGGCCCAGTGGGCGAACTCGCCGCGCGGCAGCTCGAAGGGCACTTCGCGGCCCGGCTGGTTGACGTCGTCGGCGCGGGTCGGGGCGTCGCCGTCGATGCACAGCAGCACGAAGGAACGGGTACCGGCGGGTGCGCCGCTCCAGCCCAGCTGCGGGTTGAGGTTGGCGGACAGGCGCAGGCGCTGCGTCGGGTGCTTGACGGCGAAGGCGCAGCGGCCGGGGATCACGCCATTGTTGCGAAACGTGCGGCTGGTCAGTTTCATGTTCGCGCTCCGGATCGGTCCTGTGGTGGTGGAGGGGAGGCAGGGCGGCGACAGTTTGCGCAACTGCGCGGTCTTTTCAAGAGCCCTGCCATGTATTGCTCCCCAGGCCGCGGCGCAGGCCCAGGCCCAGGCGTACCAGTCCCTGCGCGACGCGTTCCGACAACGGCGGGCGACGGCGGTAGCTCAGCTCGAACAGGTCGGCGGCGGCCTTGCGCTCCAGCAGGTAGTCGTCGCTGGTCTGGATGCCGTCGACCAGCTTCAGTTCCACTGCCTGGCTGCCGTACCAGTGTTCGCCGGTGGCGACGCGGCCGATATCCAGCTGCGGGCGGTTGCCGGTGACGAAGGCCTTGAACAGGTCGTGGGTCTCGTCGAGCTCCTCGCGGAATTTTTCGCGGGCGGCGTCGGTGTTCTCGCCGAACACGGTCAGCGTGCGCTTGAATTCGCCGGCGGTGTGCAGCTCGAAGTCGATGTCGTGCTTCTTCAGCAGGCGGTGGAAGTTGGGCAGCTGCGCGATCACGCCGATCGAGCCGACGATGGCGAAGGGCGCCGCCAGGATGTGGTCGGCGACGCAGGCCATCAGGTAGCCGCCGCTGGCGGCGACCTTGTCGATCGCCACGGTCAGCTTCAGGCCGCGGCGACGGATACGCTGCAGCTGCGAGGCGGCCAGGCCGTAGGCGTGGACCAGGCCGCCCGCGCTTTCCAGCCGCAGCAGCACCTCGTCGCCGTCACGGGCCACCTGCAGCAGCGCGGTGATCTCTTCGCGCAGGGAATCGGCCGCATGGGCCTGCAGGTCGCCGTGGAAGTTGAGGACGAACAGGCGCGGCCGCGCGGTCTCCTGGCCCTTCTTCGCGGCCTTGCGGCGCGCCTTTTCCTCCTGCTGGCGCTGCTTGTGGAGCTGCTTGAATTCGGATTCGGAGAGCAGGTCGGCGTTGAGGGCATCGGCCATGCCCTGCAGGCGGTCGTTGAGGTTGCGGATTTCCAGGCGTTCCGGCCCGCGATGGGCGCGCGCGGCACGGATCAGGACCAGGAAGCCGGCACCGGTAGCCAGCAGTGCTGCCACCCAGGTCAGCGTCTTGGCGAGGAAGAGGCCGTAGTCAGAGAGGAATTGGATCACAGGAAATCCGTTGGAAGGTTATCAATCGACTGGAAAAAAAGCCCATGGACGGGCAGAATTCCCCTCCAGTGGGGTTCTGGCGGGGTTGGTCAGTATATTTTTGCCGCGTGCGCTGCAGCGAGGGAGTCTATGCTGCATCGCAACAAGTGAATGGTTACAATGCCATCACTTCGCAGGTCCCCCTACAACGACTGACTTTACTACCGGTTGGAGATTCAAAATGAATAAGACAACCCGCATCGGCCTCACCCTGGCGCTGGCGGCAGTCGCACTACCGGCGTCTGCGGTCAACGAGACGCGTCCCTACATCTTTGGTGGTTACCAGACCGTTATTGCCGATCGCGCGGATCGTCCTTCCGACAACGCGGACGGCTATGCGTTCAGCGCCGGCAAGGCCCTCAACAAGTTCTGGGGTGTTGAGTTCGGCGGCTTCTGGCAGGAATACGGCGCCGAGCGCGCCGGCGACAACAACTACCGCGAACTGGGCGGCAGCCTCGACGCGCTGTTCTTCTACTCGCGTGATCGCGCCTTCTCGCCCTACGTCGGCCTCGGCGTCGGTGCGCAGAAGCACCGCGACAAGACCAACGGCCAGGAAGAGACCGAGCCGTTCGGTACGCTGGGCGTGGGCTTCTTCAAGTACTTCGGTGACGACAGCCGCTACGGCTTCCGCGCCGACGTGCGCGCCCGCTACGTCGACAGCGACATCAACACGGTCGACAACGACCTGTGGGAGCCGGTGGCCAAGATCGGCCTCGTCGCCGCCCTCGGTCCCCGCCTGACGGAAGACGGCGTCATCGGCGGTCCGGATTCCGACGGCGATGGCGTGCCGGACGAAGCCGACCTCTGCCCGAACACCCCGAAGGGCGTGAAGGTTGACTCCAAGGGCTGCCCGGTCGACTCCGACGGTGACGGCGTGCCGGATGCGATCGACAAGTGCCCGGGCACCCCGAAGGGCGTGAAGGTCGACTCGACCGGCTGCTCGAAGGATGGCGCGGGCGAAGGTCCGAACCGCCGCTTCGAGGACGTCCACTTCGAGTTCGACAAGTCTGATCTGACCGACTACGCCCG
This sequence comes from Solimonas sp., assembly GCA_035476855.1. Taxonomy (GTDB): domain Bacteria; phylum Pseudomonadota; class Gammaproteobacteria; order Nevskiales; family Nevskiaceae; genus Solimonas_A. Next base: position 1,898 of record DATILC010000351.1, on the reverse strand, counting down.
TGCGATCCTGGACAACGCCTCCAAGGCCATCGGTGGTCTGCAGAAGCAGTACCCGAGCCTGAAGGTCGACGTCTCCGGCCACACCGACTGGATCGGCACCGACGCCTACAACCAGGCCCTGTCGGAGCGCCGCGCCAACTCGGTCAAGCAGTACATGGTCCGCAAGGGTGTCGAAGCCAAGCGCGTCAACACCTACGCTTACGGCGAGTCCAAGCCGGTCGCGACCAACGAGACGGACGAGGGCCGTGCCCAGAACCGTCGTGCGGAAGTCCGCACCCGCGGCGAGTAATCGCCCGGTACAGCTGTAGATCAGAAAACCCCCGCCAGCAATGGCGGGGGTTTTTCTTTGTGCCGGCGTAAAGTTGGAAACGGCGAGAATGATTTGGCCACGGATTTACACGGATGAACACGGAAAGATCCGTGTGATCCGTGTAAATCCGTGGCTAAAGTTCTTTTGCTTCTGCGGTGGCCATGACGGCCGACGCCCGCTCAGCCGCCCGGGCTGAGCTTCGACGCCCGCTCGAAGCGCGCCTGCACCTCGGCCGAGGTCTCCGGCGCGTAGCGCCACAGCGCCAGCTGGCGCTTGAGCAGGTCGTGGAGCGCGTCGATGTGCGCCGGCGCGTCGTTGAGCGCCGGAATGTAGTGCAGCGTCGTACCACCCGCCTTGCGGAAGGAGTCGGCATAGCGCAGCGCGATTTCCTCCAGCGTTTCCAGGCAGTCCGCGGCGAATCCGGGATAGATCACGTCGAGGCGGCGCAGGCCGCGCCTGGCGAGCTGCTGGATGTGCGGCTCGGTATAGGGTTGCAGCCAGGGCGTGCGGCCGATGCGGCTCTGGAAGCTCACCGACCATTCGCCATCCGCCAGGCCAAGCTTCTCGGCGACCAGGCGCGCGGTCTTCTGGCAGTGGCAGTAGTAGGGATCGCCGGCACGGAAGTAGGCCAGCGGAATCGAGTGGAAGGACATCAGCAGGTGTTCGCCGCGTCCGTCCTTCTGCCACTGCGCCTCGACGCTGGCGGCCAGCGCAGCCACATAGCCGGGGTCATCGTGATACTGGTTGACGGTGCGCAATTCAGGCAGCCAGCGCCAGTCGCGCAGCACCTCGAACACGGTATCGAGCACGGCCGCGGTCGTCGTGGCGGAATACTGCGGGTACAGCGGCAGCACGACGATGCGGCGCACGTCCTGGCGCGCCAGCTCGTCCATGGCTGCTCGAATCGTCGGCTGGCCATAGCGCATCGCCAGCGCCACCGGCACCTCGTTGCCCAGCGCCGCCTGCAGTGCCGCCTGCTGGCGGCGCGAGATCGCCAGCAGCGGCGAGCCCTGCGGCGTCCAGATCGACTGGTAGCTGTGCTGCAGCTTCAGCGGCCGCAGCGGCAGGATGAAGGCGTACAGCACCGGCAGCCAGACCCAGCGCGTCATCTCCACGACACGGCGGTCCGAGAGGAACTCGCGCAGGTAGCGCCGGATCGCGGGCGCCGTCGGCGCGTCCGGCGTGCCGAGGTTGACCAGCAGCACGCCGCAGCGCGGCGAACGGCCGTGGATGTGTTCCGGCAGGTTCATGATCGCGAGGGCCTGTTAACGCTATGGCCGTCGCTGCGACGGAGACCGTTTTGGCGCAGGGCAAGGCGCGAGGAGCGCCCATGGCTTACTGGGAAGTGACATTGAGTCACTTCCCAGCTGGGGCCATTGGCTGTACTCGATGTACACGAGTGACGAGTAACACAGCCATGCGCCAAAACGGTCCCGCCCCTGCGGGGTGCCACCGGATTTGCGGCCATGCCGCGTTGCTCCTCAGTCATTTGGAACCACCAAACGTCCTTCGTCGCGCCTTGCCTGGCCAAAAATCTGGGGGCATCGCAGCGACCGCCATAGCGTTAACAGGCCCTCGCCCTCCGCCA
>DATILC010000350.1:0-2252 GCA_035476855.1 Solimonas sp. | reverse complement strand
GTAGGACAGCGAACCGCCGAGCACGTTGAGCTTCGCGCGGTCGACCTCGCCCACCGCCTTGCTGCGGCCGAGCCGCTCCTGCAGGTACTGCTTCGAGGCCAGGCCCTTGAGGTTGCAGGCGATCTGCGCGGCGAAAGCCTCGTGCATGTCGACCAGCGTCAGGTCCTTCAGCGTCACGCCGGCGCGATCCAGGGCCACCGGCGCGGCCAGCACCGGGCCCATCAGCATGTCGTCCTTCGGCGTCTTGGCGGCGAAGTGGAAGGAGCGGATGTAGCCGAGCGGCTTGTAGCCCAGCGCCTTGGCCCTGGCCTCGCTCATCAGGATCATCGCGCAGGCGCCGTCGGTCAGCGGGCTGGAGTTGCCGGCGGTGACGGTGCCGTAAGCCTTGTCGAATACGGGTTTCAGCTTGGCGTAGCTGGCACGGTCGGAATTCTTGCGCACCAGGTTGTCCTCGTGCACCGGCTTGCCGCTGCTGCCGACGAAGGCGGTCATCACTTCGCGGTCCATCTTGCCTTCGGCCCATGCCTTGGCCGCATTGCTGTGCGAGGCATGGGCGATGTCGTCCTGCTCCTCGCGCGTGGCGTTCCACTTCTTCGCCATCTGCTCGGCGTTCTCGCCCATCAGCTTGCCGGTGGAGTACTCGGTGATCGCCGGCGGCGTCGGCAGCACGTCCCTCGGCCGCAGCTGCGTCAGCAGCCTGATCTTGTCCTTCGGGGTCTTGGCGAAGTTGACGTCGCGCAGCACCGCGGAGAACTTCGGCGTGGTGGTGATGCGCACGCTGGAGGTGGAGTCGGTGCCGCCGGCGACGATGATGTCGGCGCTGCCGGCGAGGATGCTCTCGGTGGCGCTGGCGACGGTCTGGAAGCTGGTGGCGCAGGCGCGGGTGATCGAATAGGCGTCGACATCCGGCATGCCGCAGGCGATGGCGATCTCGCGGGCGATGAACGGCGCCTCCGGGATCATCACGGTCATGCCGAACACCATCTGCTGCACCGCGTCCTTCGACAGGTTGTTGCGGGCCAGCAGCTCGTTGACCACCATCGCGCCGAGGTCGATGGCGCTGAGCTCGCCGAAGTGGGTGCCGATGCGGGCGAAGGGCGTGCGCAGGCCGGCGACGACCGCGACGCGACCGTGGCGCCCCTTGAGTTCAAGACGTTCTGCAGTCATGGAACAGCATCCTCGGAATAGTGGTTTGTTTTCAGGCGCCACTTTCCGCGATCCGCACCGCGGGCGTGAGTGCCCCGGGGGTCAAGCTGCTTGACATATGGGGTCATCCGCAGCGGCCGCCGTTGAACGCCGATGCTACCCCTTCCCGCGGGGGGATCAGCCCTTGGCTGCGGTGATGCTCGCCGGCGCCTGTGCGGCCAGCAGGGCGGTGATCGCGGCCAGGTCCATCGGCCGGCCGGTGAGGAAGCCCTGCACCTGGTCGCAGCGCACCCGCCGCAGGGTGACCAGCTCGGCCTCGGTCTCGACCCCCTCGGCCACCACCTGCAAGTCCAGGGCATGGGCCATGGCGGTGATGGCGCGGACGATCTTCTGGTCGCGCGGGTCGCTGTCGATGCCGGCGACGAACTCGCGGTCGATCTTGATGCGCTGGATCGGGAGGTGGCGCAGATGCGAGAACGAGGAATGTCCGGTGCCGAAGTCGTCGAGGGCGAAGGACACGCCCAGCGCGCTGGCCTCGCGCACATGCTGCGCGGCGCGGCCGAAGTCGTCGATCAGGGCGTGCTCGGTGATCTCCAGCTGCAGCAGCGCCGGATCGATGCCGCTGTTGCACAGCAGCAGGTCGAGGCGGGAGACGAAGTCCTCGCTCTTGAGCTGGCGCGCCGACAGGTTCACCGATACCGGCAGCGCCGGCAGGCCGGCGTCGCGCCAACGGCAGATCTGCGCGGTGGCACGGTCCAGCACGTAGTGATCGATCTGCAGGATCAGGCGGCTGCGCTCCGCCAGCGGGATGAACTGGCCGGGGCTCAGCGCCCCCAGTTGCGGCTCCTGCCAGCGCAGCAGTGCTTCGAGGGCGTGGAGGCGGCCGCTGTGGGCGTCGACGATCGGCTGGTAGTGCAGATCGAACTGTCCCTTGAGCAGGGCCTCGCGCAGGCGGCGCTGGATACGATCGGCGGGACCCAGCACGCGCGGCGCCGCTTCCGCCCAGGTGGCCGACTCCGCATCCGCCGGCTCGCGCCGGTCACTTGCCTCTCGCATCCGCCCCTCCGTGACGTGCTGACCGCATGCGGTCGCCGCCCGTTTCGTTC
>DATILC010000349.1:0-10125 GCA_035476855.1 Solimonas sp. | reverse complement strand
GGGAAATCTCTCTGGTCACTCTGGCACGCCTGCTCTGCAGCACGACCGACCCTCCGCTTACGACACAGGCGATGCAAGCCCTCTTCTCAAGATTCGCAATATGAAAAACCGGGGAAACGTCAGCCCCAACCCTCTCCCCGCACGCGGGGAGAGGGAGCAAAGAAAGAAGGCCGCGATCTCTCGCGGCCTTTCGTTTACAGCCAAAGCTGGCGACTCAGCGCGCCGCCCGGATCGCCGACACCGGCACCACCGGTACCACCACGCTCGACGGATGCTCCGCATCGTTGTGGATGGTCAGCACACCCAGCAATTGATCGAGCAGGTCGGTCACCGGCGGCAGGCCGTGTGGGAAATCCGCCGTGCTGATCGCGATCCGCAGGCTGTGCCCCTTCTTGATCAACGTGCTGGTCGGGAAGATCTCGACGCTGGCCAGCACCGGCTCGCCGGCCTGCATCGGCTGGCGCGACTCCTCGGTGTACGGGTGCCAGGGCTGGATCATCACGCCGCCGAGCCGGCGCGAGCGCGACTCGTCGATCCGGCGCATCGAGGCGGTGAGGATGCCGTTGGTCAGCTCCTGCGAGTTGCCGCTCTCGTCGACGTCGGTGATGCGCGCGGCAATGCCGGCATCGGCCTGTGCGCTGGACACCCAGAGGTCGGCCTGGATCGGGCCGTTGATGTAGTAATCCTCGGTCATCGGCGCCGTGGTGAAGGTCACTGCGCCGAGCAGCGGCAGTTCGTTGATGGCGTTGTCACCCTGCAGGCAGCCGATGGGCAGCGGCACCACGCCGAGCAGGCCGGCGGTCCACTGGCTGGTGCTCAGCGAGCACAGGCCGGCGACCGGGATCGGCAGCGTCACATGGCTGGCCTCGCTGGCGCCCGGCAGCGCCTTGGTCAGGCTCTCGTCGCCGCGCAGGTACCAGCGCTCGGCACGGGCCTGCGGATGCGGCCAGTCGCTGGCGATGGCGTAGTGCTCCGCGCCGGTCAGGTACTGGGTGACGTTGGGCACGCGCTCGGCGCCGGTGTTCAGGCCCTTGAGGTACTTGTCGAACCACATCAGTGCGATCGGATCGAGCGAGGGCACGCCGTCAACCGGCAGGCCGGCGCCGGTGGAGGCGCCCAGATGCTGCCAGGGGCCGATCAGCAGCTTGGTGGTGGTGTTGCGCTTGATCACCTCGTACAGCATCGGCTCGCCGCGCTGGAAGATGTCGTTGAGGCCGCCGACGATGAAGGTCGGGACCTTCACGCGATCCGCCACCTCGATCGGCGAGCGCGTGCGCCAGAACTCGCTGTCGTAGTTGCGGCCGTCGGTGCCGACTGCCGCGCTGAGGATCGTCGGCACCTGGAACTGCAGCACCGCATCGATCGCGTGATCGAGCGAGATCGGCACTTGCGCCAGATTCGGTTCGGACGGCAGCACGCCAAGGCCGGTGACCAGCGCCATCCACAGCGGGATGAAGCCGACATTGACCTGCCCGCCGGAGAACACGATGTCGCGGTAGGCGTCGCCCATCGGCACGATCGCGAACACCGTCTTGTGCGCCGGGTGCTGGTGCGCGGCGGTGAAGATCTGGGTGATGCCCATGAACGACGGGCCCCAGGTGCCGACCTTGCCGTTGCTCCAGGGCTGGATCGCGACCCAGTCCATCACTTCCCTGTAGTCGAGCTGCTCGCGCGCGCCGAAGGCTTCCCAGTCGCCGCCGGAAACGCCGGTGCCGCGCACGTCGACCGCGACGTGGGCGTAGCCGCGCTGCACGAAGTAGCTGTTGAAGGTCGGGAAGGCCGGGATCACCGTCGCCAGGCTCTTGTTGTAGCCGGTCTGGGTCAGGATCACCGGCATCGGCGTCTCGACCACGTCGCCGTTGGCGTCCACCGGCAGCGCCACCCTGACCGACAGCTCGACGCCGTCGCTCATCGGAATCCGCTGCTCCGGCAGCTGCTGCATGCCCGGGTACTGCTCGGCGCGCTCGTAGTCGAACCACTTGGCATTGGCGGAACCACCGCTGCTGCCACCGCCACCGGCCCCGTCATCGATCGAATCGGAACCGCCACTGCAGGCGGTCAGGGACAACAGCACGGCGAGCGCAGACGCCCGCGCAAACAGCTTCAACATCGGGGATTCCTCCGGAGCACTTCTATCTAGTAGTGCCGCAATTATGAAGCCCGCTTCGGAGAGGGTCCATCGGCCACGGCTGACAGCGCCGCGGCGGCTTGGCCTACAAGGCCATCGGCCGCGGGGCGCTGTCCTGCTGCAGCCACAGCGGCTGGACCTCGGGCTGGGCCTGCTCCGGCAGGGCGAGGTCGGGCTCGACGCCGACCAGGGGCGCCGGCGCAGCCGCCCTCAGCCCTGCTGCCCAGGCCGGCAGCAGGAACAGCATCAGGACGAAGGCAGTGAACAGCAGGGCCGGCTTGCGCATGGCGGAACTCCCCTTGGGTACGGGAGGCAGTTTCACCACCGCAGATGCAGTGGCCCCGACCACAGCGTGCAAGCGGCGCGGAACTTGGTGCAAAAGCGGTGCAGGCCGTCGACGACCGGCGGCGCACTGCTAAGCTTTTGGCCACATCCAGCGAAGGCTCCAGACGCATGCAGACCATCCTGGTCGTCGACGACGACCCGCATATCCGCGAAGTGGTGTGCTTTGCCCTGCACAAGGCCGGCTTCCGCACCATCACCGCCGACAACGGCGCCCAGGCCCTGCTGCGCCATGCCAGCGAGCGGCCCGACCTGGTGGTGCTCGACATCACCATGCCAGAGCTGGACGGCACCGAGGTCTGCCGCCGCCTGCGCGCCGACAGCAGCCGGCCGCAGGTGCCGATCATCTTCCTCAGCGCCCGCGACGACGAGGTCGACCGCATCATCGGCCTGGAACTGGGTGGCGACGACTACATGGCCAAACCCTTTTCACCTCGCGAACTGGTAGCCCGGGTGCGCGCCTGCCTGCGCCGCAGCAGCGCGCCGCCGGCACCGGCGGCGGCGCGCCTGCAGCATGGCCGCCTGAGCCTCGATGCCGAGCAGTACAAGGCCTGGTGGGACGAGCGCGAGATCGTGTTGACGCTGACCGAGTTCGGCATCCTGCGCACCCTGATCGCCCGCCCGGGGCGGGTCTGCACCCGCGAGCTGCTGATGAACGAGGCCTACGAGCTGCACAAGATCGTCAGCGACCGCACCATCGACAGCCACGTGCGGCGCGTGCGCGCCAAGCTGGCGGCGCTGGGGGTGGACCCGGTGGAGACCGTGCACGGCATCGGCTACAAACTCGGAACTTGTGCGTGAACGGCTCCGGGGCGCCATCCATGGCGAGACTTCGGCACTCCAAACAAGCCCCTGCCCGCGTTCGGCGAACTCGGAGCGACATCGAGTCGCTCCTCGCCGGAGCCAAACGCTCCGTGGCCGGGCGATCGCCGGGGCGAATGTCCACAGGACATTCGCCTTGAGCCGGCTCTCCCTGCGCACGATCCTGCTGCTGATCAACCTGGTGATCCTGGCGTTGCCGCTGGGCGGCATCAGCTGGCTGCGGCTCTACGAGAGCGCGCTGATCCGCCAGACCGAGTCGGAGCTGATCGCGCAGGGCGCCTTCGTTGCCGCGGCCTACGTCGCCATCGCCGAGCGCCTGACCTCGCCCGGGGGCGGCGATCCGGTGGCCGCCAACCTGCCGCTGGAGGACTACGGCTACGTGCTGGTGGCGCCGCCGCCGGCCGCCGATCCGCAGGGGCGCTGGCGACCGCGCGCAGCGGTGCTGGACCTGGCCAACGACCCGGTGCTGCCGCGGCCACCAGAGGCCGCCCCCAGCGCCGACACCCTCGACCCGCTGGCCTGGCGCGTCGGCCAGGAACTGGCGCCGATGCTGCAGCGCGCACAGCGCACCACGCTGGCCGGCATCCGCGTGGTCGACTACCGCGGCCTGATCGTCGCCTCGACCCGCGACGGCGACAGCGACGACAGCGGCCTGTCGCTGCTCGGCTACGAGGAGCTGCAGCAGGCCCTGCGCGGCCTGCCCGGCAGCCGCCTGCGGCGCCGCGATTCGCCGCAAGCCGCGCCGGCGCTGGACTCGATCAGCCGCGGTGCCGGCCTGCGCGTCTACGTCGCCGAACCGATCCTGCGCGGCGACCGCGTGATCGGCGCGGTATTGCTGGTGCGCACGCCAGCCAGCCTGTCGCAGGCGATCCTCGGCAAGCGCGAGCCGCTGCTGCTGGCGGCGCTGGCCCTGGTTGGCCTGGTGGCGCTGCTGAGCCTGCTCGGCGCGCTGACCATCACCCGGCCGGTCGGCCGTCTGGTCGAGCAGGCGCACCGGGCCGCGCGCGGCGAGACCGGCGCGATGGCGCCGCAGCGCCACCCGGGCACCCGCGAAATCGCCGAGCTGTCGGAGACGGTAGCGACGATGGCACGCACGCTGGAGCAGCGCGCCCGCTACATCCGCGATTTCGCCGCCCACGTCTCGCACGAGTTCAAGACCCCGCTGACCGCGATCCAGGGCTCGGTGGAACTGCTGCGCGAGCACGCCGAGGAGATGTCGCCGGAGGAGCGCAGCCGCTTCCTCGACATCCTCACCCAGGACGCCCGGCGGCTGGAGAACCTGGTGCGCAAGCTGCTGGAACTGGCCCGCGCCGACGTCATGCGTGTCGGCGATGAATCCTGCGAACTGGGGCCGGTGCTGGCCGGCGCCGCCGAGCGCCAGCGCGGCCTCGGCCTGGCGGTGGAACTTGCCGCCGGGAGCGAAGTCAGGGTGGCAATGGCGCCGGAAACCCTGGACTCGATCCTCGGCAACCTGCTCGACAACGCCCGCCAGCATGGTGGCGCCGGCGTCCGGGTGCGACTGTCCTGCAGCGCCGATGCCACCGCCCGGCCGCCGGCGGCCCTGATCGACATCGCCGACGACGGCGCCGGCATTTCCGCCGCCAACGCCGAGCGCATCTTCGAGCCCTTCTTCACCACCCGGCGCAAGAACGGCAACACCGGCCTGGGCCTGGCGATCATCCGCTCGCTGCTGCAGGCCCATGGCGGCAGCATCGAATTGCTGCCGGCGGCGGGCGGCGCCTGCTTCCGTCTGCGCCTGCCGCTGAAGTCCTGAGCCGCCACAGGCGATAATGGCGCGATGAAACCCTCCCAGAACAGCCGCGTCAACGCGGCGCGCATCGTCGCCCGCGTCATGCTCGGGCACTCGCTGGACGATTGTTACGCCTCGCTGCCGGCCGAGCTGCCCGACCTGCCCTTCACCAAGGCCCTGGTCTACGGCGTGATCCGCGACCACAGCCTGCTGTCGGCACTGCTCGACCGCCTGCTCGACAAGCCGCTGTCGCCCGATCCGCTGCTCCACGCCCTGCTGCTCTGCGGCCTGTACCAGCTGCGCTCGATGGACGTGGCCGACCACGCCGCGCTCAACGAAACCGTCGAGGCCACCGGAGAACTCAAGTTCGCGCCGGCGCGCGGCCTGGTCAACGCGGTGCTGCGCCGCTACCAGCGCGAGGGCAAGGCGCTGGAGCTGCAGCTGCCGGCCGACCCGGCCCTGCGCAGCTCGCACCCCGACTGGCTCGCCGGCAAGCTGGAGGCCGACTGGCCGCATGACTGGGAGCGCGTGCTCGCCGCCAACAACCGCCAGGGGCCGATGACCCTGCGGGTCAACCGTCGCGAGATGTCGCGCGACACATGGCTGCAGCGGGCGCAGGAAATCGGCATCGGCGCACAGGCGCTGGACGACTGCCCCGACGCGGTGATGCTCGACGAGCCACGCCCGGTGACCAAGATTCCCGGCTTCAACGCCGGCCATGTATCGGTGCAGGACGCCTCGGCCCAGCTGGCGGTGGAGCTGATGGACCTGCGCTACGGCCAGCGCGTGCTCGACGCCTGCGCCGCCCCCGGCGGCAAGACCGCGCACATGCTGGAACGCCAGGCACTGCAGCTGACCGCGCTGGACAACGACAGCCGCCGCCTGGTGCGCATCGACGAGAACCTGCGCCGCCTCAAGCTGCATGCGGGGCTCGTCGCCGGTGACGCCGGCACGCCGGCCAAGTGGTGGGACCGCAAGCTCTACGACCGCATCCTGATCGACGCGCCCTGCTCCGGCACCGGCGTGATCCGCCGCCACCCGGACATCAAGTGGCTGCGCCGCAAGACCGACGTCCCGGCGCTGCAGCTGCAGCAGCTGCGCCTGCTGAAGGCGCTGTGGCCGCTGCTGGCCCCGGGCGGGCGGCTGGTCTACGCCACCTGCTCGACGCTGCGCAGCGAGGGCGACGAGGTGATGTCGCGCTTCCTGTCGCTGTCCGACGACCAGCAGGCGACGAAGATCGACGCCAGCTGGGGCGAGGCCACCGAGTTCGGCCGCCGCATCGCCCCGGGCGACGCCCACGACGGCTTCTACTACGCGGTGCTCGACAAGCCGGCCTGAACATCCCTCGCGGTGCTGCGCTACCCTTGGCCGACAGCTGCCAAGGGAGTGTGCAGATGGATCACGGAAACGGATTTCCCGGCCGGGTGCAGCTGCGCTCAGGCCTGATCGCTGCCAGCCTGCTGGCCAGTTCCGCACTGCTCGCCGCCCCCGGCGATCCGCTGGACCCGCCGACCCGGCCCTCCGCGGTCGCCGAGCACCAGCAGTACGCGCTGACCGTCGCCCGCGCCACCAGCGGCGCCTATGCCGCGCTGTGGTACGAGTCCAGCGAAGACCCCGCGATCACCGGGCTTTACGCCCGCGCCTACGCCGCCGACGGCACGCCGCGCGGTCCCGCCTTCCTGGTCGATCCCTCGCTGCAGGGCCGGCTCGGCGGCGGCCGCATCGTGATGGATGCGGCAGGCCGCTTCCTGGTCAGCTGGACCACGGACCGCGCGATCATGGGCCGCCACTTCGCCGACGACGGTGCGCCGATGGGGCCCGCCCTGCAGCTGGCCTCGCGCCCGCCGCTGGGCGAGCTGCTGCGCGACAACTACCAGCTGGCGATGGCCCCAGACGGCCGCTACGTGCTGCTGCTGGAACGCACGCTCGACACCAGCAGCCCGGTGCGCCTTTTGCCAGTGACGATCACGCTGCAGCGCTTCGAGGCCGACGGCCGCAAGCGCGGCTTGCCGATCCTGGCGGCGACGCGCCTCGACTACGACCTGCGCCTGCCCTTCGGCCTGGGGCCGGCGATCCCGCCGGAGCTGCGCCGGCAGCAGCTCAGCCGCGCCTCCTCGCTGGCGCTGGATGCCGCCGGCAACATCGCCCTGGCCTGGATCTCCTGGGAGCACAATGCCTACTACCCGGGCGACTACGGCCTAGGCAATGGCTACGGCTCGCTCAAGGCCGCGGTCAAGCTGCGTCGGATCAGTGCCGGCGGGCTGCCGCAGGGCGGCGTGGTGCTGGTGGACCAGCTCAGCGCGATGACGCTGTCCACCGCCGCCAACTACCAGGTGAGTCCGCAGGTCGTGCGCGAACCGGATGGCGACATGGTGGTCGCGTGGCAGCGGCCGGGCGCGGGCCTGCAGGCGCGTCGCTACAGCCGCGATGGCGGCGCCGCCGGCCCCGCCATCACCGTCGCCACGGCAGCGCAGGTGATGAGCGATGCCGCCTTCGACCTGGCCGTGGCAGCAAACGGCCACAGCGTGCTGGCCTGGACCGCGCCGCGGGTACCGCCGCTGTCGTCCTACGAGAACAGCCGCGTGCGGGCGCGGCTCTACGACGGCAGCGGCACGGCGCTGACCGGGCCGCTGGCGGCCGACGACAGCGCCGACGGCGGACAGGTGAATCCGCAGCTGGGCATCGACGCCGACGGTGGCTTCGTCCTGGCCTGGCATTCGCTGGTGCAGACCGGTCCGGTGAACTACGACAACACCGGCTACCTGCGCCGCTACGCCGGGCAGTAGCTGTCATCTTCGCTGGCGGAGCCGGGCGTAGACTCGGCCCATGAGGACACGTACGTCGATCCCTGCCCAGTTCGGTGCGTCCCCATGAGCACGCTCGAAGTCTGGGAGTTCCTCAGCTACGTGGTGACCGTGATCGGCCTGCCGCTGGCGATCGGCGTGTTCATCTACGAGCAGCGCAAGGAACGCCGCAACGAGGAAGAGGAAATCTACCAGCAGCTCTCCGACGAGTACGCCGATTTCCTGCGCCTGACCCTGGAGCATTCCGACCTGCACCTGCTGCGCCAGGGCGGCGGCCCGACCGAGCTGAGCGACGAGCAGCGCGAACGCAAGGCGGTGCTGTTCGACCTGCTGATCTCGCTGTTCGAGCGTGCCTACCTGCTGGTCTACGAGGACGACATGTCGCGGCAGACGCAGCGCATGTGGCAGAGCTGGGAGGACTACATGCGCGACTGGTGCCGGCGCGAGGACTTCCGTTCCGCCCTGCCGGAGCTGCTGCGCGGCGAGGACGAGGACTTCTGCCGCCATATCCTGCGCATCGCCGGGGAAAGCGCCGGCACTCCGAAAGGGACGGCCTGAGCACCCCCCTTGTTTTCGGGATGACCTCCAGCCTTTTGCTATGGCTCAATAGGCCATCCGCAGCAGGGGCAGGGAAGCCGGCGCGGACCATCGACCAAAACCAGGGGATCATTTCATGCGTATTTCAACGATTGTCGCTGGCGGGCTGGCTCTGCTCGCCAGCACCGCGCCCGTGCTGGCCGAAGAGGCCGCCGTCAGCGCCAGCGTTTCCGCCAACGCGTCCATGTCGGCTCCGGCCGCACTGGACCCGGACCAGTACTTCAAGGGCCAGACCGGCGGCACCTTCGGCAAGAGCGTCACCGATGTGCTGCTGCCGAAGAGCAAGCGCGTGGCCGTGGCCGGCTTCCGCGTGGTGTTCATGTCCGAGAACAACATCAGCGCCCAGGTCCGCGCCAGCTACCTGCCGGGACGCGACAGCAGCGGCGCCAAGGCCTCGATGAAGGTGGTTCTGGAGGGTGTCGACCAGGCCGCCATGCAGGCCGTCACCGACAAGGCCTATGCCGCCTTCCTGGCACAGCTGGCCGCGTCGGGCCGCGAGGTAGTGCCGGCTTCCGAGCTGGCAAGCTTCCACGCCGAGATGGAGGCCAGCGCCCAGCCGTACAGCAAGGAAGTGAACGGCCAGAAGGGTATCGCCCTCGCGCCCACCGGCATGCCCCTGTTCTTCACCTACGCCGACCCGGGCTGGACCGACAAGAACGCCTTCAACCAGAAGAGCTATCGCATGCTGGCGCCGCTGTCGGAGAAACTGCAGGCGATCGTCATCGCACCGCTGATCGTGGTGGACTTCGCCAAGCTCAGCAGCAGCGGCAACCGCTCCGGCCTGATGGCACGCGACGCCGAAGTGGGCGCCGAACTGGGCATGGCGGTGAATACCTTCTGGACGCCGATGATCCGCGCCGAGGAATCCCGCAGCGGCATGACCTCCAAGGGCGAGGAAGCCAACGCCTCGATGCTGCAGGGGATCCACAGCGACGTGGCCTACGGCACCATGGCCAAGCTCGAGGAAAGCGACAACAAGGGCGTCAAGGGCGTGGCCGACATGCTCGGCGGCTTCATGGGCATGGCCAATGCCGGCGGCGCGGCGCGCAGCAAGTCCACCCAGGTCGCCAAGACCGATGGCGCTGCCTACAGCACCGCGGCGCTCGATGCGCTCGGCCGCAGCACCGGCACCTTCGCGGCCTGGTTCCAGAAGTACCCGGCGAACTGATCCGCCACCGCAGTCCCCGAAGGCGCCGCTTTGCGGCGCCTTCTTCTTTGGGGCTAGCCGGGGTCCGCCGTCTCGCCGCGGAACAGCGGCAGCAGCAACGGCGGCGCGATCATGGTGGTCGCCACCGCCATGAACAGCACCACTGCGAAGACGTGGTCGGAGATCACGCCCAGGCCGAGGCCGATCTGCGCCACGACGATGCCGACCTCGCCACGCGGCACCATGCCCATGCCGACCTGCGCGGCGCGGCGCAGGCCGAGGTTCCAGGCACCGAGGCCGCAGGCGACGAACTTGGTCAGCACCGCCAGCAAGGTCACCACCAGCGCGGCGACGATGGTCTCGCGCTTGGCGAAGACCTCGAGATTGAGCTGCATGCCGATGTTGACCAGGAAGAACGGCACGAAGAACTCGGTGACGCCGCGGGTCTGCTGGTGCACGTCATGGTCCTGCTCGGCGGCCTCGGCCAGCGCCATGCCGGCGAGGAAGGCGCCGATGATCGCGGCGATGCCGATCT
>DATILC010000348.1:0-4750 GCA_035476855.1 Solimonas sp. | reverse complement strand
AGGGCCTTGCATGGCCGGGGCCGCGCGACTTCAAGTGGCGCGCGCTGGCGGTGCGGCCGCAGCAGCTGCCCCGGCTGGTCGAGCCGGGCAAGACCATGGGCAAGCTGTCGGCCGTTGCGGCCGAGGAACTGGGCCTGCCCGCCGGCCTGCCGCTGATCGCCGCGGCGGCCGACAAGGCCTGCGAGGTGTTGGGCAGCGGCGTGCAGGAGCCGGACATCGCACAGCTGTCCTTCGGCACCACGGCGACGATCAACACCACCCAGCCGCGCTACATCGAGGTGCAGCGCATGCTGCCGCCGTACCCGGCGGCGATCCCCGGGCGCTACAACACCGAGATCCAGATCTTCCGTGGCTTCTGGATGGTCAGCTGGTTCCGGCGTGAGTTCGCCTTCCGCGAGGAGAAGCTTGCCGGCGAGCGCGGCGTCGCGGTCGAGGCCCTGTTCGATGAACTGGTGGCCTCGGTGCCGCCCGGTGCGATGGGCCTGATGCTGCAGCCCTACTGGACGCCGGGTGTGCGCGAGCCCGGGCCGGAGGCCAAGGGCGCGATCATCGGCTTCGGCGACGTCCACACCCGCGCCCATGTCTACCGGGCGATCCTGGAAGGCCTGATCTATGGCCTGCGCGCCGGCCGCGAACAGATCGAGAAGCGCATCGGCCGGCCGGTCCGCCTGCTGCGGGTAGCCGGTGGCGGCTCGCAGTCGGACCAGGCGATGCAGATCACTGCCGACGTCTTCAACCTGCCGGCCGAGCGGCCGGAGCATTACGAAACCTCGGCGCTGGGGGCGGCGATCAACTGCGCGGTAGGTCTGGGCCTGCACCCGGACTATCCGACCGCGCTGCAGGCGATGGCCCGCATCGGCCGGCGCTTCGAGCCGCGACCGGAGGCGGTGAAGATCTACGACGAGCTGTACCGCGAGGTCTACCGCGGCATGTATCCGCGGCTCAAGCCGCTGTACCAGAAGATCCGGCGGATCACCGGCTACCCGCCCTGATCGACGGCTGGTGCAGGGATCAGCGGTGTCTTCAGCCGGTAGCCGGCCGCCTGCAGGGCGGCGTCGATCGGATTGCTGCCGTCGGCACGGCCAAAGCCGTAGATGACCTGGTCGCCGACCACGGTGACCGGCACGCCGCGGGCACGCACCGCGCGGAACGCCCATTCGCCGCGCCAGGAAGCTTCGACGTCGATATCGGTATGCGGAATGCCGTTGTCCTGCAGGTGCCGGCGCAGGGCCGCGCAGTAGCCGCACCAGGACGTGGTCAGGATCACGACCTTCCCCGGCGGATTGCTGCGCGCCGGGTGGTAGACATGGCTGAGCCCCTGGTCCAGCGCGACGACCGCGCCGATCAGGCCGAGACCTGCGAGGGTGCCGACCCCGAGCGCCCAGCGCAGCCGCGGTTTCGGCGGCACTGCGGGTGGGGTCGGTACGGCCACGGTCAGTTCGCCGCGCTGCGCGGCCTCGACGCGTTCCCAGTCCAGCATCCGGTCCAGCAGTGGCCAGATGTCGAGGAACCGTTGCACATAGCCTAGCGAAGTGGCCCAGAGGCCGACGAACAGGCCGCCGAGGAAGGCCGCCAGCCCTGAGTATCCCAACCAGGTCAGCAGGCCGGCACCGGCGGTGACCATTAGCATCATGACAACGCGCAGCGGCCGGCGCTTGCGCAGTATCTCCTGCAGGTTCGGCGTCGTGCCGCGGAGCCGTAGATACTCGCGAACCGCGTCCTGCTGCCAGCGCGTCAGGGACATCGCTTAGTGGCAACGCTCGTCGACCGAGGTACGCGCGTCCATCCGGCGCTGGTCGACTTGTTGGCTGTTCAGGAATGTCCGCTCGCCCTTTTCGTCCATTGAG
Organism: Solimonas sp.; assembly: GCA_035476855.1. Taxonomy (GTDB): domain Bacteria; phylum Pseudomonadota; class Gammaproteobacteria; order Nevskiales; family Nevskiaceae; genus Solimonas_A. The sequence goes on along the minus strand of DATILC010000348.1, from coordinate 2,903 downwards.
TAGAACTGCCCCCCGGACTCGAAAAGCGCCAGGCGCTGCTTCGCCTGGGTGCAGCGCTGCTGCTGGCGGGCTTGCTCCTCCGCCTTCTTTTGCGTCTGCTGCCGCTCCTTGAGGCGCCCCTTGTCCGCGGTGTCGTTGTAGTCGCGGAGTTGGTCGAAGTTCGGACTGCTGCCCGATGGGGGTGGGGCTGGCGCTACGCGTCCGTACTCGCCGCTGGGCGGGGGTGTCTGCGTATAGTGCACGCGCCCGTTCTCGTCGACCCAGCGATAGGCTTCCGACCAGCCCAGGCTGGGGGTGATCAGGAGCAGCAGGGCTGTGCAGTAGTGACGATGACGCATGAAACTCTCCTGAGGGAAAGGCGAGGCTGTCTCCGTCTAAGGCGTCTGCCCGGCCCCGGTCGGGTCGACATGCCAGGCCGGCGGCGGCAGCGTGCCGTTCCACCCCTTCTTGCGGTGCTCGGCGGTGACGTGGGTGTAGATGCCGCCGCGGACGTTGAACACCGCGGTCAGGCGCATGTAGCGGGGCTTGGTGGCTTTCACCAGCTCATCGAGGATCTGGTTGGTGACCGCCTCGTGGAAGCAGCCCTCGTCGCGGAAGCTCCAGATGTACATCTTCAGGGCCTTGAGCTCGACGCAGGCCTTGTCCGCCACGTACTCCAGGTACAGGGTGCCGAAGTCCGGCTGGCCTGTCTTCGGACAGAGACAGGTGAACTCCGGGATGCGCATGCGGATGGTGAAATCGCGCTGCGGCGCCGGGTTCGGGAAGGTTTCGAGGGTCTTGGAGGGCTTGGTGGACATGGATCGAGACGGTTGAGCACCGGTTGACCGGGCCGCTTGCGGCCCGGTCCAGACGATGGCTGGTAAATTATTTGGGGCGGCGTTCAGCCGCCTCAATAATTTACACTAGGCTCCCACCGCAATAACCCATTAGAAGGCCCATTCAGGGCCGACCCGACCATTCCATGCGTCTCTCTGGCATCAAACTCGCCGGGTTCAAATCCTTTGTCGATCCCTCGGCATTGCCCCTGCCGACCAACCTGACCGCGGTTGTCGGTCCGAACGGCTGCGGCAAGTCCAACATCATCGACGCGGTGCGCTGGGTGCTGGGCGAAACCAGCATGAAGAACCTGCGCAGCGCCGACTCCGAGGATGTGATCTTCAACGGCTCGAAGTCGCGCAAGCCGGTCGGCCGCGCCTCGGTCGAGCTGGTGTTCGACAATTCGGACGGCCAGATCACCGGTCCCTTCGCTGCCTACGCCGAAATCTCGGTGCGCCGCGAGCTGACCCGCGACGGCAACTCGCAGTACTTCCTCAACGGCCGCAAGTGCCTCAAGCGCGACGTCACTGACCTGTTCCTCGGTACCGGCCTGGGTGGCAAGAACCAGTACGCGATCATCGAGCAGGGCATGGTCTCGACCATGATCACGGCCAAGCCCGAGGAACTGCGCCAGTGGCTGGAAGAGGCCGCCGGCATTTCCAAGTACAAGGACCGCCGCAAGGAAACCGAGTCGCGCATCCGCGGCACCCGCGAGAACCTGGCGCGCCTCAACGACCTGCGCTCGGAAATCCAGCAGCGCCTGGAAGTGCTGGGCAAGCAGGCCGCCAACGCCGAGAAGTACAAGGAATTCAAGACCAGCGAGCGCCAGCTGCGGGCCGAGATCCTGGCCCTGCGGATCCGTGCGCTGCAGCAGCAGGGCGCCGGCCACGAGACCGCGATCGCCGGCTTCGAGCAGGAGCTGGAAGCCGCAAAGCTGCGCGTCAGCGAGTCGGCTGATGCCCGCGTCGCCGCCGAGATCGAGCAGCGCGTGCAGGCGCAGAAGCTGGGCGAGGAACAGTCGCTGGTCTACGAGGCCGAGGCCGGCCTGGCGCGCCAGGAGCAGAACCTCAACCACGCCCGCGAGCTCAAGCAGATGAAGCTGCGCGAGCTGGAGCAGCTGGCACGGCAGGTGGCCGAGCTGGAGCAGCGCCAGCAGCGCGAGCAGCAGCGCCTGCAGGACTCCGCCCGCCAGCTGGCCGAGCTGGAAGCCCAGGCCGCGCAGGCGGCCGAGGTCGAGGAGGCAGCGCAGTCCGGCGTGATCGAGGCCGACGATGATGCCGTCGCCGAGCAGAAGCGCTGGGACAGCTTCTCGCAGGACGCCGAAGCCCCGCTGATGCAGACCGAGGCCGAGCGCGTCCGCGTGCAGCAGCTGGAGCGCGCGCGCTTCCAGGCCGAGGAGCGCTACAAGCGGCTGGAGGCCGAGCACGGCGCGATCAATGTCACGCCGATCCAGCTGAGCCTCAACGACGCCGACAACGAACTGCGCCTGCTGGGCGAGGAGCTCGAGGCTGCGCAGGAACGCCTGCAGATCCTCGACGGCGAGTTGCAGGGCCTGCGCGACGAGCGCACCCAGACCGAGAATGCGCTGCACGAATCGCGGCAGATCCTGCAGTCGGCGCGCGGCCGCGTGTCCTCGCTGGAGACGCTGCAGCAGGCGGCATTGCGTCAGGACGATGCCGAGCTGAACCAGTGGCTGCGCCAGCAGCAGCTGACCGAGGCGCCGCGGCTGGCCAGCGTGCTGCAGGTCGAGTCCGGCTGGGAAGCGGCGGTCGAGCAGGTGCTGGAAGGCCTGCTGCAGGCACCGCTGCTGCCGGATTTCGCCGCGCGCCTGCGCGGCATCAGCGACTCGCCGAAGGCCGGCATCGCCCTGCTGAGCCAGGCCGGCGGCAATGCCAGCGTTGGCCTCGGCGCCAAGGTTGGCGGCCCGCAGGCGGTGCTGGACCTGCTGTCGACCGTGCAGGTCGCCCACAACCCGGGCGAGGCCGAGGCCATGGCCCAGACCCTGGGGCCGGCCGAGTCGGTGATCACGCCGGACGGCATATGGCGCGGCCGCCACTGGATCCGCTATCCGAAGCGTGGCGAGGCCA
>DATILC010000347.1:0-3763 GCA_035476855.1 Solimonas sp. | reverse complement strand
CGCATGGTGCCGCCGAATCCGCATGCGCCCTCGCGCGGCCTGCTGGTGGCCGATTTCGTCGGCGGTACGCAAAGCACGCGCGCCTATGCCGAGCATCTGGCCGGCGGCGCGGCGCTGTTCTCCGGCTTCAACCTGCTGCTGATCGACGGCGACAGCGCGCTCTACGTCACCAACCAGCCGGCCTATCGGATCGAGCCGCTGCGCCCCGGCGTGCATGCGCTGAGCAACGCCAGCCTCAACACGCCCTGGCCGAAGCTGCGTCGCCTGCGCGACGGCCTCTCCACCTGGGTGGCGCGCGAGCAGCAGGATTTCGACGCGCTGTTCGGACTGCTGGCCGACGACCGCGCCGCCGACGAAAGCGAGCTGCCGGACACCGGCGTCGGCGCCGAGATGGAACGCTTCCTGTCGCCGCCCTTCATCCGCGGCGCCCACTACGGCACGCGCAGCAGCACGCTGCTGTCGCTGGCCCACGGCCAGGCACATTTCCGCGAACGCCGCTTCGACGCCAGCGGCGCGCGCAGCGGCGAGTCCGACCAGCGCTTCGCGCTGGCCGGAACCTGATCCCACCGAGTCCATGCCCGGCAAACGCACGAAGATCCGGATCCCCGATCCGGCCCCGACACCCGCGCCGGTCTGGCGTACCGAGTTCTTCGAACTGGACGAACGCCGGCGCGAGCTGCGCGTCGGCGGCACGCTGGTGGAACTGGAGGCCAAGCCCTTTGACCTGCTGCTGATGCTGCTCAAGCACGCCGGCGAAGTGGTCGGCAAGGAAGACCTGCTGCAGGTGCTCTGGCATGGCCGCCCGGTCAGCGATTCGGTGCTGGCCAAGTGCGTCAGCCGCCTGCGCAGCGCGCTCGGCGACGATAGCCAGGAGCTGGTGCGCACCATCCACGGCATCGGCTACCGCCTCGGCGTTGAGCCGACGCGCATCGAGGACCCCGCGGCTGCAGCGCCGGCATCCAGCCCGGCGCTGCAGCCGGTGCCGTTCTCCGCTGCTGCACTGATGTCGCTTGCGCTGGGCCCGGCACTGGGCAATTCACGCTACGGCGATTCCGCTGCGGCGCGCCTGCAGCCGGCCGACGCGATCGAGGTGGCGGCGGCGATCGAGGAATGGCTGCGCACCCGCAGCCCGGTGACCTCGGCCGGGGAGCGCGACGACCTGGCGCCGATGCTGATGCATGCGGCCGAACTGGTCGAGGAGCGCTTCCAGACGCGCGCCGAAATCCACGGCCCGATCAGCCTCAACATCGCCGCCGGCCTGCAGTCGCTGGGCCGTCGGCACGAGGCCCATGCGCTGCTGCTGCGGGCCCTGCGCCGCACCGAGATGCTGGGTTCGCCGCTGACCCTGGACCTGCGCGTGCAGCTGGCGGAGCTGTCCGTCGAGATGGACCGGCATGACGAGGCCACGGCCCTGCTGGAGCAGGTGATGGTCGAGGCCGATGCCTGGTATGGCGGCCGCTCCACGGCAATGCTCGATGCGCGCCAGGGGCTGGCCCTGCTCGACCTGGAGCGAGGCCGCCACGAGGCCGCCGCCAGCCGCCTGCGCGGACTGATCGCCGACACCACCAGCTGGTATCCGCAGAGCAGCGATCGCGCACAGACCCTGGCCTGGCTGCTGGCGCGGGCATTGCTCCCGCTGGGGCAGTTGCAGGAAGCCGAGGCCCTGCTGACGCAGGTGCAGTGCAGTGGCGTGGCGCGCTTCGAGGCACAGACTCCCGGATACCACGAGCTGCGCCTGAGCCTGGCCAGCCTGCGCCGCCTGCAGGGCCGCCTGTCGGAGGCCCGGCCGCTGCTCGACCAGCTACTGCTGCGCAGCGCCAGCCGTGCACTGGAATGGCATCGCCTGCGGCTGCTGGCCCTGCAGGAGCGGGCGCAGCTGCTGCGGCTGCTGGACGAAACGGAGCTGGCGCGCGCCGACCTGCTGGTGGCGCAGGCAGACGCGCAGCGCTATTTCGGTGACAGCCATTCGCTGGCGCGGCGGCTGGCACAGCAGCTCGCCGAACTGGCCTAGTACAGCGCCTCCGGCGGGATCGCTGCAAAGCCGCCGTCGAGATAGCGCGCGGCGTAGCCGTACTTGGACATCATGTAGGCAATCACCGGGGAATCGCGCCCACCTTCGCAGACCACGATGTAGCTGCAGGCCGGATCGGCAGTGAACAGGCGCGCCCGCACCACCGGATGCGGGATGTAGATGCCGCCCGACAGGCGCCGGCCGCTGACCTCGCGCGGCAGCCTCACATCGAGCCAGCGCGCGCCGCGCGCCAGCATGTCGCCGGCTTCCGCATAGCTGACCGGCAGCGCCAGTGCCGGCTTCAGCAGGCTGCGGAAAGCCTCGGCCGACAGCCGCATCAAACGGCCATCGGTGAGCATGCGCACGCTGGCATTGCGCGGATTGTCCGATAGCAGCGCGTCCTCGCCGAGGCTGGCTCCCGGACCATACTGCGCCACCCGCATCGGCTCCGGCAGGTCCTGCAGGCATCGCGTGACCTCGCAGAAGCCCTCGGCGACGACATAGAAATAGTCGGCCATCTCGCCTTCGCGGATGAACACCGCGCCGGCAGGCAGCGTCACCGGCTCCATCAGGCGGAACAACTGGTCGAGACGGTCACGGCCGATGCGTGCGTAGCCGCGCGCGCGCAGGAAGGCTTCGCGCCAGGCGGCGCCAGCGCCAGCGCCGGCATAGGACAGCTCGATCGCATGGGCGCTGTCCGGCTGGTCGAGCAGCAGGACGGTGTTGAGCAGCTGCCGCTCGATCGCGAGCAGGCGGCTGGGTTCGGCGACCCGCGCCTCGTGGCCGCTGGGGATGCCCTGCGGCAGCGGCACCGCGGCACCGCCGGGCACTACCTGCATCGACATGAACAGCCGGCCACTGCCATCGACCAGGTCGACCTTGCCCGCCAGCAGGAAATAGTGGGAGGGCGAGGTTTCACCGATGCGGAACAGCACCTGGCCGGCAGGCAGCTCGATGGTCCGCATGCCGCCGGACAGCTGCCCGAGTCCGGCCTGGCTGAGGCGGTTGAGCGGATAGATGCCGGCGATGCCGGCCTGGTCAGCCGAACCCATCGGGGCACTACCTCAGCCCGGGCCGACAATGGCCCGTGTGGAAAATTTGCCTGGTCATGCCGGCATTCTAGCGCCGCGCATCACCACTACCGACCCTTCAACCCCCGCAACTGCGATCGCGGTCTCAGCTTGTCGTCGCCGGCAGCCTCGACAACTGCAGCTGCAGTTCGGCCTGCAGGGCCGCGCCCATGCCACGCAGCAAGGCGCAGAGGCGGCTGTCCGGCAGGCGGCGCCCGGCGAACAGCAGGCACAGCAGGCCGAGCTGCTCGCCCCGCGGCAGGGTCAGCCGCAGTGCCACGAAGCTCTGCCCGGCGTCGCCGTCGATCGCCCCGGCGACGATGGCCGCGCCATCCGCCGTCGCGTCGACGCGGCACAGCTGTGCCGCCAGCTGCGGCGGCCACCGCACTCCCTCGCCTGGCGCCGAGGCCAGCAACATCCCCGGCGGGTGGTCGTCGAACAGCGCTGCGGCGGCACAACCGGTGACGTGATGACAGGCCAGCAGGATCAGCTGCAGCGGCTGCCATGGCTTGTCCACCACCTGTTGCAGCAGCGCCGGTCCCGGCTCGCCACTGCCCGCTTCCACCCTGTCCCCTGGCCGCCGCATCGGTCTCCCCATCACACTCTGGGCTGTTGCTGGCCAGTGTGCATGGCAGTGGTGCGCCGCTCCTGAAGTATTCCTGACGGATTCGTGAACTGTGGC
>DATILC010000346.1:0-1849 GCA_035476855.1 Solimonas sp. | reverse complement strand
CCTGCGCAGCGCGTAGCGGTTCCGCCATTTCTTCCAGCCGGCCCGCGGCGTAGGCCGCGCGCAGGCGACAGGCGATGCCCCAGCCATGGGTCTGCGCGTCGCCACGGCGGCTGGCGGAGTCCTCGATGCGCTGGCCGAGGTCGATCGCCTCCGGCATGCGGCCGAGGATTTCGGTGATGGCACCGAGGCTGCCGGCGTGTTCTTCCCAGCGACGGCGGTCGCCGAGGCGCTCGGCCAGTTCCATGCCCTGGCGATGCCGTGCCTCGGCCTCGCTCCACCAGCCGTTGCCGGCCTCGAAGGTGCCGATCGTGATCAGGCACCAGGTGGTCACCGGCGTCTGCGCCAGCCGCGCGGCGCCATCGAGCGCCTGCCGGCTGTAGTGGCGCCCCTGTGCGGTCCAGGGAATCGCGGCGGCCATCGTCGTCAGGCTGCCGTAGCTCATCGGCAGCACCGGATGCAGGCCGCCGGCCTGCTCGGCACGGTTGGCGGCGCCGAGGGTCGCGCAGCTGAGGCGGCCGACGTCGGCCTGGAAGTAGTAGATCAACACCAGCCGCTCGTAGGCGATGGCGGCTTCCAGCAAGCGCTCGCGCTGCGCCGGCGGGGCTACCCGCAAGCCGCCCGGATGCAGGCGATGCCACAGCTGGCGCAGCGATTCGCGGATGATCTTCCAGGCGATGCCGGGGCCGCTTGCCGGCATCGGCCAGCCGAGCAGGGCGATCGCGGCCTCGAGGTGCGTGCGGGCCTCCGGTGCATGGCCCAGTGCGCGCTCGGCCTCGCCCATCAAACGTTCCCAGCGCGCCTGCCGCAGGGGCTCGGCCGGCGTCGCGGCCGCCAGCGCGCGTGCCTCGTGCAGGAAGCGCAGCACTTCCTCGTTGGCGTGGTTGCGCAGGGCCTGCTCGGCGGCCAGCTCCAGGTGCTGCAGGGCCTTGCTGGCGTTGCCGGCGCGCTTCCAGTGATGCGCCAGCAGCGGGTGGTGCAGCGACAGGTCCTGGCGGTAGTTGCGTTCGTACCACTCGGCCAGCACCGCGTGCAGCTGCTGGCGCTGCGAGTTGAGCATCAGGTCGTAGGCGACCTCCTGGGTGATGACGTGCTTGAAGAAGTAGGCCGGCTCCGGCTCCGGCTCGTCCTGTCGCGTCAGGTCCAGCGATTCCAGGGTTTCCAGGTGGTCGATGATCTCGCCCCGGTCCTGCGCCAGCGGATAGACCGCCTTCAGCACCGCGGCGGCGAAGGCGCGGCCGATCACGCTGGCCACCTTCAGCGTCAGCTGCTGCTGCGGCGTCAGGCGGTCGATGCGGCTCATGATCAGGCCTTCGACCGTGTCGGGCAGGTCGACCGCGCCGCCCTGCTGCGCTGCCGGCGACATGCGACAGGCGCCGTCCTCGACCAGGATCCAGCCGGCGTCGCGCAGGGCGTAGCCGAGCTCCTCGCTGAAGAAGGGATGGCCCTCGGCGCGCTGGCGGATCAGTGCGGCCGCCGGCTCCGGCAGGCTGTCGACGCCGAGGCGCCGCGCCACCAGTTCGACGCTTTCCTCCGGCGACATCACCTCCAGCCGCAGCAGCTGCGTCGACGGCATCTGCAGCAGCTGGCGGTACTCGGCCGGCGCATGCTCGCCCAGCGGCCGCGTCGCCAGCACCAGCAGCAGCGGCCGTACCTGCTGCGCCACGCGCAGGCACAGCGCCCAGGACGCCGAGTCCAGCCAGTGCACGTCCTCGATCACGACCACCAGCGGCCGCTGCACGGCGCGCAGCTGCAGCAGGCCGGCGATCAGGTGCTGCGTGTTGGCCGCACGCACTTCGCCACTCATGTCCTGCGTCAGCGCGGTGTCCGGCAGTTCCAGCGGCAGCAGGCT
>DATILC010000345.1:0-17206 GCA_035476855.1 Solimonas sp. | reverse complement strand
TCCGATTCGTGCACGTCGCCGCCGCTGTCGAAGAAGCCGACGATGGTCCAGTCGCCGTCGCGCAGCGGCAGCTTGCCGCCCAGCGTCATGCCGGCGAACTGGTCGCGCGCGCCGCGGCCCACGATCACCTCGTAGATGCCCGGCTTGAACATGCGGCCCTCGATGAGCCTGACCTCCGAGCGCACCTGCAGCACGTTGGGTTCGGTGCCGCGCAGCACCACGTTGGCCGGCTCGGTCTGTCCCTTGCGCGGCAGGCCGGCGAGCATGTAGACCTCCGCCAGCGCCAGCGGGCGCCCGTCAGTGCCCATGCGGATGCCGGGGGCCTGCTTGATGATCGTGGCCTGCTCGCGGAACAGCACGCTGGACAATTCGTCGGTGGCGCCGCCACGCAGCACGATCACGCGGTCCGCCCGGCCGGTGCTGTTGAGCGTCGACTGGAAACCGCGCGCCATCGACAACAGCGCCACCATCACGCCGACCACGCCGGCGATGCCGATCACGATCACCAGCGAGGCGCCGAGCCGCTGCGGGATGGCGCGGAGGTTCATCAGGGTGACGGCAAAGATCTGCTGGAGCATGTCAGTGGCTCGCCAATGCGTTCACGATATCCAGCCGCATGGCTCGCCACGCGGGGGGAAAGCCGACCACCACGGCCAGCGCCGTGGCCACGCCCACGCCCATGACCCAGACCTCGGGTTCCATGTGCAGGCCCGGCATCTGCGCCGCCAGCCCCGGCATCAGCAGCGTCGCCACGCCCAGCCCCAGCAGCCCTGCGATCAGGCACAGCAGCAGCGATTCGGTCAGCACCAGTCCCAGCACGGTGGGGCCGGAGAAGCCGATGGTCTTGAGTACTGCCAGCTCCGGGATGCGCTCGCGCACCGACTGCATCATGGTGTTGCCGGTGAGGAACAGCAGCGTGAAGAACACCGCGCCGAGGATCGACTGGATGATCAGCTGGATGTCGCCCATCTGCTTCATGAAGGACTGGTTGAAGGCCTTCTCGGAATCGGTGCGGGTTTCCTTGGGCGAATTGGCGAACTGGCGATCGATCGCCGCCGCCACGGTTCCTGACTGGGCCGGATCAGCGACCTTCACCAGGTACCAGCCGGTGTAGCCCTGGCCGAACTGGCGCGCTTCGTCGAAGTAGTCGAAGCGGAACAGCATCATCTCGGTCTGGTTCCTGACCGCCTCGTCCTTGGTATCGATGAAGCCAACGATGTCGAACTGCCAGTCGTTGCGGCCATCGCGTTTGGGCCAGATCGCCGCCTGGACCGGGACACGATCGCCGATCTTCCAGCCGAACTTCTTCGCCAGGCCCACGCCGACCAGGGCGCCAGTCTTGACGCGCGCCCATTCCTTGCGCGCCTCGTCGCTGACGATGAACTCCGGATACATTTCCAGGTAGGTCTCGTGATCCACCGCGAACTGGGCGAAGAAGTTCTTCTCCTCCTGGTAGACGCCGCCGAACCAGTTGGCGTGCGATACCAGCACCACGCCCGGCACCGACTTGATGCGCGAGTAGTAGCCCACCGGCAGGATTTCGGTGAAGGAGAACTTGCCGGCGGTAAACAGGCGGTCGGCGCCGGAAATCTGGATCGACTTGTTCATGCCCACTGCCACCGCCTGCAGCAGCCCGAACAGCAGGAAGGCGACGACGATCGACAGCATGGTGTAGATCGTGCGTGGCTTCTTGCGCCAGAGGGCCGACCAGATCAGCGGGAAGTATTTCATCGCCGCGCGCTCAGCTCATCACCGCGCTACGGTGATGCCATCCATGGCGCGACAGCTGCTCGCCCATTGATCCCCGGGGCATGCTTGGCTTACTTCGGAGCGACATCGAGTCGCTCCTCAGCGGGCCAAACATTCCCTGGCCGCCCGCGCGCTGGGGAGTCGTGCCATTCAAGGCACGACTCCTTCTACCAGCGCGCCCTTGTCCATGTGCAGCTGGTGCGAGGCAAACTCCGCCGCTTTCGGATCGTGCGTGACCATGACGATGGTCTTGCCGTGGTCGCGGTTGAGGGTCTGCAGCAGGTGCAGGATCTCGTCGGCGGTCTTGCGGTCGAGGTCGCCGGTGGGCTCGTCGCAGACCAGCAGCGTCGGGTCGGCCACCAGTGCGCGGGCGATCGCAACGCGCTGCGCCTGGCCGCCGGACAGTTCACTGGGCTTGTGATGGCCGCGGTCGCCGAGTCCGACGATCTCCAGCGCCACGCGCACGCGGCGCAGGCGGTCGGCCGCCGGCAGGCGTGTCAGCAGCAGCGGCAGCTCGACATTGCGCTCGGCGTTGAGCATCGGCATCAGGTTGTAGAACTGGAAAACGAATCCGATGTGGCGCGCGCGCCATTTCGACAACTGGCCGGAGCTGAGCTGGTCGATGCGCTCGCCGGCGACCGTGACGCTGCCGGCGCTGGGGCGGTCGAGCCCGCCGATCAGGTTCAGCAGGGTGGTCTTGCCCGAGCCGCTGGGGCCCATCAGTGCCAGGAAGTCGCCGCGGGCGATGTCCAGGTCCAGGCTTTCCAGCACTTCCACGGTCTGCTTGCCGCGTGTGTAGTGCTTCAGCACGCCGCGCAGGCTGACGATTGCATCACCCATGTGCTACTCCTTGATCTTGACCTTCTTGCCGTCGGTGAACTGAGCGAAGTCGCCGACCGCGAGGCGTTCGCCGCCGTTGAGGCCGCCGAGCACGCTGATGCTGCCTTCGCTGTTGCCGCCGAGCTTGACCGCGCGGCGCTCCAGCGTGAGGTCCTGGCGCACCAGGAATACCACGCCGCCATCGCCCTGCTTCTGCACGGCCTCGGCCGGCACCAGCACGCCCTGCGGCTGCTCGGCGGCCTTGTCGTCGGCGTTCTCGCGGAAGGCCACGCGCACGCCCATCTCCGGCAGGATGCGCGGATCCTTCGTCTTGAAGCCGACGCGCACCTTGACCGTGGCCTTGCTGCGGTCGGCGGTGGGAATCACCGCGATCACCTCGCAGGGGATTTCCAGGTCCGGGTAGGCATTGAGTCGCGCCGCTGCCGGCTGGCCGGGCCGCACGCGGTTGATGAAGTTCTCGTTGACGTCGACCTCGATCTCCAGCGAATCCATGTCGACCAGCGTGCCGATGCCGGTGCGCGTGCCGGCACCGCCGGCGGACAGCGGCGAGATCATCTCGCCGGGCTGGGCGTTCTTCACCGTGATGACGCCGGCGAAGGGGGCGCGCACCACGGTGTCGTCGAGCTGCCGCTGCTGTACGGCAACACTGCGCTGTGACACCTCGATGTTCTGTTGCGAGGTCTTCAGCTGCGCCGCCAGCGTGTCGGTGTTGGCCTGCGCCGTGTCCAGCGCTTGCTGGCTGAGTAGCTTGCGCTGTGCCAGTTCGCGCGTGCGGACCAGCTGGCGCTGCGCCTCGGCCAGCTGCACCTGTACCTGCGCCTGCTGTGAGCGCGAGGCCTGCAGCTGCGCCTGCGCCAGCGCCAGCTGCGCCTGCGCGTTGCTGTCGTCGATGCGCGCCAGCACCTGGCCGGCCTCGACGCGGCGGCCTTCCTCCAGCAGGACCTCGATGACCTTGCCGGTGACCTTGGAGGACACCGTCGCCTGGCGCCGCGCAACGACGTAGCCGGAGGCGTCGAGCACCGAGGCCGCGGCGTCCGGGCCGGCGCTGCGCGCGCTGACGACACTGACCTCCAGCGGCTTCTCCGCGGTGAGGAACCCGGCGAGCAGGGCGGCGGCGACCAGCAGCAGGGCAGCGACCGCCAGCCAGCGCAGCCAGGGGCGCTGCTGGGGGGTTCGTGCGGAGTGGTCGATCTTCAGCTGTTCCAGCAGGACAGACTTGTCGTTCATGGCAAGGTCGGGATGATCGACGCTTTTTATACACGAAGCGCCGGACGCGGTTCCGGATGGTGCGCGCCGGCAGTGTGGGCTCAAGCGTCGCATCGTCGTCGGCATGGCCGGCCTGCGCTTACCTCGGCCCGGTCCATGGACTTACTGTTTGTAGGATAAATCCGACAGAAGGTAGGAAAACGCCGCATCATTTTCATTGTTACCGCCGGTCGGCAATTCGATACTTCTCATCGCAGTTCGACGAGAGAAGTGCCTGAACCCATTGGAGTTCCGGCACAGGGAACAAGGCCTTCAAGGCCGGCGCCGGAGATAACAATGAAGAAGCTCGCCCGATTTACCCCCCTGCTGTTTGCCCTGGCCCTGTCGGCCTGCGACAAGGCTGCCAACGAGGGCGGTGACGATTTCAGCGGTGGTCCCGGCAGCAAGGCGGTGACGGTGTTCGATCCGGTTGCTGCGGGCGGCAGCCTGGCCTTCCCGTTCCCGATCGACCTGCTGTTCGCCGGCTTTACCGATCCCACCCTCAACATCCCCAACGCCAGCAACCAGTCGCCGGTGACGGCGGCCAACGAACTGGATGGCTGGTCGACCACCGCCTCGCTGTTCACCGACCTCACCGGCTTCGTCGACTACGCCAGCGTGCCGGCCGGCCTGGTGATCTACGACACCTCGACCTCGCCGCCGACCCGCCTGGTCGCCGGCACTGACTTCACCGTGCAGCCCTCGACCGCGATCGACGGTACTGCGCCGAACCTGCCGATCAACCAGAAGCGCTCGCGCATCCTGATCGAGCCGCTGAAGCCGCTGAAATCCTCGACCACCTATGTCGTCGCCCTGACCGACGCGGTGCGCTCGCTGGGCGGCGAGCCGATCGTCGCCGGTGACCTGTTCCGCGTGGTGCGTTCCGCCACGCCGGTGTCCCAGCAGTCCGAGCCGGCGCTGACCTTGCTGAGCGAGACCCAGAAGGCGACGCTGGAAGCCATCCGCCAGCAGTTGCAGCCGGCGATGCAGCTGCTCGCCGCCACCGGCACCCCGGCGGAGAAGGTGCAGATCGCCTGGCCGTTCACCACCCAGTCGGCGACCGTGACCCTGCAGGGCCTCGCTGCTGCCGCTGCTGCGCGACCGCTGACGCTGTTCCCCAGCGGCCGCGACACTTCGCAGTTGGGCCTGCCGTTGCCGCCGGTGGCCGATGTCTATGCCGGCCAACTGGCGCTGCCGTACTACTCCGGCGCGCCCTCGGCCGAGGCGCCGACCGCGCCGCTGACGCAGTTCTGGAAGGCCGATACCTCGAAGCCGAACCTGTCCGGCCGCTTCCTCGGCCAGGTGCCCTGCGCCGCCTTCGCCGGCGGTGCGCCGCTGCCGGCCGGTACGGCACGGCCCAGCGCCAGCACCACGGTCTGCTTCCCGCTGCCGCTGCAGCAGAGCGTTCAGACCGTACCGGTGCTGGTCACCATTCCCAAGGGCCCCATGCCGGAGAACGGCTGGCCGGTGGTGATCTTCCAGCACGGCATCACCGGCAACCGCTCGCAGATGCTGCCACTGGCACCGGCGCTGACCCAGGCCGGCTTCGCGGTGATCGCCATCGACCTGCCGCTGCACGGCATCCCGGCCAGCGACCGCGCCGCCGCCCTGCGCGTGCCCGGCACCACCGAGCGCAGCTTCGAACTGGACCTGGTCAACAACGCCAGCAGTGCGCCGGGGCCTGATGGCAGCGTCGATGCCTCCGGCACCCACTTCATCAACCTCGGCAGCCTGCTGACCTCGCGCGACAACCTGCGCCAGGGCGTGTCGGACCTGCTCCATCTCGGCAAGTCGCTGGCGCCGCGCGATGGCAGCGGCAACGGCGCGGTGTTCGTGATCCCGCCGGGGGTCGAGGGCGCCGGCACGGTGCTGCCGATCCGCTTCGACACCACGCAGGTTCGTTATGTCGGCCATTCTCTGGGCGCCATCGTCGCCGGTACCTTCCTCGGCGTGAACAGCGCCACCGGGGCAGGCGTGCTGGCCATGCCCGGCGGCGGCATCGCGCGGCTGCTCGATGCCTCGGCCAGCTTCGGCCCGCGCATCGCAGCGGGTCTGCGCGGCAACGGCGTGATCGAAGGCAGCGACAACTACGAAACCTTCCTGCGCTTCGCCCAGACCGCGGTGGACTCCGGCGATCCGCTCAATTTCGCGACGGCGGCCCGTGCCGGCCATCCACTCCTGATGATCGAGGTGGTCGGCGATGCGGTAGTGCCGAACTGCGCCATCCTCGGCGATCCGCTCTGCCCGGCGACCGACACCCTGCCGCTGTCCGGCTACCTGTCCGGCACCACGCCGCTGGCGCGGGCGATGGGCCTGGACTTCCAGCCCGGCGACAACGCCGCCTTCGATGTGCCGGTGGCCACGCCCTCGGTGCTGCTCGACGCCGCGGCGCGCCACAACGTGGTCCGCTTCGCCCAGGGCGACCACGGTTCCATCCTCGATCCCACGGCCTCGCCGGCTGCCACTGCCGAGATGCAGCGGCTCACCGCCAGCTTCCTGCGCAGCGATGGCCTGTGCCTGCCGATCGGCGGCGCCTGCCCGCCCGCGGGCGACAACGAATAAGACTTGAGGAAAAACCCCCATGAACACTAAGCAACAACGGGGGCTGGTGGCGCTCGCCGCCGCCGCCCTGTGCACGCCGGCGCTGGCCTTCACCGATGAAGTCGCCGGTGTCGACATGGTGCTGGAGAACAAGCTGTCGGTGGGCGCGGCGATGCGCGCGCAGGCGCGCGACGACGGCCTGGTCGGCATTGCCAATGGCGGCAGCGCCTTCTCCACCAACGGCGACGACGGCAACCTCGCCTTCGACCGCGGTGAAGTGGTCGCGGCCGCGGCCAAGCTGACCTCGGACCTGACCTTCTCGCGCGGCAACTGGGGCGCCTTCCTGCGCGGCAGCTACGTCTTCAACCAGACCGCGCGCAGCCACGACTTCTACGATGCCGCCGACTACGGTGCCGGCAAGGAAGCCTCGCTGGCCGAGTACCAGGCCAAGAACGCGCGGCTGCACAACTACCTCGGCAGCGACGCCGACCTGCTCGATGCCTATGTGTTCGGCGCGGTCGACATCAACCAGCGCTCGCTGGCCTTCAAGCTGGGCCGCCAGGTGATCAACTGGGGCGAGTCGACCTTCGTGCTGCACGGCATCAACAGCATCCTGGCCTTCGACCAGGGCCAGCTGCGCGTGCCCGGCCACGAGTTGGACGAGGTGCTGATCCCCACCGAGAACCTGTGGCTGTCGTACAGCCCCTTCGGCTGGCTGTCGCTGGAGGCCTTCTACCAGCTCAACTGGCGCCACACCGAGATCGATGCCTCCGGTTCGTACTTCGGCAGCAATGACTTTGCCGGCATCGCCGGCAACCGTGCCAACCTCGGCCTCGGCCGCGTCGGCGAGAACGCGCCTGCCGGCAGCGCCTGCGCGGCGCCGACCGGGCCGCTGTCCTGCGTGCAGATCGGCAGCACCGTGCCGCGGGCCGGGGATCGCGATGCCTCCGACGACGGCCAGTGGGGCGTCAAGCTCAGCACGCTGGTACCGCAGCTGCGCGACATGGACCTGGCGGCCTACGCGATGAACTACCACAGCCGCCTGCCGCTGTTCAGCGGCACCTCGCGCAACAGCAGCGTCTCGCCGGCCAGCAGCGCCAACTACTTCGTCGAGTACCCGGAGGACATCCAGCTCTACGGCATGTCCTTCAACACCACGATCGGCGACTGGTCGGTGCAGGGCGAGTACAGCTACAAGGTCGACCAGCCGCTGCAGATCGATGACATCGAACTGCTGCTGACCGGCCTCGGCGCGCCCAGCCAGCTGAGCCCGGTGGCCGGTGCGGCGCTGGGCGGGCAGTACATCCGCGGCTGGCGCCGTTATGACGTCAGCCAGGGCGACCTCGGCTTCACCGCGCTGTTCCCGCCCAACCGCCTGCTGGGCTACGACCAGGTGTTGCTGGTGGGCGAGGCCGGCATGGCCTATGTGCACGGCATGCCGTCAGCGCAGGAACTGGCCTTCGAGGCCCCCGCCACCTATACCCCGAACAGCGGCACGGCGGCGCTCAACGGCCGCGGCACGCCGCTGGAAAATCCGGCGATCGCCGGTGCGCCGGTAACGCCCTATGGCCGCTACGCCACGCCGTTCTCCTGGGGTTACAAGCTGATCGCGCGCTTCACTTACAACAACGTTTTCAACCTCTTCACGCTGGAGCCGATGCTGCGCTTCGACCACGACGTCGACGGCACCACGCCGACGCCGATCACCAACTTCGTCGAGGACCGCAAGTCGGCCAGCGCCTCGGTCAACCTGGTCTATCTGCAGGCATGGCAAGGCGAAATAGGCTATACCCGTTACTTTGGTGCCACCCGCTCGGGTGGCTTGGGCGAGCGCAATCTGCTCGCCGACCGCGACTTCGTGGAACTCGCGATCAAATACTCGTTCTGACGTTGTGGGGTGAGTGCGTTTGGGGCCGGGTAACCGGCCCCTTTTCTATGCCCGCCGCCCGCTCAGGCCCGGTACTGCTCCGGAGACGGCCGGACGTCTGCACCTTCGGCGCCCGGCGCCAGCGGTACCTGCTCCTGCGGCAGCCGTTCCGGCGGCGGGTCCACCGGCACCTCTTCCGGTTGGCCAAGGAACTTGGGCCGGGTGTTGAGCACGAAGATGTCGAGGATCGCGCCGACGCGGGCGAAGACCTCGCGTACCGGGTGGCGGTTGCCGGGGCGGCCGTCCGGGTTGGCCGGGGCGATGAAGGCCCAGGCCGGCACGCCGAACTTCTTGGCGATGAACACCGCGCGGTAGGTGTGGTACTTCTGCGTGATGACGGTGAATCGCTCCAGCCTGAACACCTGCTGGGCGCGCACCACCGAATCGAAGGTGCGGAAGCCGGCGTAGTCCAGCGTGATCGCTTCCTCCGGCACGCCGGCCAGCATCAGCGCCTTGCGCATCGCGCGCGGCTCGTTGTAGGTCTCGTCCGGGTTGGCGCCGCTGACGATCAGGTGCTTGACCTTGCCCACCCGGTACAGCTCCGCCGCTGCATCGATGCGGCCCTGGAAGGCCGGGCTGGCCTTGCCGCTGGCGAGCCAGGGGCTGGTGCCCAGCACCAGCCCCACGTCGTTGTCCGGCAGCAGCGCCCACTTGTCGGTGATGTAGGCGTCGGTATTGTTGATGACCCAGCGGTTGCCCAGCAGCACGACCAGGGCGAAGGTCCAGAAGCTGATCCAGGACCAGCGTCTAAGTCGGCGGCGGGCAGAAGGCTTCAAGCGACCAGGCCCCAGATCATGTAGAAGAACAGCAGGATCTGGAGGGTGTAGAACGTCGCGCGGACCAGCACCATCCAGTGCGAAACGCCGGCGAGATGGGTGAGGCTCTGGGCGATGCGCGCATAGAGCACGTACACCGCCACCGCATCCACCACCGCGCTCTTGCCCATCACGTAGGCCGCCAGCACGATCGCGGCGAACACCGGCAGGTTCTCGATGCAGTTGATGTGCGCGTGTTCGATGCGTTTGATCAGCGCCGGGCGATCGCGTTCCTTGCCACGGGTCCAGGAATCCGCCGGCACGCCGCGCAGGATTTCCAGCGCGCGCCAGTTGACCGCGATGAACACCAGCAGCAGCGTCCAGGCGGTAAAGCCGATCAATGCGACGGTCGCAGGCATGCTTCTCTCCTCAGTGCTTGGTTGTGTTTGTGCTGCAGAGTTTAATGCGCCAGCCGCTTCATGCCCTGCTCGAGGCCGGCCAGGGTCATCGGGAACATGCGGTCGCGGCCGACCAGTTCCTGGGTGATCTGCACCGACTGGGTGTGCTCCCAGTACTGCGGATTCTCCGGGTTGAGCCAGATCAGGCGCGGGAATACGTCGCGGATGCGCTTGAACCAGACCGCGCCGGCTTCCTCGTTCCAGTGCTCGACGCTGCCGCCGGGCTGGACGATCTCGTAGGGGCTCATGGTGGCGTCACCGACGAAGATCACCTTGTAGTCCGGCGTGTACTTGTGCAGCACGTCGAACACCGGAAGGCGCTCGCCGTGGCGGCGGTTGTTGTCCTTCCACACGCTTTCGTAGACGAAGTTGTGGAAGTAGAAGTACTCGAGGTGCTTGAACTCGGTCTTGGCGGCCGAGAACAGTTCCTCGCAGACGCGCACATGCGGGTCCATCGAGCCGCCGACGTCGAGGAACAACAGCACCTTCACCGCGTTGTGGCGCTCCGGCACCATCTTGATGTCGAGGTAGCCGGCGTTGCGCGCGGTGCTGCGGATGGTGTCGTCGAGATCCAGTTCGTCCGGTGCGCCCTCGCGGGCGAAGCGGCGCAGGCGGCGCAGCGCCACCTTGATGTTGCGCGTGCCCAGTTCCAGGGTGTCGTCGAGGTTGCGGAAATCGCGCTTCTCCCAGACCTTGACCGCGGTCTTGCCGCCGCCCTGGCCGCCGATGCGCACGCCCTCGGGGTTGAAGCCGCCGTTGCCGAAGGGCGAGGTGCCGCCGGTGCCGATCCACTTGTTGCCGCCCTGGTGGCGTTCCTTCTGTTCCTCGAGGCGCTGCTTGAGCACCTCCATCAGCTTGTCGAGCCCGCCCATGGCCTCGATCCTGGCCTTCTCCTCGTCGCTCAGCAGCTTCTGCGCCTGCAGCCGCAGCCACTCCTCGGGAATGCTGGCGAACAGCTCGCCGGTCAATGCCTCGATGCCCTTGAAGTAGGCGGCGAAGGCGCGGTCGAAGCGGTCGAACTGGGTTTCGTCCTTGACCAGCGTGGTGCGCGACAGGAAGTAGAAATCGTCGAGCGAGAAGATCGCGACGTTCTTCTGCAGGGCTTCCAGCAGGGTCAGGAATTCGCTGAGGCTGGACTTGAGCCCGGCGGCGCGCAGCGCGAAGAAGAAGGAGAAGAGCATGGTGTGGCTCAGCAGAAGATCAGAAAGTGGGCATGCGGAACATCAGGTCGACGTTGCGGTCGGTCGGCTGGCCGATGCGCACGCCACCCTGCGAACAGAGGGCGCCGAGGTTGGCCTCGGTGACAGCTGCGGCGACCGCGGCGGGGTCGGCCAGGTACAGCGCGCAACGGTCGTCGGCGGCGGCCAGCGCCTTCGATTTGTCGTAGCGGTGGGTCAGCACCGGCGCGCGAATGGTACCGCTGCCGTCGCCGTTGTCGAATACCTCGAGCAGGCGCTGCTCCTGCGGCTCGTCGATCAGCGAGGCGGTCTCGATCTGCCAGAAGCCGCTGCAGGGGCCCGGCCCCTTGCAGGCGACCGGCGTCTCGACCACGCCATTGGAGCCGTTGCCGTTGTCGACCTTGAAGGCACGGATGCGGTGCACGTGGGTGTGGCCGGCGACCCAGGCGATCAGGTTGGGCCAGCTGGCCAGCTCGGCATTCAGCGCGGCGGCGGTGACCTCGATCGGCACCAGCGGCGCGAACATGCCGTACTCGGCGAAGGTCAGGTCCGGGTGGTGGCTGAACAGCATCACCAGCTGGTGGCGTGCCGATGCGGCGGCCAGCTCGGCCTTGACCCAGTCGAACTGCGCGGCGTCGATCGTACCGTCGGACAGGGCGAAGGGATTGAGCAGCAGGTTGCCGGGGATGCGCGAGTCGTGGCCGTCGATGATGGTGTTGATCACCAGCATGCGGAACTTGCCGCCGCCGGCGTCGAAGGCGTAATAGCCGTCGTTGCGCAGGTCGTTGTCCATGCGCCGCGTGAGGTCGGCGAGGTTGAAGCCATGCCCCAGCGGACCGGGCGCGGGTTCGGACTTGAAGAATTCGTCGATGAACTCGTGCTGGTTGGCGAGGTAGCGGCGGCCGGCGGCGAACAGCGCGGCATTGAGCACGTCCTGCGGTAGCGCGACGGTGCCGCGGATGTAGCCATCGTGGTTGCCGAAGGCGACCAGCCAGGGCATCGCCAGCTTCGCATTGGCGCAGCCGGCGTCACCGGCATGGCAGCGCAGGGCCTCGGGCAGGCCGGGCGCGCGCGTGCTGGTCTGACGCGCCGGATCGGTCGAACCGTCGGCGGCACGGCCGCTGGCAGCGGCGGTGGTGGCATCGAGGATCTGGCGCGCAGTGCGCGTGGCCAGCAGCTGGTAGCTCGGGTCCTCGGGATCCGGGTCGACAGTCTGGGTGTCGGCGACGCCGCGGCCGGTGAAACGCGTGCAGCTTGCCTCGGCGATCGCTGCCGGGGTGCCCGCCGGCAGGCCGGCGAGGCACGTCTCCTCGAAGGCGCTGACGCGGTCGAAAGTGCCGTCGAGGTTGTCGATGAAGCGACGGGTCTCGGCCAGCGTGGTGAGGTCGGCGCTGTCGCCGGTGACGATCATGAACTCGGCCGGGAACGCCGCATGGCAGGCGTTGACGCCCTGGATCATGTCGTTGAGCGCTTCGTCCGAGTATTCCTGCTGCAGGCGCAGGGCGGATTCGAAGGTGACGTGCAGGGGGTCGGTGAAGCCGGCACCGTGGATCGCCTGGCCCTCGTCGTCGATGATGTGGTCGTCGGTGAACTGCAGGAAGCGCAGCATCAGCTGGGCATCGGCGCGGCGCGTACCGGGGGTCAGTTCGTTGCGGGTCAGGAAGGCGTCGGGGGCGAAGTTGACGCAGGAAGCCGGCAGGTTGGAGCGCGTTACCGGCGGCGGCGTAGCCGTGCCACCGGAGGAACCACCCGAACTGCCACAGGCCGTCAGCAGCAGTCCGAACGCGACCGCCGTGATGGCCCTGATGTTCCTGTCATGCATGGCGATCCCCGCTGCCCATGCCAGCATTCTAGTGCCGCGGGGCGAGCCCGGACATCCATGCGAGGGGTAAATGCGGCCCGGCGCCGCTGAACCGCGGTTCCGTTGCGGCCGGACCTCAGGCCGCGACCGGACGGCGCAGCGGCGTCACCTTGGGCGACATGTTGAGGTGGTCGGCGGTGACCCAGTTCAGCACCTGGATGTGGCCGTTCTGGTCCTCGGTCAGGGCGGTGCAGCTTTCCACCCAGTCGCCGCAGTTGTAGTAGCGCACGCCGTCGATGTCGCGCGCCTCGGCATGGTGGATGTGGCCGCAGACCACGCCGTCGAGCTTGCGGCGGCGGCACTCGTGCGCCAGCGATTCCTCGAAGGTCGAGACCACGTTGACCGCGGTCTTGACGTGCTGCTTGGCGAAGGCCGACAGCGACCAGTAGCGCATGCCCAGCAGGGCGCGGCCGCGGTTGAACCAGTAGTTGAAGCGCATCGTGCCGTTGTACAGCGCGTCGCCGGCCAGCGCGATCCACTTGTGGTAGCGGGTGATGACGTCGAAGAAGTCGCCGTGGATCACCAGCAGCCGCTTGCCGTCGGCGGTGGTGTGCACCGCCTCGTTGACCAGGCGCATGTTGCCGATCTCCAGGCGGTAGTCGACGAACTTGCGCAGGAACTCGTCATGGTTGCCGGTGACGTAGATCACTTCCGTGCCGCGCTTGGCCTTGGTCAGGATCTTGCGGACGACGTTGGTGTGCTCCTGCGGCCAGTACCAGCCGCCGGTGAGCTTCCAGCCGTCGACGATGTCGCCGACCAGGTAAAGCGTGTCGCAGGTATGCGACTTGAGGAAGTCCACGAGGTGATCGGCCTTGCAGCCGGTGGTACCCAGGTGCACGTCGGAAATCCAGATCGTGCGGAAATGGGTCTTGGGTTCGTGCTTGGCTTCATCCTTTTTCATGCGTCTCAGCCTGCGCCGCGCCGGTGAAGCCCTGTTGAAGGATCGATGAAGCTTTTGTGTCAGAGCCCCTGGCGGTGCAGGAAGTCGGCGACAGTCGCATGCGCCCGCGCCGGATCCTGCTGCATGAAGCAGTGGCCGCCCGGCAGCCGCTGGAACTCGATGCGCGGGTTGGCGCGCCGGGCCAGGCGCTGCGCCCAGGGAAAGAAGCCGTAGCTGGATTCGCCGTAGACGAACAGCACCGGGCACTGCAGGCGGCGGAAGGCCGGCCAGGGCCAGACCGGGTGCTCGAAGATGGCGGCTTCCAGCGCCGGTGGGCAGCTGAGCTGCACTTCCTCGCCCTGGCCGGTCGGCTTCAGCGCGTGTTCGACGAAGCAGCGCATCGCCTCCGCCGTCCAGCCGGCATAGATGCCGCGGTTATTGAGGTGGGCAAAGGCGGCGTCACGCGAAGGCCAGCGGTTGCGGCGGCGCAGCGCAGCCTGCGCCATCGGGTGGCGGCCGAGCAGGCTGGCCAGTCGCACGCCCAGCCACATCGGCGGCGGCATCACGATCGGGTCGAGCAGCACCACGGCGCGGAACAGCTGCGGGTGGTCGGCTGCCAGGCGCAGGGTCAGTGCCGCGCCGAAGCTGTGGCCGATGCCGATCAGCGGCTGCCGGTCGAGCCCCTGTTCGGCGATCACCTGGCGGGCGCGGCCCAGCACTGCTTCGATACCGGAGAAGGCGGCCGGGGCATCACTGTCGCCATGGCCCTCGATATCGTTGCAGAACAACCCGTAGTCCGGCAGGAAGCGGCTCAGGAACGGCCAGTAGACGCCGCCGCTGAAGCCGTTGCCGTGCAGGAAATGCAGGTTGGGGCCCTGGCCCGCGACCCGCTGGCCGCGCCAGACCGGTGCCGGCGCAGGGCTCTGCGTCGGCTGTGTCTGCAGCCGATAGTTGCCGATATCGGGAAAAGTCATATCCATAGTGGATTCCGGGGCCTGGACTCATTCTGGCATGCAGGCTTCTATAATCTGCACCCCGTTGTGGATGGAGTGCTGCGATGAAGCTGGACCTGGAGGCCGTCAACCGCGATCTCGGTCGCGATCCCGATGGGCTCATCGCCTGGGCCCTGGCGCAGGACCCGCGCGCGATCATCACCAGCAACTTCCGGCCGTTCTCCGCCGCGATCCTGCACCTGGTGACGCGGCAGCGGCCGGACATCCCGGTGGTGTGGATGGACTCGGGCTACAACACGCCCTCGACCTACCAGTTCGCCGACGCACTGACCGCGCAGCTCAAGCTGCAGCGCCTGGTCTACCAGCCGCTGCGTTCGCGCGCGCACCGCGAGGCGGCGGACGGGCCGGTGCCGGAGCTCGATACGCCGGCGCATGAGCGCTTCACCGAAGAGGTCAAGCTGGAGCCGTTCCGCCGCGCGCTGCGCGAGCTGCAGCCGAAGATCTGGATCACCGGCGTGCGCAGCGGCGACACTGCGCACCGCGCCGGCATGGAGCCGGTGTCGCTGGACAGCCGCGGCGTGATCAAGGTGGCGCCGATCCTGCACTGGGGCTCGAAGGAGCTGTGGCAGTACCTCAAGCAGCACGGCCTGCCGGACAACCTCGACTACTACGACCCGACCAAGGGCGACGACAAGCGCGAGTGCGGTCTGCAGACTGCTTAGTCGTTTTCCGCAGGAGCAGCCAGCGGCTGCTCCTGCGGCGCGTTACTCGATGCCGAGTTTCTTGATCCGGTAACGCAGCGATCGGAACGACATCCCCAGCAGTTCCGCGGCCTTGGTCTTGTTGAAGCGCGCCTTCTCCAGCGCTTCCTGTATCGCCTTGCGCTCGATGTCTTCCATCTGGTCCTCCAGCGCGCCGGTCGCCGGGGTGCTGGCACCGGGAAAGTTGCGCAGCTGCAGGTCGGGTGCGGTGATCTGCTCGCCGTCGCACAGCGTGATGGCGCGCTCCAGGATGTTCTCCAGCTCGCGCACGTTGCCCGGGAAGCCGTAGGTCTTCAGCGCCTGCTGTGCCGCCGCATCGAGTTGCGGCTGCTCCGGCAGGCCGATGTCCCGCGCCAGCCGCGTCAGGATGTGGCCAGCCAGCAGCGGGATGTCGCAGGCGCGTTCGCGCAACGGCGGCGTGCGTACCTCGATGACGTTGAGGCGGTAGAACAGGTCCTGGCGGAAGCTGCCCTGGGCGACCTGGTCGCCGAGGCTCTTGTGCGTCGCCGAGATGATGCGCACGTTGACCGCCACCTCGGACTCGCTGCCGACCGGCCGTACCGCGCGCTCCTGCAGGGCGCGCAGCAGCTTGACCTGCATGTGCAGCGGCAGGTCGGCGACCTCGTCGAGGAACAGGGTGCCGCCCTCGGCGGCCTGGAACAGGCCGGACTTGTCGCGCAGGGCCCCGGTGAAGCTGCCCTTCAGGTGACCGAAGAACTCGCTTTCCATCAGCTCCGAGGGAATCGCGCCGCAGTTGACCGGCACGAACGGCCCGGTCGCGCGCGGGCCGCGGTTGTGGATCAGGCGCGCGACCAGTTCCTTGCCGGTGCCGGACTCGCCGGCGATGTGCACCGGCGCCTGGCTGCGCGCCAGGCGCTCGATCATGCCGCGCAGCTGGCGCACGCTGTCGTGCTCGCCGAGCAGGCCGCCGTCGTCGGCCGCCGCCGGCTTGTCGTCGCGGCTGCGCAGCTTCAGTGCGGCATCGACCAGCTTGCGCAGGGTCTGCAGGTTGACCGGCTTGGAGACGAAGTCGAAGGCGCCGGCCTTGAGGCTTTCCACCGCGGCCTGCGAACTGCCATAGGCGGTGATCACCGCCACCGGCATCTGTGCATGCTGCTTCTGGATGTACTGCACCAGGCTGCTGCCATTTCCGTCGGGCAGGCGCATGTCGGTGATGCAGAAATCGAAGACCTGCTCGCCGAGCAGGCGCCTGGCCTCGGCCAGGTTGGCAGCGGAGCGTGTCTTCAGGCCCATGCGGGCGAGAGTGATCTCCACCAGCTCGCGGATATCGGCCTCGTCGTCAACGATCAGTGCAGTCGCCTTCATGTCGGGTGTGGCGTATCGAGAGGGAACAGGATGCGGAAGCAGGCGCCCCGCGCTTGTGACAACAGCTGCAGCTTGCCGCGATTG
Source organism: Solimonas sp. (assembly GCA_035476855.1). Lineage (GTDB taxonomy): Bacteria > Pseudomonadota > Gammaproteobacteria > Nevskiales > Nevskiaceae > Solimonas_A. Next base: position 648 of record DATILC010000345.1, on the reverse strand, counting down.
TATTCGCAGAGCTCGCGCGCCAGATAAAGCCCCAGGCCGGTACCGGCCGAGTGGGTGGTGAAGAAAGGTTCAAAGATCTTGTCGGACAGGTCGTCGGCGATGCCGGGGCCATTGTCGGCCACTTCCAGGTAGATGCGGCCGTTGTCGAGCCGCTCGGCATGCATCAGCACCCGCGCCGCAGGCCCGCCGTGCTCGAAGCTGTTGTCCCAGAGGTTGAACAGCACCTGCTGCAGGTGGCCCGGCGCGAAGCGCACGCCGATGCTCGCCGGCACGTCGAGCATCTCGATCGGACGCGCCGACTGCGGATAGCCCTCCTGGTACAGGGTCAGCGTACGCAGCAGCCATTCGCGCAGCGGCAGCTCCTCCTGCTCGGCGTCGTCGCGCCGCGACAGCTCCAGAACGTCGCGCACGATCTTGTCGATGCGGCCGGCATGGCGCTGGATCATGCCCAGCAGGCGCTGGTTGTCGGGCTGGATCTCGCTGGCTTCGGCCAGCAGCTGGCCGGCATGGGTGATCGCCGACAGCGGGTTGCGGATTTCATGCGCGATGCTGGCCGACAGACGGCCCAGCGCCGCCAGCTTGATCTGCTGGGCCTGTTCGCGCAGCAGGGCGGCGCTGTCCAGCAGCACCAGCAGCGGCGCCTGCGGT
>DATILC010000344.1:0-14879 GCA_035476855.1 Solimonas sp. | reverse complement strand
CCGGCTCGCCGCCGAGCAGGGTCGCGATACGGGCTGGATGGTGCAGGCGGCGATCGCCTTGGTGCAGGGCGGCCTGGTCTACCGCCAGCCGGCAACCTGGGAAGGCGGTCGCAAGATCCTCGGCTTCTACCCGCCGCCGCTGGCGCTGGAACGCGGCTACGGCGACTGCGACACCAAGGCGGCGTTGCTCGCCGCGATCCTGCAGAACCTCACCGACACCCCGATTGTCGGCATCCATGTGCCGAAGCACTACCTGCTCGGCATCGCCGGAAAGCCGCGCGAGGGGCAGGCGTCGATCAGCTGGCGCGGCCGGCAGTTCATCCTGGTCGAGGCCTCCGGCCCGGCGATGCGTCGGCCCGGAGAGGTGGCGGAAGCCACGCAGCTGGCACTGGCACGGAAGCAGGGCGTGAGGATCGATCCGATGTTCTGACGGTGGGATGAAAAATGGGGTAGTTGCAGATACCGTTGTTCTCAGTGATGAGCAAGGGTATCTACGGTTCCTCGATCTCCACGCGGTTGCGCCCGTGGCGCTTGGCCGCGTACAGGGCACGGTCGGCGCGGTCCAGCAGGGTTTCGATACGCTCATCCTCAGGCCGCCGGCTCGCTACTCCGAAGCTGGCGCTCACCGATACCGGTCCCCATTGAGTGAGGAAATCCGCTGCACAGATCGCCTGCCGGATGCGCTCGGCCAGGGCTTGGGCCTGCTGCAATCCGGTCTCCGGCAGCAGCAGGACGAACTCTTCGCCGCCATATCGCGTCAGCACGTCGGAGGGGCGTAGCAGCGACTGCGCCTTCTGCACCGCCATGCACAGGACGCCGTCGCCGGCGAGATGCCCATAGCGATCATTGATGGCCTTGAAATGGTCCAGATCCCAGATCACCAGGGACAGGGAATGACCATAGCGCCCGGCGCGCGCCAGCTCCGTCGCCGCCTCATCCATCAGGTGTCGCCGGTTGAACGCACCCGTCAGGGCATCCCGGGTTGCCAGCCGTTCCAGTTCCCGGTTGGCGATGGCCAGATCGGCGGTGCGCTCTGCCACGCGACGCTCCAGGTCCTCGTTGAGTCGGCGCAGTGCCTCCTCCGAGGCTTGTGCACGACGCTGCTGCGCCTGCGTCTCGCCCACCAGCGCGGCCAGGGCCAAGCCACTCAACAGGGCGATGGTCAGATACTCCTGCAGTGCCAGCACGGCCTCGACCTGCTGCAGGCCGGCGTAGGGACCGTGCCCCCTTACGGTTGCAACGACGCTCACCACCGTCAATGCCAGCCCGCTCCACGCCACCGCCGCCATCCCACCGCGCGCTGCTGCCAGCGCCAGGACAGGCATGACCAGGAAGGGCGTCACCGGGACTCGCGTCAGGTCGCGGGCGGCGCCGCTGAATATCCAGACGGAGAGGGCAACGGTGGTCGCTACCCAGATGACCGCCCTGACCGGTGGCGTTGCCCTGGCCCCGCCCCGCTGCCAGCCATGCAGCAGGGACCAGGCTGCCGGGGTGATCACGAGCAGGCCCAGCGCATCGCCAAACCACCAGATACGCCAGAAGGTCACGAACGACGTATGCCCACCGCGACCCAGGTCATAGACCAAGGCGCCGAACAAGGCCGACAGCGCCGGAGCCAGTACCAGCCCCAGCAGGGCGAAAGCCAATACCTGCCGGTATTTGCGCAAGTCCACGCCCGATTCGAACCAGCGGCGCAGCAGGACGGCGATCAGGCAGCTTTCGCTGCAGTTGATTGCGGCAAAGGCCAGCGACTCCCAGAGCTCGAAGCTGCCCCAATCCGCGCAGATCTCCGCGACCGTTACCGCCAGGAAGACACCGGGCCAGTCGCGGCGAGGCATCACCAGCAGGACCGCGAGCAGCAAACCGTTCGGCGGCCACAGGATCGCAATCCCCTCTGACATTACCGCACCGGCTACCCCGGCACGGGCTCCGAGATAGTAGGCCAGGCCGAGGAGCAGGCTCTGCAGCAAGGACCACGCGGCCGATCGTCGGACAGGTGCTGGTGCTTCGATCATGCAGAAGCCTCGGTGGAAATGATCCACCAGGAGATAGCGGCCGGAGGCTGGCAATCCCCCAGAGGGAAATCATCCATGCGAGTGTGGGTAACTCGGCCTCGCGCTTCTTTCAGCATCTGCCGGGGCGTTGCGAGCGGTTATGGCCGCAGTACAAGGCAGCAAGAATCATGTCGGGTCGACGGATGCAATTCCGTCAGCCCGGCACGATCGGCCCTTCGAACCAGCGGGGTAGTGTGGGTTTCAGCCCGCGCGGAGGCTGACAGCGATGCGCGTGGGCATGGGGTAGAACCGCCTAGACGAACGCCAAATCGTTGGACAGTGCCGCGAGGTTGCTGAAGCCCACCACTGTGATTGTGTTGCCTCCGCCAAAATCCAGGACGCAGGACCCGGATACGACCGAGCCGAATGTCGATACCACCTCGGCCGGCGTCAAGCCGCCTCCCCAGATCGCGTCGTCAAGGCGCAGTTCGTCCAAGTCATTGTCAAAATTCGCGATCACATCCGTTCCGAAATCAATTCCGAAAACGAACACGTCTGCGCCGCTGTCTCCGTTCAGGACATCATCGCCAGCGTCGCCGCGCAGCAGGTCATTGCCCGACCCGCCGAGGAGCATGTCATTCCCGGCGCCACCCAACAGTGTGTCATTGCCGCCCCCGGCGCTCAGGATGTTCGCGACGCTGTCACCGGTGAGTCGGTCGTTGCCGTCAGCGCTGGTCACGTTCTCGATGTACTTCAACTGATCATTGCCATGACCAGTTGCCTGCGCGGCAGTCGTTTTCAGGCTCACAGTCGTGTCCGCGATGCCGGTGAACCACGCGGTATCGACACCCGTGCCTCCGTTCAGGACATCATCGCCAGCGTCGCCGCGCAGCAGGTCATTGCCCGACCCGCCGAGGAGCATGTCATTCCCGGCGCCGCCCAACAGGGTGTCATTGCCACCCCCGGCGTTCAGGGTGTTCGCGATGCTGTCACCGGTGAGTCGGTCGTTGCCGTCAGCGCTGGTCACGTTTTCGATGTACTGCAACTGATCATTTCCGTGACCAGTTGCCTGCGTGGCAGTCGTTTTCAGGCTCACAGTCGTGTCCGCGGGTCCGGTGAACCACGCGGTATCGATGCCCGTGCCTCCGTTCAGGACATCATTGCCAGCGTCGCCGTGCAGCAGGTCGTTGCCGCCGTGGCCAAGCAGGGTGTCAGCGTATGGGGTTCCGGCAAGCTCATCGTTCGCGCTGGTCCCCTTCAACAGGATTCCTGGCTCGACTGTGCCCAGGACGGTAAAAGCCGCAGTGCCAGTCGCGATCTGGAAGCCGGAGGTGATGATCGAATAGCGGACATGGACGGTTGCGGTTTCACCGACCAGCAATCTATCGAAGTCCGAGCCAGGATCAAAAACGCATTGCCCGCCGATGATGCTGACGCTACCTCCTCCGGAAATGACCTCAACGGACTGGAGGTGGGCCGCAGTGGCGTTCGGAGTGTCATTCGCCAGCAGATCGACAAGCGCGGGGCGATCACCAAGCAACTCGGCAGTGTCGCTTGAAGTGACCGGCGCGACGGCGAGCAGGTCGGAGACCAGCGCCCTTCCGTCAAAGAACTCGATGTACTCGACGTTCGTCAGGACATCGCGCCCTTCGAGGCCCTCTGCGCGCAGATCGGTGACGATGACTTCTCCGGATGCTCCCAGCTGGAGCGAGAAATCATCGTGTTCGCCCCAGAAGAAGACCGAGTCGACCCCGTCTCCGCCGTCGATGACATCGTCGCCCTGTTCTCCGCGCAGATGGTCGTTGTCGGAATCGCCGTACAGGAAGTCCCTGCCCAGTCCGCCCCGGACTTCGTCGTCATCAATGCCGCCGTAGACGTAGTCATCCCCTTCATCGCCCCATACGACGTCTCTTCCACCGTTTCCAAGGATCAGATCGTTCCCGCCGTGGCCGCGGAGGATGTCATCGTCGCTGTCGCCGTCGATGGTGTTGCTGGAGTGATTTCCATCGATGACGTCCTTGCCGTTCGACCCGATCACGTTCTCGATCCCGTGAAGGATGTCGGTGCCCAGGTCGGAACTGACGGCAATCTCGTCGAACAGACTTACAACGACGCCAGCATTGCCATCGGAGAAGTCGGCGGTGTCCGTCCCGTCCTCGCCATGCAGGAGGTCGTTGCCGGCCCCGCCGCGCAGGGTATCGCTGCCGACACCCCCGTAAAGGGCGTCATCCCCGTCGTCGCCGTCGAGGGAATCATTCCCAGTCTCTCCCGCCAGACGGTCCCTGCCGTCCCCGCCGTCGAGGATATCGTTGCCGCTGCCACCATAGACCTGGTCATCGCCGGCGTCTCCGTCCAGCGCGTCATCGCCACTGTCGCCGTAGAGTTCATCGTCACCGGCATCGCCTTTGATGTCGTCATTGTCGTCCTCGCCCTTGATGTAGTCATCGCCGCTGCCGCCGCTGATGGCGTCGTCGCCGTAGCCGCCGTAAATCGTATCTTTGCCGATGCCTGCGCTGGAGAAGGTGTCACCCCGAATAGTGTCGTCGCCCTCCTCGCCGTAGATAAGGTCATCGCCAGTCCATCCATAGATGATGTCATCGTGGCGCCCGCCGAGGATCGTATCGTCGCCCTCCTCGCCGTAGAGCTTGTCCTCTCCGTCATCGCCCAGGACGATGTCATTGCCGCGACCGGCTTCGATGCGATCGTCGCCGCCCTTTCCGCGAAGCCGGTTGGCTGCATCCAGATCGCCGTGGTTCGGATCCCAGTCGAGTGGCGGGAAGTTGTCGTCATCCTCGGTGCCTTGCCAGTCCCAGCTTGAATTGTTGCCTGGGTCTGTTTCCCCGGCGGTGGGCGTGAAGCCATCCGCGGTCGGATCATTGTTGATCGGGGTGATGTTCAGCCAGTAATCACCGGTGCTTCCGGCGACGCCCGTCGCCTCGAAATAATAGGTGCCAGAAACCGGTGCGACGAAGGAGATGAACGACATCGTCGTGTCGTTGGTGAGATTGTCGTTCCGCCAGACTTGGCTGTTCGTATCCCGGATCGTCAGCTGTGGATCGAGGTTGCCCACCTGCGTGGCGTCGGCCCAGAGTAGGAATGCGTATTTCTGTCCGCCCTGAAGCTCGGCCCTGAACACGTCGACATCGTTCTGGGATTCGATGGAGCCTTCGGCAGACGTGTAACTGGTGATTGTTCCGCTGCCGATCTGGATCGCGCCAGGTACTTCGTCGTTTCCGTCATCCGGGGGGGTGCGCGCCCGGAGAACTTCCAGCAACTGCGTGGTCTCGACCGGTTGGAAGTCCGCCAGCTTGAAATACCGGACACTGGTATCCAGGGCCAGTTCGCCACCGGACGTCTGGATGAGGAGTTGGGTGCCGCCGTCATCTGGCAAGTGAATACGGGGGAGGAGATCGAGGACGACGTCCCAGAAGCTGCGCTGGCCAACTCCCTCTTCAGTCAGGTCTAGGCTCGGAAGGGAGCAGTGCAACATCCCGTCGGAGGTTGACGAGAGGAGCGTCGTGCCGCCGACCACCTTGTCGACGTAGACATCGTTCCTGACGTCAATTACGTACGTGTTTTGCCGAATAAGCGATGTTGGGAACGTGCGGTCAGAGAACTGGATGGTTTCGACATCGTGCAGGTGGTCTTGTCCCTCGCCCCCCCTCAGCAGGATCGAATCTCCAATACGGACGATGGAGCCAGCGCTGGAGTAGTCCGAGGCGGAGGCGTCGATAACAACTGCATCAACGCCTGCGCCACCATCGACGTAGTCATCTCCCTTTCCGAGGTGGACGAGGTCGTTGCCGCCCCCGGCTGAGAATCTGTCACCGTTTCCAGAAGAGTAGAAAACGTCGTGGTCGTTATAGCCTAAAAAAAACAGACTCTCTGAATTTGAGGTGACGATCTCGACGTAGCCGCCAGGATACTGGGCAACACCACTTCCATCGGCAATCCATCCTCCCGTGCCTCCGGCGTAATCAAACTTAATGAGGCGGTCGCCGAAATGAATATGAACGTGGTTGAGGTAGGCTTTATTGACGCCATTTTCCGTGTAGTCACCAGAGTTTCCGCTGATGCCAAGATTCTGGCGGGCTTCAAATGTGACGTCACCTTCCGAATCTGACAAAAGGAAATCTGGAATCGAGCCCTGTTGTAGATGTAAATAAGTCATGAAGAAGGAATGCTGAGTGCCGCGACCGTACTCAACGGTAATGTAATTACCCAGCTCCGAATCTCGGCTGTTCTCCATGCCGTCATTGACGTTGTCAGCCTCTACCCCTTCATCCCCGGTGGTGCTTGGAAAGCCGTCATATCCATCAACTACGACTCCATCGCCATACGCTTGCAACACCTGATTGTTCGGACTGAAGTCCCATCCCCAGAAAAGTGGACCTGTGTGGCTTCTCTCACCGCCTGGTTCTTGTGCGCTATGAGGAGTGCCGACGTACTGGAAAGGAAGGGGGGCGTAAATCGTCATATCGAACCTCGACGGCCAAGCGAGACGAGCTTCTGACACTAGCGGGGGTGGCGTGTGATGTCTGCCCCGCAAACGGGTGGCGTGCAATTTTGTCCTTGGTGGATCACTACTCCACCTGCCGCGGGAATCTCAACATGATGAAGGTGGGTGGCGTTGAGCCGCGCTCCGGCCGAGGCTGCCTGCCTCAGGGTGCTGCAGGTCTCGACGCGCAATCAGTCGCGCCGCGCCGCGCGGCGCGGCGGTACGAATCCCGTTGAGCAGGTGCTGGCGGTACTCCAGCGAGGTGGGCTTCAGCCCACGCGGATAAAGGTGTGTTGAACCCCACGGCTCTGAAGGTGGGAACGCGCGGCTTAACCCCGTTTCGGGAGTTGCGCCGTTTACAGCATCAACGTCCACCCACGGAGACTGCGATGCGCTGCAAAACCCTGCTGCTGTCCCTGTCCTGCGCCAGCCTCGTGCTGGCCGCAGCCTGTTCCACCACCCAGCCACCGCCGCAGCCGGCGTCTGCACCGGTCGAGTCTGATCAACGAGCCGTCGAGGAGTCGATGGCCGATGCGGCCGCTGACGCCCCGGCCGGCGCCAGCGTCAAGCGCGAGAGGCGGGCCTACGGTGCGGCCAAGGCGATGCTGTCGCAGGAAGCCGTCGCCAACCATGCACCGCCACCGCCGGCCGCAATACCCTGCTGTGCCCAGCCCGAGGTGGATCGCGACAACTACGCGAAGATCGATGCCAACCCGGTGCAGCGTGTCGCCGAGCAGCCGGTGTCGACTTTCAGCATCGACGTCGACACCGGCAGCTACAGCAACGTGCGCCGCTACCTCGCGCAGGGGCAGTTGCCGCCGCAGGATGCGGTGCGCGTCGAGGAGCTGGTCAACTACTTCGACTACGACGATCCGCTGCCGCGCGATCGCAGCCAGCCCTTCAGCCTGCACACCGAGATCGCGCCGAATCCCTGGAACGCGAAGACGAAGCTGCTGCGCGTCGGCATCCGCGGCTGGCAACCGCAGGGACCGCGGCCGGTGTCGAACCTGGTGTTCCTGGTCGACGTCTCCGGTTCGATGGACGAGGCCAACAAGCTGCCGCTGGTGAAGTCGGCGCTGAAGCTGCTGACCAGACAGCTGGGGCATCAGGATCGCATCAGCCTGGTGGTCTATGCCGGGGCCTCCGGCGTGGTGCTGGAGCCGACACCGGGTGACGAGGGCACGACCATCGCGGCGGCGCTCGACCGGCTCAGCGCCGGCGGTTCCACCAACGGTGGCGAAGGGATCCGCCTGGCTTACGCGATGGCCGAGCGTGCCTTCGTCAAGGGCGGCAACAACCGCGTGCTGCTGGCCACCGACGGCGACTTCAACGTCGGCACCACCAGCTTCGAGCAGCTGGTCGACCTGGTCGAGGAGAAGCGCAAGAGCGGCGTGGCGCTGACCACTCTGGGCTTCGGCGCCGGCAACTACAACGATCACCTGATGGAGCAGCTGGCCGATGCCGGCAACGGTAACCACGCCTATATCGACACCCTGGCCGAGGCGCAGAAGGTACTGGTGGACCAGCGCGATGCGACGCTGACCACGATTGCGCGCGACGTGAAGATCCAGCTGGAGTTCAATCCGGCGGTGGTCAGCGAGTATCGCCTGATCGGCTACGAAAACCGCCAGCTCAAGCGCGAGGACTTCAGCAATGACCAGGTCGATGCCGGCGAGATCGGCGCGGGGCATCGCGTCACCGCGCTGTACGAGATCGCGCTGGCGGGCGAGGGAGGCGAGCGCATCGAAGGACTGCGCTACGGATCGGCGAAGCAGCAGCAGGCGGCATCGCCGGAGCTGGGTTTCCTGCGCCTGCGCTACAAGCGCCCGCAGGACGGCATGGACGCCGCCAGCCGGCTGATCGAGCGGCCGCTGCTGCGCGGCGACATCCGCAGCGAGCTGGCACAGGCCAGCGATGCCTTCCGCCTGTCGGCCGCGGTCGCGGGCTTCGGTCAGCTGCTGCGCGGTGGCCAGTACACGGAAGGCTTCCGCTACACTGATGTCGAGCGGTTGGCCCGCGGCGCGCGCGGCGCGGACAGCCACGGATATGCAGGCGAGTTCCTGCAACTGGTGCAGCAGGCGCAGGGCCTTTCCAGCGGACAGGCCCGGGCACAGATCGGGGAATAGCGACTGGAAGCGGCGCAAGACGCGACGGGGCTGGCCGGCACGGCGGCCCCGTCCAGCGACGAAGAGCTGATGTTGCAGTACCGGAACGGAAACATGGCCGCGTTCGAGACACTGTACCGCCGCCACAAGGATCCGCTCTGGCGCTACCTGCTGCGCGGCGCCGGGGATCGCGAGGTGGTCGCCGAGATGTTCCAGGAGGTCTGGTCCGGCGTCGTGCGCAGCCGCGGCAGCTACGAGACCCGCGCCCGTTTCACCACCTGGCTGTACACGCTGGCGCACAACCGCCTGGTCGACTACTACCGCCTGCGCAAGCTGGCGACCGCGCCGCTGGAGGATGCGGAGGACGTCGCCGCCCCCGAGCAGGACACGCCGGATGCGCTGGCCCGCGGCGGCCAGTTGCGGCAGCGCCTGCTGACCGTGCTGGCGCAGCTGCCGCAGGAACAGCGCGAGGCTTTCCTGCTGAAGGAGGAGGGCGGCCTGAGCCTGGAAGAAATCGGCCAGGCCACCGGCGTCGGCCGCGAGACCGTGAAGAGTCGCCTGCGCTATGCGCTGGTGAAGCTGCGACAGGAGCTGAGCGATGACTGGCCCTGATTCCCACAAGCCCGACGACAGCCTGCTCGAGGATTTCCTCGCCGGCCGCAGCCGTGTGGGCAAGGCCTATCGCGAGGCAGCGCAGGAGTCGGCGCCGCCGGAGATCGACCAGGCGATCCTGCGCATGGCTCACGAGGAAGCACTGCAACCGCCGGCCGCTGCGCCGCGCGACCAGGATCATTTCCGTGATCGCCGCTGGCCCTATGGGCTGGCCGCGGTGGTGGTGCTGAGCTTCAGCACGCTGCTGCTGATCCGCGAGGATCCGGTGGCGCGCAAGGCGGTGATGGTCGACGAGGCTGCGATGTCGGCCGAGATGCCGCAAGCACCGGCGGCAGCAAGGCCCGTGACCGAGGCGCTGACGCAGACGCCGGTGGAAGCCGCGGCGGATGCGGCTCCACCGCCGCCACCGGCCCCGGCCCGGGAAGAGACGCGCCGCGCCCGGAGCGCCCCGCCGATGGCGGCGCCGGAACCAGTGGAGGACTACCACGCCGAACCACCGGCCGCCGCTGCCGAAACTGCGCCTGCGCCGCAACCGCAGATGTCAGCGCCGGCAGCCCCGCCGGTGTTGCGCGAGCAGTTGCGCAAGGAGGAAGGCCGTGGTGCTTCGATGGACGCGCCGGCGGCGAAGAGCCTGGGCGGGGCTTCGATGGCGGACAGCATGGAACGCGATGCGGAAGCGCCGGAGCAATGGCTGCAGCGGATCCGTGAACTGCTGGCCCAGGGCCAGCGCGAACAGGCGCGGCGCGAGCTGCAGGCCTTCCGCGAGGCCTGGCCGCAGGTCGAGATCCCCGAGGACCTGCGCGCGCTGCAGCCGTAGCCTCAGGCGGTGCCGAGGTCCTCAGGCCCGCCGACGATCCAGTTGAGCCGCGTGCAGACGCGCGTCTCCAGCGGCCGCGGCATCAGTTGCAGCGCGCGGAAGCGCGCGAAGCGCGGGTGATCGCCGAATGCGACCTTGGCGTTGCCGCGGCCGCCGCGATAGCCCTCGGCCAGTGCCGCGTGGCGCGTGCGGACCAGGTGGCCGCCGAGGATCGAGAAGGTCTGGAAGCTCAGGTCCATGCGCAGCGGCAGGTAGGTGCGCGGTGCGGACACTTCCAGCGCGGCGAGGCGCTGTCCCTCCGCTTCCATGCTGGCCAGCCCGGTCTGGCTGCCCAGTGCGAACTCGGCATGCGCCACCATCGACGGATGGCCGTACATGCGCTGGGCGGCCTCGCAGGGGCGCTGGCGGTCCACCGGCAGCTCCAGGATGTGCAGGCCCAGCGCAGGATCGCTGCCGCTGCGCAGCGACTCGCGCAGCAGCGGCCAGGCCGGCAGGCGCCGCGGCGTGTCGAGGAACATCGGCGTGGCGATCGCCAGCTGCTGGTAGCGGCCCAGCCCGCTGCGGTGCACGTGATAGGCCATCACCATCAACAGGCCATGCCAGGGCGTGACCCTTGCCGGCGTCAGGCGGCTGGTCGCCGGCAACAGCGGCCGCAGCTGCTGCAGCGGCACGCTGAACGAGGCCGCAACCATGCCGACGTCGCTGTAGACCATCGGGAAGCGGTTGGGCGGGCCATACCAGCCGGGCCAGTCGTATTCGATCAGCGGCTGCTGCGCCAGGGCATCGAAGAATGCCGGGTCGACCGCGTTGTCGCGGCCCTCGGCCTCATCGGCCAGCTGGGTCTGCAGCGACGGCGCCACCGCCTCGCGGCGATGCGCACGCACCTTGCCGGGCAGCTTGTTGGCGATCGCCGGCGGGCAGGCGGGAAGCACTTTTCGCATCAGTCGGTCTTCATCAGTCGCCAGCTCAGCCAGGCCAGCAGCGGCCGCGGCATCAGCCGGGTCATCCAGGCGCCGAGTGCGTTGAAGCGGCCGGTGACCAGGCCGTGGCGCCGCGCCAGCATCGCGCGGATGCCGGCCTGCGCGACCTCGGCACTGCTCATCATGGTCGCGCGGTGGAACCAGTTCTGCTTCTGTCCGGAGACCTGCAGGAACTCGGTGGCGGTGACGCCGGGCGAGACCACGGTGCAGGACACGCCGCTGCCGCGCAGCTCGAAGTTCAGGGCGTTGCCGTAGCTCAGCACATAGGCCTTGGCGGCGGCGTAGGCGGCGTAGCCGGGCGAGGGCTGGAAGGCGGCGGTGGAGGCGATCTGCAGGATGTAGCCGTTGCCGCGCCTGGCCATGTCCTTGCCGACCAGCTTGGTCAGCTGGGTCAGCGCGACGATGTCCAGCTGCAGCATCTCGGTGGTACGCGCCAGCGGGATATCGAGGTCCTGGCCGAACAGGCCGAAGCCGGCGTTGTTGATCAGCACGTCGACCTCCAGCTTCTGCTGGCGCAGCAGGCCATGCAGGGCCTTCGGTGCATCCGGCTGCGCCAGGTCAAGGGTGACGATCACTACCTCGACGCCGTGGCGGCGCATGAGCTCCTCGCGCACCTGCTTCAGCAGTTCCTCGCGGCGCGCGACGATCACCAGCTTGCAGCCGAGCCGCGCCAGCTCCTGCGCAAATTCGACGCCCAGCCCCGAGGATGCCCCGGTGACGAGCGCAGTCTTGCCAGCGATGACGGAAGCCGCCATGTCTACCCCGTAGTGGTTATGGATGCGATTCTTGCACGCCGCTGCGTGCGTGGCACTCAGGCCGTGGGTTCCTGCGAGTCTTCCCGGGCAAGCTTTGCGGCATGCCGACCCGGCGAGCCGGTGCGGCGGCACAGCGCCGAGTAGAACGCCGGCACCACGTAGAGCGTCAGCACGGTCGAGAACAGCACGCCGAAGAAGATCACGATGCCGAGGATGGTGCGGGCCTCGTGGCCGGCGCCGGAGGAGAAGATCAGCGGCACCGCGCCGGCGATGGTGGCCACCGAGGTCATCAGGATCGGTCGCAGGCGGATGCGGCTGGCTTCCAGCAGGGCTTCCTCGAAGGGCTTGCCGGCATCGCGCTGCTGGTTGGCGAATTCGACGATCAGGATGCCGTTCTTGGCCGCCAGGCCGATCAACATGACGATGCCGATCTGCGCGTAGACGTTGAGCGTGATGCCCAGCGCCCACAGGGCCGCCAGCGCACCGAACACTGCCAGCGGCACCGTGGTCATGATCACCAGCGGGTGCACGAAGCTCTCGAACTGCGCCGCCAGCGCCAGGTAGACGATCAGCAGGGCCATGGCGAAGGTGAACATCAGGGCGCCGCCGGACTCCTTCAGATCGCGCGAATCGCCCTTGTAGCCGACGCGCACGTTCTCCGGCAGTTCCTCGCGGATGATGCCTTCCATGTAGTCCAGCGCCTCGCCCAGGGTGTAGCCGGGAGCCAGGCTGGCGCTGATGGTGATGGCGCGCAGGCGGTCGACGCGGTTGTAGGTGGCGGCCGCGGCCTTCTCCTTCTGCGTCACCAGCGCGGTCAGCGGCACCAGGCTGCGGTCGGTTTGCGAGCGCACGTAGATGTCCGACAGGTCCTGCGGATCGCGGCGCTGTTCGTCGGGCGCCTGCAGGACGATGTCGTATTCCTCGCCGTTCTGCTCGAAGCGCGTCACCGTGCGGCCGCCCATGAAGGTCTCCAGCGCGGTGGCGACGGCCGAGACCGGCACGCCGAGGTCACCGGCGCGGCTGAGGTCGATGTCCAGCTCGATCTGCGGCTTGGTTTCGCGATAGTCCGAATCAAGGCGCTGCAGGCCCGGGTTTTCTGCCGCGCGCTTGAGGATGCGGTTGCGCCAGTCGGCCAGTTCCGCGTAGTTGCCGCCGCCCAGCACCACCTGCACCGGCTGGTTGCTGCCGCGCTGGCCGAAGCCGGCGCGCTGGTTGACCACGGCACGCGCGCCCGGAATGTCGCGCAACTGGCGGCTGTATTCCTCGCCGATCTCGGCGGAGCTGCGCTCGCGCTGCTTCCAGTCGTTGAGGCTGAGCGACAGGCCGGCATTGTTGACGTCGTCCGAGCCGCCGCCGAAGGAGGGAATGCGCAGCATCACGCGCTCGATTTCGCCCTGGCCCAGCCGCGGCAGGATCTGCGCCTCGATCTGCTCCGCCTCGCGCCGGGTATAGCCGAGGCTGGCGCCCTCGGGCGCGGTGACCTGGATGATGAAGCCGCCGCGGTCCTCGCTGGGCGCGAACTCCTGCGGGATCAGGTGGAACAGGCCATAGACGCCGGCGCCCAGTGCCAGCAACGTGATCCAGGCGAACAGCGGCCTGCGCACGATGCCACCCAGCGTGCGGCCGTAGGCAGCGGACAGGCGCTCGAAGCCGTTCTCGATGACATCGACCACGCGGCTGTCGTGGGCATTGCGGCGCAGCAGCAGGGCACAGAGCACCGGCGACAGCGTCAGCGCCACCACCGCCGAGCAGATCACGCTGCCGGCCAGCGCCAGCGCGAACTCGCGGAACAGGCGGCCGACATTGCCCTCGAGGAAACCGATCGGCACGAACACCGCCACCAGCACCGCCGTCACCGCGACGATGGCGAAGCCGACCTCGCGTGCGCCGCGATAGGCCGCCAGCAGCGGCGACTCGCCCAGCTCCATGCGCCGATGGATGTTCTCGACCATGACGATGGCGTCGTCCACCACCAGCCCGATCGCCAGCACCAGCGCCAGCAGGGTCAGGATGTTGATCGAGAAGCCGAAGGCGTTGAGGAAGATGAAGGACGCGGTCAGCGAGATCGGCACGGTCAGCGCCGGGATCAGGGTGGCTCGGACGTTGCCGAGGAACAGGAAGATCACCGCGATCACGAACAGCGCGGCGTAGACCAGGGTCAGCTGCACCTCGTGCAGCGAGGCCTCGATGAAGCTGGAGCTGTCGTAGTTGACCTCCAGCTTCATGCCCTCGGGCAGGTCGGCGGCGATCTGCTGCATCAGCGCCTTGGATGCCTGCGCCACCGACAGGGTGTTGGCGGTGGAGGTCTTGACGATGCCTAGCCCCAACGAGTTGACGCCGTTGGCGCGGAAGGCGCCGCGCGGGTTCTGTGCGCCGAGTTCGACCCGCGCCACGTCCGACAGGCGCACCGGGAAGCCGTCGGCGCCGCGGGCGATCACCAGCTGGTTGAAGTCCCCGGCACTGCGGAAGGGCCGCGCGGTGCGCAGACCGAACTCGCGCTCGGTCGATTCGATACGACCCGCCGGGCGCTCGATGTTCTGCTGTCGCAGCGCGGTCTCGACATCCTCGGCCGTCAGCCCGCGTGCCGCGAGCCGGCCGCGGTCCAGCCAGATGCGCATGGCGTAGCGGCGGTCGCCACCGAGGCGGATCTGCGAGACGCCGTTGATGATGGAGAAGCGGTCGACCAGGTAGCGCTCGGCGTAGTCGGTCAGCTGCAGCGTGTCCATGCGGTCGCTGGTCAGCACCAGCCACAGGATCGGGCTGGAGTCGGCATCGGCCTTGGCGATCTCCGGCGGATCGACCTGGTCGGGCAGGCGGCCGACCACGCTGGAGACGCGGTCGCGGACGTCGTTGGCGGCGGCATCGACATCGCGCGACAGCTCAAACTCGACGCTGATCTGCGAGCGGCCGTCGCGCGAGGACGAGTTGATGGTGCGGATGCCCTCGATGCCGGCGACGCGGTCCTCGATCAGCTGGGTGATCTGGGTCTCGACCACCGCAGCGGAGGCACCGGGGTAGCTGGTGTTGATCGAGACGATCGGCGGATCGATGTCCGGATACTCGCGGACCGAGATCGCCGACAGGCCGAACACGCCGAACACCACCAGCAACAGGTTGA
>DATILC010000343.1:0-7463 GCA_035476855.1 Solimonas sp. | reverse complement strand
GCAGCTGCGCCAGCGCCGCGGCGCCTGGCGGGTCGAGGCAGAGGGCTCGGAGGCGGCGCTGAAGCTGCTGCAGGATCGCAAGGCCGAGGTCGCGGTGCTGTGGGAGCCGGACGTGTCGCGTGCGCTGGCCGATCCGCAGCTGGTCAAGCTGATCGGCAGCGAGGACACCGAGCACCTGATCGTCGACGTGCTGCTGGCCTCGCGCCGCGTGCTGCAGTCCGAGCCGGAGGCGGCCGAGGCGCTGCTGCGCGAGTACTTCGAGACCCTGCATGCCTACGGCGCGGCGCCGGCGCAGTTGCAGGACGACGTCGCGAAAGCCACCGGCCTGAAGGATGCGCAGGTCAGCGCCATGCTCGGCGGCGTGCAATGGGCCAGCCTCGACGACAACGGCGCGCACTGGTTCGGCGTTTCGCCCGCGGGCCTGCCGCAGGGCCAGGGTCTGATCGCCACCATCAACGACACCGTGACCCTGCTGCGCCAGGCCGGCGACTTCGACCACAACCCGCTGCCCGACCAGGATCCGTTCCGCATCACCCAGCGCCAGTTCATCGCCGGGCTGTACCTGCCGCAGGGTGACGCGACGCGTGCCGACAGCCTGGCGCGACCGTTCAAGCCGCTGGATGACGCTGGCTGGGGACGACTGCGCGAGGTCGGCACGCTGAAGATCGAGCCGATCGGCTTCGCCCGCGGCACCGCCACGCTGGATGAGGAGAGCCGCGATGCGCTCAATGCCATCGCCGAACGCCTGCGCCACTATCCGAACTACCGCCTGCTGATCCGCGGGCACACCGGCATCGAGGGCGACATGCAGGCCAACCTGGACCTGTCGACGCAGCGCGCGCAGGCCGCGGCCGGCTACTTCCTCGACAACTTCAAGGTCGATGCACAGCGCGTACGCGCGATCGGCTACGGCGGCCTGCGACCGCTGGCGCGCCTGCCCGACGAGAGCGAACGGGCCTGGGGTTACCGCCTGCCGCGCGTCGAGTTCGCGCTGCTGGGCGAGGGCTACTGATGGCCGCGCCGCTGGAACGTCAGTCGGTGTTGCAGCGCTCGGCGACCCCGGCGCCGAAGCCGCAGGACAGCTTTTCGCCGGCGGCGATATCGCGCGCCGTGCTGCAGCAGACGCTGACGCGGCCGCATGTTTTGTATCCGACCGCGATCGGCCTGCTCGGCGGCCTGGCCGCGGTGGTGCTGGGGCCGGCGACGCTGTTCGTCGCGCCGGCGGCGATCGGCCTGGGCCTGGGCCTGGGCAGCTGGGCGCTGGACTACGGCCTGCGCCGCGAGCGGCATGCGGCTGACTACTTGCGGCGCCTGCAGGAGGCGCTGTCGGGCCGCGTCGACACCAGCATCGCGCGGCTCAAGGTGGAGCTGCAGAAGATTGGCTTCGAGCCGGGGCTGCAGCAGCTGGAGGCCCTGCAGGCCAAGTACCACAGTTTCGCCCAGCTGCTGCAGCGCAAGCTCAACCCGCAGGAAATGACCTACAGCCGCTACCTCGGCATGACCGAGCAGGTGTTCCTCGCCGGGCTCGACAACCTGCAGCGCATTTCCGATGCCCTGCAGGGGTTGTCGACCATCGACCGTCGCCACGTCGACAAGCGCCTGCAGCATCTGCACGGCGATGGCATCGAGTCCGCCGCGCAGGACCAGGAGATCGCCGCGCTGCAGGGGCGTCTGGACCTGCTGGAGCGGCAGCGCGAGCGCATCGACGGCTGGCTGGCGGAGAACGAGCGGGCGATGACGCAGATGGACCATGCGATGGCCGCGATCGCCGACCTCGACACCTCGCAGGGCCATGCCACCATGGGCATGGACGCGGCGATGCAGGAACTGAAGGCATTGGCCGAGCGTGCGCAGGCCTATTCATCGAATTCGACGCAGAGCTAGGGCACACTCAGCTCAGCAAGGGAGCAAACCATGAACCAGCCCGCCGGGCAGACGCAGACTCTCCAGTTCGCCGACAAGGAACAGTTGCGCCAGGAGCTGGACCTGTCCGATCCGACCGCGCCACCGGTGGTGGCGCCGGCCGACCCGGCGTTGCAGCAGCAAGCCGAGGATGTTGCGGCCCGCGTGCTGAAGCTGGACATGAACGACCACAAGGCGCTGGACCAGTCCAGGCTGGCGGTCGAGAGCATGGGCCTGGACCTGCAGCGCGAGGCGGCACGGCGCAGCGCCATGCTGAAGCAGCCGCTGACCCAGCTGATCAAGCAGGGCGAGGACGGCGGCGTCGTCGCCAGCAGCCTGATCGACCTGAAGATGCAGGTCGAGGAACTGGACCCGGCCAGCCTCAAGCTCGACGCCGGCTCGATGACGCGCCTCCTCGGTTACATCCCCGGTATCGGCACGCCGCTGAAGCGTTACTTCTCGCGCTACCAGAGCGCCTCGGTGACGATCGACGCCATCGTGCGCTCGCTCAAGGCCGGGCAGGAGCAGCTCAAGCGCGACAACATCACCCTGACCGAAGACCAGAAGGCGATGCGCGCGCTGACCCTGAAGCTGGAGCGGGCGATCCGCCTGGGCCAGATGATCGACCAGAAGCTGCAGGCGGGGCTGGAGACCGAGATCCTCGCCGACGACCCGAAGCACAAGTTCATCGCCGAAGAGCTGCTGTTCCCGCTGCGCCAGCGCATCCAGGATTTGCAGCAGCAGCTGCTGGTCAACCAGCAGGGCTTCCTGACCTCGGAGATGGTGATCCGCAACAACAAGGAACTGATCCGCGGCGTCAACCGCGCGCTCAACGTCACCGTGTCGGCGCTGCAGGTGGCGGTGACGCTGGCGCTGGCGCTGGCCAACCAGAAGATCGTGCTGGAGAAGGTGCAGGCGATCAGCGCCACCACCGACAGCCTGATCGCCGGCACCGCCTCGCGCCTGAAGACGCAGGGCGTCGACATCCACAAGCAGGCTTCCGGCACGCAACTCAGCATCGAGACGCTGAAGCAATCCTTCGCCGACATCCGCTCGGCGCTGGATGACATCTCGCGCTACCGCCAGGAGGCGCTGCCGAAGATGGCGCAGAACATCGTCGAGATGGACCAGCTGGCGTCGCAGACCGAGGAGCACATCAAGCGCTTCGAGCATGCGGAGCGGGCGTCGAAGGATTTTACGATCGAGATCACCGGCTGAACGCCGTCACCAACAGGAGCAGGTCATGAAGAAGCTGATGTGCGCACTGGTACTGGCTGCGACGGCCTTGGTGGCCTGCGGCAAGAAGGAACAGGCGGCGCCGGCCGCGCCCGCTGCAGCCCCCGCGGCCAAGGCGATGCCGGCCTACAGCGTTGCCTGGTCGCACTACACCGGCTGGGAGCCCTGGGGCTATGCCGACCATGCCGGCATCCTCAAGAAGTGGGCCGACAAGTACGGCATCACGATCAAGCTGACCCTGATCAACGACTACGTCGAGTCGATCAACCTCTACACCTCCGGCAAGTTCGACGGCTGCGTCATGACCAACATGGATGCGCTGACCATCCCGGCGGTCGGCGGCATCGACAGCCAGGTGGTGATCGTCGGCGACTACTCCAACGGCAACGACGGCGTCGTCATGAAGAACGGCGCCTCGGTGAAGGATCTCAAGGGCCGCTCGGTCAACCTGGTGGAGCTGTCGGTGTCGCACTACCTGCTGGCGCGCGCGCTGGACATGAACGGCATGAAGGAAGCCGACCTCAAGCTGATCAACACCTCCGACGCCGACATCGCCGCCGCCTTCACCTCCGATGCCAATGGCGCCGCCGTCACCTGGAACCCGCCGCTGGCGCAGGCCCGCGCTGCCGCCGGCGCCAAGCTGGTGTTCGACTCCGGCAAGATTCCGGGCGAGATCCTTGACCTGATGGTGGTGCGCAGCAGCGCGCCGGATGCGCTGAAGCAGGCGCTGACCGGGGCTTGGTACGAGACCCTGGCGATCATGAACGGCAGCGGTCCCAAGACCGACGAGGCGCTGGCCTTCATGGCCAATGCCTCCGGTGCCAGCGTCGACGAGTTCAAGGCGCAGATCAAGACCACGGCAATGTACTGGCAGCCGGCCGAGGCAGTGGCCTTCACCGCCTCGCCGGACGTTGGCAAGACCATGGAGCAGGTGCGGCAGTTCTCCTTCGCCAAGGGCCTGTATGGCCAGGGCGCGACCTCGGTCGATGCGATCGGCATCGAGCTCAATGACGGCTCGGTGATCGGCAGCAAGGACAACATCAAGCTGCGCTTCACTGCCAAGTACATGCAGCAGGCCGCGGACGGCAAGCTTTGAGCGAAGCCGATCCGGCGGCCACCCGGCCACGGCCGCCGCGGCTCTGGGGCATTCACGCCCAGCCGTCGCGGGCGCTGGGCTGGTGGATCGCGGCGCTGCCGTTCCTGCTGGCGATGCTGGCCTACGGCATCGCCAGCGATCTGCGCCATCGCGACAATCCGGCCGACAAGCTGCTGCCCTATGCCGGCCAGATGGTCGACGCGGTGCAGCGCATGGCGCTGAAGCGCGATGTCCGCACCGGCCAGTACGTGATGGCGCGCGACACCGTGGCCAGCCTCAGGCGACTGGGGCTGGGTCTGCTGCTGGCGGCGAGCTGCGGCCTGCTGCTGGGCCTCAACATGGGCATGTTCCCGGGCCTGCGCGGCGGCGCGGCGCCGTTCGTCACCTTCGTCTCGATGATCCCGCCGCTGTCGGTGCTGCCGATCCTGTTCATCGCCCTGGGGGTCGACGAGCTGGCCAAGGTGGCGCTGATCTTCATCGGCGTGTTCCCGGTGATCACCCGCGACATCTTCGGCCAGGTGCAGCGGCTGCCGCGCGAGCAGGTCACCAAGGCGCTGACGCTGGGCGCCTCGCAGCTGGCGCTGACCTACCGCATCGTGCTGCCGCAGATCTGGCCGCGGCTGATCGAATCGCTGCGGCTGTCGATCGGCGCGGCCTGGCTGTTCCTGATCGCGGCCGAGGCGATTGCCGCCGACCAGGGTCTGGGCTATCGCATCTTCCTGGTGCGGCGCTACCTGGCGATGGACGTGATCCTGCCCTACGTGCTGTGGATCACCCTGCTCGGCTACCTGATGGATCTGTCGCTGCGGCAGTGCCTGAAGCGCCTGTTCCCCTGGTATGTCGCCGGGGTGAAGACATGAGCCAGAAAAGAACAGCTGGCCACGGAATGACACGGAACCACACGGAATGCCCGCGCGTGCGCCAACCGTGCTGGCGTGATCGGGGTGCTGCGCATAGAGAGGCAGTGAAGCGGCTGCTTGTTCCGTGTTCGTCCGTGTCATTCCGTGGCGAAAGAAGGCTTTTCGGATGAGCGCCGGCACCCACGACGCCGGCTTCCTGCACATCGAGGACCTGTACAAGTCCTACGGACCGAAGTGCGTGCTCGACAACATCGACCTGTCGGTGCAGCAGGGCGAGATCTGCACCGTGGTCGGGCCCAGCGGCTGCGGCAAGTCGACGCTGCTGCGGCAGATCCTCGGCGAGGAATTTCCGGACCGTGGTCGCGTCAGCATCCGCGGCCGCGACGTCGGCTATCCCGATCCGCGCCGCGGCATCGTGTTCCAGCGCTACTCGCTGTTCCCGCACCTGAGCGTGCTGGACAACGTCATGCTCGGTCGCCTGCTGCCGCTGGGCCTGGCCGCGCGCCTGCGCCGCCGCCGCGAGTTCCGCGACGAGGCAATGGGCTACCTCGAGCGCGTGCGCCTGGCGGCGCATGCCGACAAGTATCCGCATGAGCTGTCCGGCGGCATGCAGCAGCGCGTGGCGATCGCGCAGTCGCTGATCCTCAAGCCGGAAATCCTGATGATGGACGAGCCCTTCGGCGCGCTCGATCCGGATACCCGCGAGCAGATGCAGGTCTTCCTGCTGGAGCTGTGGGAGCGCGAGAAGATGACGATCTTCTTCGTCACCCATGACCTGGAGGAGGCGGTCTACCTCGGCACGCGCATCCTGGTGCTGTCGCAGTACTACAGCGATGCGCGCGGCGAAGGGCCGGGGATCAACCGCGGCGCCAAGATCGTCTCGGATTACCGCCTGCCGCGCGCGGCCAGCGCCACCGACGTCAAGCGCAGCGCCGAGTTCACCGAGCTGGTCGAGCGCATCCGCCGCGAGGGTTTCGATCCGGCCTTCCGCCGGCACGTCAAGGAGTTCAACCTGCAGCACCCGCATTCCTTCCGCACGCTGACGGCGGAGGAAGCGGGCTAGCTAGCCGCCGATCTGCGGGGCGGCAGCCCGCGCTGCCTCAGGGATGCAGGCCACTGGTGCGCAGCGCCGCCTCGATGCTGGGCGCCCCGCTGGCGTAGACCCGCGGGCGGCGGCCGTCGATGCCCAGGATGCGGTAGCCGCAGTCCGCGCGCTCGATCCTGAGGGTCGGAACACCGCGGTCGGAATAGACCATCAGTGCCTGCGGATCGTCGGCGGCGACTTCCCAGTGATGCCAGAAGGAGCGGTACAGCAGGGGCATCTTCGATGCGGTGAGGCGGAACAGCTCGGCGAACTCGCATGCGGCATCGCTGGCCATGACCCTGGCACGGAGCCCCTCGACCACCATCTGTACTTCCCTGCCAAAGGGTGATGTCGTCGCGGTCTGCAGGACCGCGACCGACTGGCCCTTGATGAACGATTCCATGCCACCTCCGGCGCTGCGTCCTCCACGGCTGGAGACGCTCGCCTCCACGATAGCGAGGCGAGGTTCAGTGGTCGTCCCCTGATTTGGGGACAAAGCGAAAAACCGGACAACCCGAAGCGGGGGTTCCAGCAGCAGCGCCTGAAATGGAACGCTGCTCCCGCGTTGCAGATTGCAGACGCTGGGGAATCTTCATGTCCGACTCGCTGCCCGGGTTGATTGAGCATATATATGAGGCCGCGCTTGACGATGAGGCCCTGCGCCGCCTGCCGGCCGCTTTCGCCGCGCTGGTCGATGCGCGCAGCTGCACCCTCCAGCACCACCACCCGGACGGACAGTTCGAACTGCTGGCCTTCAACCATTTCGGGCCGGAACTGCAGGCGAAGTACATCGCGGATTTCGCGATGGACGACGACTGGGCCAAGATGCTGATGGTGCATGGACAGGAGCAGGTTCGCGCGCTGGATCGCTATCTGTCGCTGGACGAGTTCCGGCGCACGCGACTGCACAACGAGTTCGCGCGGCCCAATGGCCTGGCCGAGGTATCGCATTGCCTCGGCACGATCGTGACGTTGCCGGGTGCCGGGATCGGCATCTGCGGCATCCAGAGGGATGCCCGCGGCGGCGCCTTCGATGCGGCCGACGAGCAGCGGATGCAACACATCGTGCCGCATTTCAAGCGCCTGATGCAGTTGCGACTGCGGCTGGCGCAGGCCGAGCGCAGCGCGGCCAATGCCGATGCCATGTTCGACCACCTGCCGGTTGGCGTGCTGCTGCTGTCCGACGACGCCGAAGTGTTGTACGCCAACGCCGCCGCGCGGAGCCTGCTGCACAAGGGCGACGGCCTGTGCTGGTCTATGGCGCGCTATCTCGGCGCGGAAAACC
>DATILC010000342.1:0-5361 GCA_035476855.1 Solimonas sp. | reverse complement strand
CGAGCGCCCGGCCAGGGATGGCCGGGCCGGGGGTGTGGAAAGGACGCAATGTCTCGCCATGGATGGCGACAACAAGGGATGAGGAATGAGCGAGATCAAGCAGCTGCACGAAGGCCGCTTCCTGCGTCTGGTTCGTGACCGTCACTGGGAATACGTCTCGCGCGTCAATTCCAGCGGCGCCGCTTTCATCGTCGCCGTCACCGATGAGGATGAGTTGCTGCTGGTGGAGCAGTACCGCATTCCGCTGCAGGCCCGCAGCATCGAGCTGCCGGCCGGCATGATCGGCGACGAGGTGGCCTTCGCCGGGGAAGGCATCGAGGAGTCGGCGCTGCGCGAACTGGAGGAGGAGACCGGTTATCGCGGCAGCGCCGCGCGCATCCTGCTCAGCGGGCCGGTGGCGGCGGGACTGACCTCCGAGCAGTTGCACCTGGTCGAGATCACCGGCCTGCAGCGCGTGCACGACGGCGGCGGCGTCGCCGGCGAGGACATCAGCGTGCACCGCGTGCCGCTGGCACAGGTGCATGACTGGCTGGAGGCGCGTCGCGCCGCGGGCCTGCAGATCGAACCGCGCATCTACGCCGGCCTGTATTTCGTCGGGCGCCGGGGCCAGCAATGAGTGGCTTCGACCTCGACCGGCACGAGCAGGCCCTGCGGACGCAGGGCTACAGCATCATCCCGGATTTCCTTTCCGCCGCCGATCTGCGCGCGGTGCGCGAGGGCCTGGCGCCGTACCTGGGCCTGCACCAGGGCCGCAACAATTTCGAGGGCTTTCGCACCGAGCGGGTCTACACCCTGGTGGCGCGCGGCGCGGTGTTCGAACGCATCGCCGAGGACGCGCGCATCCTGGCGCTGCTCGACCGCTTCCTGATGCCGGGCTACCTGCTGACCGCCAGCCAGGCGATCAACATCCACCCCGGCGAGACGCCGCAGCCGATCCACTACGACGACAGCTTCTATCCGATCCCGCGGCCGCGGCCGGCGATCAGCCTCAGCACCATCGTCGCGGTCGACGCCTTCACCGCCGAGAACGGCGGCACCGAGATCATTGCCGGCAGCCACGACTGGGACGATGCACGCATCGCTGGCGGCTACGACGGCCATGACGCCGATGCCCCGGCCTCCGCCGAACTGGTGCGCCAGTTGCGCGCCGCAGAAATGCCGGCCGGCGCCTGCATCGTCTTCCTCGGCACGCTGCTGCACCGCGGCGGCGCCAACCGCAGCACGGCACCGCGCCTGGCCTTCTCCAACCAGTACTGCGAACCCTGGGCGCGCACGCAGGAGAACTTCTTCCTCGGCGTGCCGGCGGAGCGGGCGGCGGCGATGTCGCCCAGGCTGCAAAGCCTGCTGGGCTACAACATCCATCCGCCGTTCATGGGCCATGTCACCGCCTCGCATCCGCTGAAGACACTGCGGGCGGAATATGTGAATGCGGTGGTGGCGGGGCGGGGTGAGGGGGCATAGGGGGCGGCAGCCCGCGCAAGCACAACGGTTTGCGGCGAAATCCTGCGGTGCCGGGGTCCTCTCCGGCACCGCAGGAAACTTCGGGTCGAATCAACCCGGGACCGTCAATCAGTAAGCACGGTGCCCAGCCGCTCGCGGAGTCGGGTCAGTACGAGGCTCTTGATCTTCCACTGCCCGTTCACCTTCTGGTAGGTCTCGTTGTAGTGCCCCCATCCGTGGTACGCGACGAGAGGAAACTCCAGGCGATCCTCCATGGCCCAGATGCCCGTCGCCGTGGTGGGGCCGGTCAGCGTGATTTCGGGCATGTGTCCGTGATGCACCGTTTTGGCCAGCGAGAGAAAGCTGCTGTTCTGCGAAACGATCTGGGACTTGCCCTGCCAATTGATGGTGATGATCAGCGACGTGGCCTGCACTGTGGCGTCGTCGGTGAAGACCTCTCCCCATTGCTGCCATTGCTTCGTATCCATCAGGCGGAAGTAGCGTGCCTTGAGTTGCTGGATCTGCTCGATATCCGTCAGCTCTTCGGCCGTTGCCGCCGACGAAATGGAGGGGGAAAAAGCGGCAATCAACAGCACGGCCAAGAACAGGCTTCGGACCCATTCCCGGGCGCTGCTGAGCAGGACGGGAATGCTTGCGGGGACGGCCTTCGACATTTGCTTTGCGGGGTACATCATGCGCTCCTCGATTGTTGGGGGGGTGCGGGCTGACTGAACCTGCGGGCTCATGGCGCGGAAAAAGGAACGACGGTTTCCGGCCTTGCCCAAATGACTTGCGAATGCAGCTCGGCCTGTTGATCGCCGGGTCGTAAAAGATGATATTTCAAATATCACTTGATACTGTATGTATCATCTTTATGCGGAGAAGTGCAACAGCGCGTTAAAGTGATTCTGGACACAGATCCCTTGGCGCTTGAAAAGTCAGATGAAAAAGAAATCCGCCCAGCCCCCCGACACTGCTGTCCATCCTCAGGTCCGTCGGACCCGACAGGCGCTCCGCGAGGGGCTGCTTTCGCTGCTGGAAGACAAGCCGCTCGACCAGGTCACGCACCAGGAGCTTGCCTCCAGGGCCGAGGTCGCATATGCCTCCTTCTTTCGTCACTACTCGTCGAAGGAAGCGCTGCTGCGTGAAATCGTCCAGGACCAAGTTACCCGGCTGCTCGCAGCCACGGTTCCCGCCGTGGATGGCGATGACACCTACGCGGGGTGCCTCGTGCTATGCCGCCACATCGACCAGGACAGGAAGGTCTGGTCCACGCTGGTCCGGGCCGCGTCCGAGATGCTGCGAGAAGAATTGATCCACCTGACACTCCAGATGCGGCCCAAAAAAAACAGGGATCAGAAATGGGTCACCGTCGAGCTCGGTACCCGTGTAGGGGTGGCTTCGATGATCGAAATCATCCGTTGGTGGATGGACGACCCCCGAAGTCTGACCGTCCAGCAGGCGGCGGAGGTCCTCAATCGCATGGTGGTTGCCCCCGCTCTACGATGAATTGAGCAGATAGCCTCTGAGCAACTTCGGCTAAGGGCCGATACATGAACGGCCCTCTCGAAGGCGTGCATGCCGCCGCCTGCAGCAGACAGGGGCTGAATAACCGATCGTTTGACAATCCGTAGCAGCGCGCCGCGACTGGCCTTCTCCAACCAGTACTGCGAATCCTGGGCGCGCACGCAGGAGAACTTCTTCCTCGGCGTGCCGCCGCAGCGGGCGGCGGCGATGTCGCCCAGGCTGCAAAGCCTGCTGGGCTACAACATCCATCCGCCGTTCATGGGCCATGTCACCGCCTCGCAGCCGATGAAGGCGCTGCGGCCGGACTACGTCAACGCCGTGGCCGCGGGGCGTGGGGACGACGAGCGTCAATAAGGGAGCTTTGAAAAGTTGCCGTTCGCCCTGAGCTTGTCGAAGGGTGGACGGCAACTCGCTGACCGTCGGTGGGGAAATCCGCCCGTGCTTCGACGGGCTCAGCACGAACGGATTTTTCAGAAGTTCTCCGGCGCTACTTGCGCGTCAGCGACCGCGCCAGCTGGATCAGCAGCTCCATGCGCTGGTCCTCGAGTTGCGGGAACGCCAGCACCGAACGGGTCAGGGCCTCGCCGTCGAACAGGTGCAGCGCCGAAGTCACCAGCACCGGCAGCAGCTCTGGCGGTAGCTGCCGCCCCACGTTGGCGCGTTGCGCAGCCTGGGCGATTGCGGCGGCGTAGCGGTTGCCGAAGGTCGTCATCGCGGCCCGCAGTTCGGGGTCGGTGCGTGCGGCCACGACCAGTTCGTAGAACACCGCGTTGATCGGCGCGCGACAGCCTGCGCGGATCTGGTGCAGCGCGGCGACCAGCGGTTCCTGGCTGTCCGCGGCCCGTGCGAGGCCGGCTTCGGCCATTGCCAGCTGGCGCTGCGCGACTTCCTCGGCGGCGGCCATCACCAGCGCCAGCACGGATTCGAAGTGCCGGAACAGGCCGCCATGCGAAACACCGGCGCGCTGGCAGATCTCCTTGACCGAGGTGCGGGCATAGCCGACTGCGAGCAGGGATTCGATCGTGGCATCGACCAGCCGCGCGATCGTGCCCTCGCGCCGTTCGCGTTGCGTACGGCGCGGCGGCGCTGCCGCGGTGGCCGCTGCGCCGCTCATGCCGCCTCGCTGTAGCGCGGCGCCGCCGCCGCGGCATCGACGCTGCCGCGCGGCTCGCCGGCGCGCAGAAAGCGGCCGCTGCGGCTGCGCTGGCCGTAGCCGGGCGCGAAGACGCCATCGCGGTAGACCAGCTGGCCGCCGACCAGCGTCGCGCTGACCGCCGCATCGCTGCGGTTCACCAGGCGCCGCAGATTGCCGAACTCCGGCATCTCCGCCTCGTGGTAGGCATCCACCGCATCGGTCAGACCCTGCGGATCGATGACTGCGACATCGGCGCGATCTCCAAGCCGCAGCGTGCCGGCATCGACGCCGTAGAACGCGCCGAGCTCGCCGGTGAGGCGATGCACCGCCTGCTCCAGCGAGATGAACGGGCGACCGGCGCGCTGCGCCTCGTGTACCCGCTTCAGGAAGCGCACCGGCGCGTTGTAGAACGCCATGTTGCGCAAATGCGCGCCGGAGTCGGCGAAGCCCAGCTGCAGCGAGGGATGCGTGGCCACGCGGTCGAGTACCGCCGGGCGGTGGTTGGCGATCACCATGCGCCAGCGGACCTGCTGGCCGTGCTCGACGACCAGGTCGAGGAAGGCATCGCCCGGATGCACGCCGCGTTCGTCGGCGACCTGGCCGAAGGATTTGCCGACCAGCGCGGCATCGGGGCAGGCGACGATTTCGGTGTCATGCAGGTTGCGCGTCCACAGGCGCAGGTCGAAGCCCTTCTCGAGCTGGCTGCGGAACTGGCGACGGTAGGCCTCGTTCTGCAGCAGCTTGTTGCGCTGGACCTCGTCCTTGAGGTGCAGCGCGGCCTGGCCGGCGCCGAACTCCTCGAAAATCACGAAGTCGATGCCGTCGGCGTAAACCTCGAAGGGTACGGGCAGGTGCTGGAACACCAGGTCGCCCTGCGCCATCGTGTTCGCGAACTTCACGCCGCCGAGCAGCGCGAAGATCGTGCCTCCCGGCGCCGCCTTGGCGTCGGCGGCCACCAGCAGCGAGGTGCGCAGCGGCTTGCGCAGGTAGAAGCCGCAGCTCTCCAGCATGAACAGCAGGCCGTTGAGCGGGTTGGTGGTGTTGGGGGCGCTCTGCAGCACGCGCCCCTGGCGACGCAGCACGCGGTTGAGGCGGCGGTATTCCTTCCAGGTGGCGAAGGTCGAGGGCAGCGACTTCGAGCGGTAGCGCTCGCCGTCGAGCTTGTCCCAGGGCGTCGTCATCGAGGACAGGCCGACGAAGCCGGCGGCCAGCGCGTCATCAAGCAACTGCTCCATGCGCTGCAGTTCGGCGTCGTCGGG
>DATILC010000341.1:0-23077 GCA_035476855.1 Solimonas sp. | reverse complement strand
CAAGCCCGCCTGGCTGCTCCGGGGCATCGTGGCGGCGGGGGTCGCGGCCCTGCTGGCGACTGTCGCGATCCTGATGCGGGACGAGCCCGCCGCGCCGGCGCCCGTCGTGCAAGCCCTGCCGCCACCCGCACCCGCCGTCGCGCCGACGCCAGCGCCAGCGCCGGTGGAAACGGCTGCGGCAGAACCGCCGGCACCGACGACGGTCGCGATGCCCGAGCCGAGCCCGCCGAAGCCGGAACCCGCGCCCGCAGCGAAGCCGCCGAAGCCCAAGCCCGCCGCTGTGCCGCCTGTTGCGGCGCCTGTGCCGCCGCCATCGCCAACGCCGACACCCGCCGTGAAGGCGCGACCCGCACCCATGGCGTTCGCCAGCATGCTCGAAGCCCACAACCACCTGCGCCAGCAGGCCGGCGTTGCCGCGCTGGGCTGGTCATCGGCCAATGCCAGCGAGGCGCAGCGCTGGGCCGACCAACTGGCCACGGAAGACTGCCGCCTGCGCTTCAATCCCGATTCCGCGCGCCGGTCGCAGTACCGCGACAACCTGTTCCAGGCCTATTCCAGCAAGCCCTACCAGGGCTGGCTGCGCAGTGCCGATCAAGTGGTCGCACGCTGGGACGAAGGCCGCCGCTACTACAACAGCGCCACCGCCAGCTGCAGCCAGTCCGGTGGCGGCTGCAACCTGTACGCACAGATCGTCGCCGCCGGCACGCGTGAAGTCGGCTGCGCGCGTGCGCGCTGCGAGGCGGCGGAAGTCTGGGTCTGTACCTATTCGCCGCCGCGGTAGGGCGGATTAGCACCGCGTAATCCGCCAGGTCCGGTCAGCTCGGACGTCAGCGTTTCCCGGCCGTACCTGCACGCTTCCGCGGCGGCGGCGCCTTCCTGCCGAAGCCGGATTTGAGCACGCCCACCAGTTCGCGGATCCAGGCCGGACGCAGTTCCTCGACCATCAGGAAGACGCGGGACACGATCGCGCCCTGGATCAGGTCGATCGCCAGATCGATGTTGGTCGCAGCCTCGATCTCGCCACGCGCAATGGCCTGCTGCAGCAGCATGCGCATGGGCTCGCGGCGCTGCGTGTTGACACGTACCAGCGCCTCGGCGAGCGCAGGGTTGTCCACGCATTCGCCTGCCAGGCGCGGCAGCACCGACTGGATCGGCGACTCGCGCATGCTCCTGGTGAACTGCGCGGCCATCGTCAGCAGGTCTTCCTCCAGGCTGCGCCCCTTCGGTGCAGCCGCCAGCGGAATGCGCTCGAACACCGCGAGCACCAAATGCTCCTTGGTCGGCCATCGGCGGTAGATCGTCGACTTGCTGACCTTGGCGCTGGCCGCCACGCGGTCGATGGTCAGGGCGGCATAGCCATGCTCCTGCAGGATCCGCAGCGTGGTCTGGATGATGGACTGCTCGGACTTTGCGCTGCGCGGGCGTCCGCCGACACGGCCAGCGGACGGGGTGGCTGGGGAGTTCATGACGGTTTGTGGACGTCTGGTCGGCGACGGAGGCATGCGCGCAGAAGAATACACGGGCGGAGACGCGGACCGTGCCGTTCACCGCGGCGCATGGGCTCCTGTTTGACAGGTCGGCCATTCGGGATTTAAATAGATACGGTACGTACCGTATCTATTGCCGGGAGAGGCCCATGAAAGATACCGACCACCAGAATGCGACCGCCGACGCATCCCGCTCGCAATTGCTTCTGCATACCCGGGGCGGGCTCGGGCCATGCGCACTGTTGCTCGCGTCCCTGCTCGCCGTGTTGCCGCAGGCCGCCCTGCCGGCGGCCGCGGCGCCCATGCCCTACTACGCCATCGAGCACCAGCGCGTGCCGGTACCGGCGGGCGTCATGCCCTGGGGGCCGACCTGGTCGCCGGACGGCAAACACATCGTGTTCCAGGACTACAACGGCGGCCGCGAGTGGATCGCCGAAGCCGACGGCAGCCAGCTGCGCTGCCTCAGCTGCGGCATGGACGATCATCCGGGCATCACTGGCGGCTTCGCCTACGCCTTCCCCGACAACCAGCGCATGCTGCTGACCGAGGAACTGGGCAATCGCCTGTTCGTGCTGGAGTGCGCACCTTCGCTGTTCGCCTGCGCCAGCCATCGCTGGCTGCCGGTCGATCCGGCAGGCGACGAATCGCTGCTGCATCCGATGATCGGCCGCCGCACCTACCACCTCGCGCCGGACGGCGAGCATCTCGGCTACACCGTGATCCACACCAACGGCCTGCTGATGACGATTGCGCGGCTGGTGCGCGGCGACGAGGGCTACACGCTGGCGGAGCAGCGCGTGGTCAACCCGCGCGGCCCCAGCGGGCCGCTCGATGGCGACGCCGCGGCCTGGGCCCGAGGCACGGCGATGTACGAGCTCAAGTCATTCACCGACGGCGGCCGCTCGATCCTCGCCTTCAGCACCCGCACCGGCATGCCCGAGCAGATCCGCATTGATCTCGCGACCGGCGAGATGACGCCGCTGGCGACCTATCCCGACTGGAACGAGGACGGCGCCCACTCGCCGGACGGCGGCCTGCTGCTGCTCGCCTCCTGGCGCACGCAGAACCGCCTGACGCCGCTGAGCGTGCTGCCCAGCCCGGCGCGACCGGCCCTCGGCGTGCCGATCTTCGCGCCGGTCGGGCTCTACTACATCTCCAGCCGGCCCGGCTTTGCCTGCGACCTGCAGCCCTGGCTGCTGCCGCCGGGTGGCGACGAGGACGGCCGCCTGGTCGGCCAGCCGCTCAACGTCTACCGCGGCGGCAACCTGATCGGCGCCAACAATCTCGCCGGCCAGCAGGTCTGGAGTCCCGACTCGACGCGCATCCTGCTGCAGCAGCGCTCGCTGGACCTGCCGGCCGAGGACGCCAACTTCTACGTCAAGCACAAGGGCACGGCCCCCAGCGAGCTGCTGATCGCCCACATCGCGCGGCCGCCGACCGCGCCGCAGCCGTTGATGCAGACCGTGGTAGGCGACTGGGCGCCGACGCCGCAGGGCTACCGGTCCGGCTACGATTTCCCCGGCGTGTACTGGTTGAAGGGACAGCACAGTGGTTCGGTACTGCTGACGGTTCTCGGCAACGTCGCCGGCGGATTGTTCTCCGCGATCTTCAGCGGCTACAGCGATGACGGCGAGTACGTCATCGATGGCAACGCCACCATGACCGGCACCGCGCCCTATCTCGCGCGCGTGACCACCGACCTGAAAGTCAGCGATTTGGCCGGTCAGGCAGCGGGTGCGGTGACAGCGGACCTGCGCTTCGTCGCCGTGCTGCCGCCGCCGCCCGCCGGCACGGAACCGTCGACGACCATGTCGGGTTCGTTCCAGTCGAGCTGGAAGGGCAAGGACTACGACGGCCTGCCCGAGGTCGGCCCCTGCACCGATACCCTGCCGAAGGCGATGCCGCTGACGCTCACGCCGAGCGTGCAGGTCGACGGCGGCCGTGCCACCGTGAGTGTGCGGGTGACGTCCGACATCCACGGCGATGTGCGGCCGGTGCAGGGGGCTCGCGTGAAATTTGCCGGCATCGAAAAGACCACGGATGCGCGCGGCCTCGCCGTGTTCACAGTGGGGCTCGGCCAACTCGGCGGAAAAAGCAGCGCCCTCAGCGCTTCGGCGGGCGATACCTTCGTCCCGGCGCAGGGCAGCGTCGCGCTGCCGGCGGGCAGCGGTGGCAGCGGCGGTGGTGCGCCGGGGCTGGGGCTGCTGGCGGGATTGATGGCAGCGGCCTGGCAGCGCCGCCGCACCAGGTAGGGACCGGCCACCGTGGCGGTGCAGGGAAGGGGGCTCGCGATCTCGCCTGGGTGCGGAGCGCTCCATGCATTTTCGGATCGTGCTGGCCATGGCCGGCA
Source organism: Solimonas sp. (assembly GCA_035476855.1). Taxonomy (GTDB): domain Bacteria; phylum Pseudomonadota; class Gammaproteobacteria; order Nevskiales; family Nevskiaceae; genus Solimonas_A. The sequence goes on along the minus strand of DATILC010000341.1, from coordinate 19,240 downwards.
CCCCGTTCTCGCGCGGCATAATGCGGCGATGACCCTCCCCGCGATCGCCACGGTCTACGTGCTCCTGCTGTACCAGCATCTGCGCGAGCAGGGGCTCGATCCGGAGGCCGTACTGGGAGAGCCTGAACCGAAGGGGCAGGACCTCGGCGTGGCGCGGTGGGAAGGTGATCGCTGGCTGGCCGCGCTGCAGCGCGGGGCGGCCGCCACCGGCGAGGCCGCCTTCGGCCTGCGCGTCGCATCCCGCGTCAATGCGCGCAACCTGGGCCTGCTCGGCTACCTGCTCCTGTCCTGCGGCAACGTCATGGAGGCCTTGCAGCGTGCCCAGCGCTACCACGCGCTGATCACCGACATCGAGCCACCGGAATCGCGCATGGAAGGGCCGCGCATGATCCTGCGCTGGCCAGTGGCAGGCCGTTGGAAAGGCCAGCTATGGGACGAAGTCATGCTCGGCACCGCCATGCTGTTCATGCGGGATCTGACCGGCGTCGCCTGGAACGCGCAGCGCGCCGACTTCGTCGGCCCGGCACCGGCGGACCTTCAGCCCTACACGGACTTCTTTGGCGGCGAAGTCTGTTTCGACCAGCCGGCGCCGCGCCTGGTCTTTCCCATCTCGGTTCTTTCCCTGCCGCTGCGGGCCCCGGACGCCGGCCTGCTGGCGATGCTCGATGCGCAGGCGGACCGGCTGCTGCAGGAGATCGCGCCGGGCTCTCCGGAGCTCCGGCAATTGAGACAACAGCTGGTACAGCTGATGCGCAAGCAGCCACCGACCCTCGGCGCGCTGGCGACGAAATGCCACACCAGCCCCCGCAGCCTGCAGCGACATCTCGCTGCGCACGGGCTATCGTTCCAGGAACTGCTGGACGATGTGCGGCGCGGCCTTTCGGCGGATTACCTGCGGGATCCGCGGCTGGAACTGAAGGAAGTGTCGGCCCTGCTGGGCTTCGCCGACCAGAGCACCTTCACCCGCGCATTCACGGCCTGGTACGGCTGCGCACCCGGGCTTTGGCGCCGCCAGATGCTGAAACCCTCAAGCTGACCCCGGCGGTTGCCCGGCGCCGAATGGCGTCATTCGCAAAGACCTTGTCACCCTGCGCAAAGACGCTGGCGTCCTGTGCTCTCCAGACTGCAGCGGTCCCGGTGCACTCCTGCCATCGGGCGCAGGCAGCACGAGAGGCCCGGGCCGATGGAAAAAGTGATCTATCTCCTCTGGCGCGAGGCCGGAACGGATGCCGATGTCTTCGCCACCCGACTGCGCGCCACATTGGTCCGCACCCTGCGCGCCGCCGGTGCCCGCGACCTGCAACTGAACCTGGCAGATGAAGACGTCAAGGCGGCGGTGGGGCTGCGCCAGGCCTGCATGCAGCCGGGGCCGGATGCCTTGGTAAGCCTGTGGCTGGATTCCGCCGCGGAACCCTTGCGCCGCGGCATCGATGCTGCAGTCGCCGGCTGCGCGGTGCGCCACGCCGGCTACCGCGTGGTCGAATCGCAGCCGCTGCGCAACCGGCGCCATCCGCCGCATCCCGGCGAGCGCACCGAAGGCTTCGCGCAGATCGCGCTGCTGCGGCGCCCGCCGCGCCTGGACGCGGCGCACTGGCGCAACATCTGGCTGAACTCGCACACGCAGGTCGCGATCGACACCCAGTCCAGCTTCGAATACATCCAGAACCTCGTCGTGCATGCACTGACCGACGACGCGCCGGCAATCGATGCCATCGTCGAGGAATGCTTTCCGGCCGCGGCGATGAGCGACTACAAGGTCTTCTTCGATGCGCCGGGCGACGAGGCGAAGTTCCGCCACAACCTGCAGCGCATGATGGACAGCGTGGCGCGCTTCATCGAGCCGGGCAGCCTCGATGTGATCCCGACCAGCCAGTACCGCCTCGCGGACGCCGCGACATGAGCTTGCTGCAGCTGCTGCGCGGCATCGCCGCCGCGCTCGCGCTTGCGCTGGCCGCCTGCGGCGGTGGTCGCTCCTCCAGCCCGGCACCGGATCAGGCCGGCGCCGGGCCGCCACGCTGCGGCGTGCACCCTTGGTGCGATGTGTCCCTGCCGCCGCGGCAGCGCGCCGACCTGCTGCTGACGGCACTGACGCTGGACGAGAAGATCTCGCTGCTGGCCGGTGACGAACTGCTGGGGCTGTTCGGCGGCGCGGGCACGCACACCGGCACCAGCAACGGCATTCCGCGCCTCGGCCTGCCGACGATCTATTACAGCGACGGCCCGATGGGCGCGCGCTCCGGTGGCCCGGCCACCGCGCTGCCCGCACCGCTGGGCCTGGCCGCGACCTGGGACCCGGCGATGGCACAGCGCTATGCGGCGGTGATCGCCGAAGAAGCCAAGGCCAAGGGCAACGACGTGGTGTTCGGGCCTACGGTCAACATCCTGCGCGTGCCGCACAACGGCCGGACCTTCGAGGGCTTCGGCGAGGATCCCTGGCTGGTGAGCCGCATGGCGGTGGGCTGGATCACCGGCGCGCAGGAGCGCGGCGTGATTGCCAACGTCAAGCATTTCGCCGCCAACAACCAGGAGGGCTACGGCCCTGCGTTCCCGACGCAGATTCCCTTCGGCGTCGGCCCGCTCGGCAGCCGCTTCTTCGTCAACGCGGTGGTCGACGAGCGCACGCTGCGCGAGATCTACCTGCCGGCCTTCGAGGCCGCGGTCAAGGAGGCGCGCGTGGGCAGCGTCATGTGCGCGCTCAACCGCGTCAACGGCCCCTATGCCTGCGAAAGCGAGCAACTGCTGCAGCAGCTCCTGCGCGACGAATGGGGTTTCGAGGGCTATGTGCTGTCCGACTATGGCGGGGTCAAGAACCCGATCGCGGGACTCAGGGCCGGGCTCGACTTCGACCCCTGGCCCGGTGTGATCTACGGCCCCGCCGTGGTCACGCCGCTGACGCTCGCGGGACTGATCGGCAGCGAACTGATCGACACCCGCATCCACGCGATCCTGCGCACGCTGTTCGCGTTCGGCTTCTTCGATCGTGCCGCTTATGCCGTCGACGAGGCGCGCATCGACCGCGGGCGCCATGCGCGCATCGCCGGCGAGGTCGAGGAAGCGGCGATCACCCTGCTGAAGAACGACGGCCTGCTGCCGCTGGAGGCCTCGCGTCTGAAATCCATCGCCATCATCGGCGCCGATGCCGACCGCTTCCAGCAGCGCGGCGGCTCGGCCGGCATCTCGCCCTTCGTCTTCAGCACGCCGCGCGAGAAGATCACCGAGCGCGCCGGGCCCGGGGTCGAGGTGCGCTACGACCCGGGCGACGATGCCGCACGGGCCGCCGCCGTCGCCGCCGCGGCCGACGTGGTGCTGGTGTTCGTCTCCGATCTTTCGGTCGAGGGCGTCGACCGTACCTGCCTGTCGCTCAACTGCCCGCTGGATACCCTGCAGGACCCGCGCCGGCAGGATTCGCTGATCGAGGCGGTGGCAGCCGCCAACCCCAACACCGTCGTCGTGCTCGAAACCGGCGGGCCGGTGCTGACGCCCTGGCGTGGCGCGCTGCGCGGACTGCTGGCCGCCTGGATTCCCGGCTCCGACGCCGGCAGCGCAATCACGCGCGTGCTGTTCGGCGATGTCGACCCCGGCGGCCGCCTGCCCGCGACCTTTCCCGAACGCGAAGCCGACCTGCCGACGGCCGGGCATCCGGAGCGCTATCCCGGCGGCGTCGACGCCGACTACTCCGAGGGTGTGTTCGTCGGCTATCGCTGGTTCGACCAGCAGGACATCGTGCCGGCCTTCCCCTTCGGCTTCGGACTGTCGTACACGACGTTCGCGATGCGCCATCTGGCGATCGAGGATCGCGGCACCGGCCTGCGTGCGACGCTGACCGTGCTCAACACCGGCTCGCGCGCCGGCTGGACCGTGCCGCAGCTCTACCTGGGCCTGCCCTCGCCGGGGCCCGAGGTGCCGCAACCGCCGCGTGCGCTCAAGGCCTTCACCAAGTTCCTGCTGCAGCCGGGCGAGTCGCGCCGTGTGACGTTGGAACTCGACGCGCGGGCGCTGTCCTACTGGGACGTCGCTCGGCATGACTGGCAGGTCGCGCCGGGCTGCTACCGTGTGTATGCCGGTTCGTCCTCTCGCGAGCTGCCGCTGCAGTCCGCATTCGCGCGCGGCGGCGCGAGCTGCGCCGGGGCCGCGCCATGATCGGGCGGCTCGCTACACCGGCCGGTGCGCTCCTTGTCGCGCTGCTGCTTGAGGGCTGCAGCAGCGGCGGGCCGGGCGCGAACGGCAAGGAGCGCGGCGCGGGTCCTGATGCCGGCTCCAGCCGCTGCGGCGATCATCCCTGGTGCGATACGACGCTGGACCCCGCGGCGCGTGCGCAGCGGCTGCTGGCGGCGATGACGCTGCAGCAGAAGATCGGCCTGATGGCCGGCGATATTTCCACCGGCGAACCGGCCACCGGTACGGTGCTGGGCATCCCCGAGCTGGAGCTGCCGCCGCTGTACATGTCCGACGGTCCGATGGGTCCGCGCGAAGGCCAGGCCACGGCCTTTCCCTCGCCGCTGGCACTGGCGGCCAGCTTCGATCCGCGGCTGGCTTACCGCGTTGGCCAAGCCATCGCCAACGAGGTGCACAACAAGGGCAACGACCTGATCCATGCGCCGACCGTCGACGTCATGCGTATGCCGCTCGCCGGCCGTACTTTCGAGACCTACGGCGAGGATCCCTATCTCTCCAGCCGGCTGTCGGCGCCCTGGGTGCAGGGCGTGCAAAGCCAGGGCGTGATTGCCAACGTCAAGCATCTGGCGGTGAACACCCAGGAGGGGCAGGTCGGAGTCAAGCCGTTCTTCTCGCTGATCGGCTCGCGCAACCTGATCAACGCCCGTGTCGGCGAGCGCACGCTGCGCGAGCTTTACCTGCCGCCCTTCGAGTCTGCGGTGAAGGAAGGCGGCGCCGGCTCGGTGATGTGCGCCTACAACGCGGTCAACGACGCGCCGTCCTGCGGCAGCCGTCATCTGTTGCAGCAGGTCCTGCGCGAGGACTGGGGTTTCGATGGCTTCGTCGTCTCCGATTACGTGCTCGCCACCAAGGACACGGTGCAGTCCGCGCTCGCCGGCACCGACATCGAGATGCCGTTCGCGGTGTTCTACACGCCGCTGCTGCTGGAACTCGCGGTGCTGACCGGGCAGCTGCCGGCAGCGGTGATCGACACGCGCGTCGGCAATGTCCTGCGCACGTTGTTCCGTCATGGCTTCTTCGACCGCGCTGCCTTCCCCAGCGACGAGAGCCTGATCGACCGCGACGCGCATGCGGCGGTTGCGCGCGAGAACCTGGAGCGGGGCATCGTGCTGCTGAAGAACGATGGCACGCTGCCGCTGGGCGCGGCGACGCGCTCGATCGCGGTGATCGGCGTGGTCGCGGAGACCTATGTCAACGGCGGCGGGTCGTCCGCAGTCGCGCCCTATGAGCTCAAGGCGGCGCGCCAGGCCATCGTCGACCGTGCCGGGCCTGCGGTGAGCGTGAGCTACGACGATGGCAGCAATCCCACCGAGGCTGCGGCGCTGGCGGCAACTGTCGACGTCGCGATCGTGTTCGTGCGCGACCACGCCACCGAAGGCACCGACAAGACCTGCCTGTCGCTGGACTGCGGCCCCTTGCCGGGTGTGGCAGGCCCCACGCCGCAGGACGACCTGATCCGCGCCGTCGCCGCCGCCAATCCGCGCAGCGTCGTCGTGATGGAAACCGGCGGCCCGGTGCTGACGCCCTGGCGCGATGCCGTCGCCGCCCTGCTCGAAGCCTGGTATCCGGGCCAGGAAGCAGGCCCGGCCTTGGCGCGCGTGCTGTTCGGCGATGTCGATGCCGGCGGCCGCCTGCCGCTGACGTTCATGGCGGCCGAGGGCGACACCCCGGTCGCGGGCAATCCATCGCAGTACCCGGGCATCGCCAACGTCGCCGAGTATCCGGAAGGCTTGCTGACCGGCTACCGCTGGCATGACGCCCACGCCGTGGCGCCGGCCTATCCCTTCGGCCACGGCCTGTCCTACACGCAGTTCCGCTATTCCGACCTGCAGATCAGCGCGGGCGAAATTCGCGCGACGCTGACCAACATCGGCGAACGCACCGGCACCGAGGTCGCGCAGCTCTACATCGGCCTGCCCGAACCCTCACCGGCGGTGCCGCAGCCGCCGCGGCAACTGAAGGGCTTCCAGCGCGTGCGGCTGGCACCGGGCGAATCGACGACGCTGCGCTTCCCGCTGGATGCGCGGGCTCTGAGCTACTGGGATGTCGGCAGCCGCGACTGGCGCATCGCGCCGGGCTGCTACGCGATCTCGGTCGGCGCCTCGTCACGCGATCTGCCACTGCAGGGAGAGCTGGCGGCGGGCGGCGGTAGTTGCTGAAACACATCCATCAACCACAATGAGCATCAATCGATTGCGCTACCTGTACCTCCTGGTGGCGGCCCTCGCGGCCGCCTGCGGCGATTCCCCTGGTCCCTCCGGCAACGCGCCGGCAGGCGAGCCCCACGTCGAGCAGATCCGCTACGCCAACAGTCTGGGCGGCTATCGCGCCCTGGTCCATGTGCCTGCTTCGTACGATCCGCAGCGGCCGCTGCCGCTGGTCGTCAACGTGCACGGCTGCGGCAGGACCGCCGAGCAGCAGGTCACGGGCACCTTGTACGGCGAGCTGGCCAATCGCGAAAGCTTCATCGTGATCTTCCCCGACTACGACGGCGCCGCGACCGCCGCGCATCCACTGGGCTGCTGGCGTTTCTACGAGCCGGCGGAGTGGCAGCGCGGTGTCGGCGATGCCGATGGCATTGCCGAACTAACCCGGCTGGCAATGAGCTGGTGGTCGGTCGATCCGGAACGGGTGTATATCGTCGGTTCGTCCTCCGGCGCGCTCATGACCAGCATCATGGGGGCCAGCTATCCCGATCTCTACGCCGCGATCGGGATCATGGCCGGAGGCCCCTATGCGTCGACCATCGCCGATGCCTTCCAGCCGATCGGGCCGATGCTGTCCCATCCGCAACTGCAGGCCCAGCTCGCCGCGCTGGCGATGGGCCCCAACGCCCGTGTCGTGCCGGTCCTCGAGATGCACGGCGACCAGGACACCGTGATCTACCCGCAGAACGGCGTGAACGCCGTGCAGCAATGGCTGATGACCAACAACCTCGTGGTGTCCGGCACCACCAGCGGACCGTTTCCGCTGATGCCGACGTCGAGCCGCGTCGAGCCGAATCCCGGAGGCTATCCCTACGAGGTCGACGACTACCGCGACACCGGGGGCTGTCTCATCGTCCGCCACGTCCGCATCCAGGGACATGACCATGGATGGCCCGGCGCGACCGACGATGCGACGGTGCCGCCTGCCATCGATCCCGGCACTCCGAGCGGCACGGAAATGTCGTGGGAGTTCTTCAAGCGCTACCGGAAATCGGGCAGCGCCTGGCCTTGCGCAGCAGCTACCCCGGCGACGCCGCAATGAAGCGGCTACTCGCCCTGCTGCTCGCCGCGACCGCGATCGCCGGCTGCCCCGACCCGGCGACTCCGACCGGGCGCGCCGAAAACGTCCGCATCGTTTCCGCCGACCATCCGGACCTGCGCTACGAGGGCCACTGGCACAGGGGCGCCGTCGCCACCACCAACAACTCCGGCTCGCGCCTGCGCTTCAACTTCCAGGGTAGCCGGCTCGTCGCCCTGTTTGATGTCGCCGGCATCCGCTATCCGCCGCAGATCTACGTCAGCATCGACCAAGGCGAATCGGTGAAGTACATCGTCGACCGCGAGCACATCGACCTCGCGGACGGCCTGCAGCCCGGTGTGCATGAGGTGTTGCTGGTGGTCAAGGATGTCGACGAGGCTGGCAACCGCTGGGAGCCGCCCTTCGAATCGGCGCTGCAACTGCGCGGCTTCGAGCTGGATGCCGCCAGCCGCCTGCTGGCACCACCGCCGGCCAGCAGGCTGCGCATGGAGTTCTACGGCGATTCCATCACCCAGGGCGTGCTCGCACGCTGCAATGTCTCCTCCGCCGAATGCAGCGACGGCGCCACCACCTATGCCTACCTGACGGCCCGTACCTTCGCGGCCGAGTCCAACCAGGTCGGCTTCGGCGCGCAGGGCATCACCAAGGGCGGCGACGGCCGCGTACCGAAGGCCGCCGAGACCTTCGGCCTCAATTTCCAGGGCTCGCCTTCCGATCCGGGTTTCGTGCCGGAGATCGTCGTGGTCAACCAGGGCACCAACGACTGGCCTGCGCCCGCGGCGGAGTTCCGGCAGGGCTACAAGGCCTATATCGAGCAGATTCGCGCCGCTTATCCGGACGCGTGGATCTTCGCCATGGGCCTGCTGGGCATCGAAGGCCTGCCGTTCCCGAAGTCGACCTACATCGAGCAGATCATCGCGGAGATCGGCGATCCGCGGATCGTGCATGTCGACACCCGCGGCTGGCTGGGCCCGGGCGACTTCGATGGCTTCACGCACATCCATCCGACCGTCGAAGGACATCGCAAGGTCGCCGCGCGCCTGGTCCCGCTGATCGCGGCGGCCACCGGCATTGCGGCGACGGAGGGACAGGACCCGAAGCTCGCATCGCAGAAGAAAGTAGATTGACCATGCCGTTGCGGTGAAGCCGCTTGGTGTCTTGCCAGTCACAGCGGCAGCAACCTGCGTGACGCGAACACCAAAATTGGATCGGGATCAGGTCACCGCTCAATCGTATAAAGCAGATCCCCGCCCGCCTCGACGCCCGACTCCGTCTGCAGCTTGAAGCCGTGGCCCAGGTCATAGATCAGCTTGAAGACATTACCCGGCTGGAAGATGCCGATGCCGTAGCTGACGTAGAGCTTGGGCGAGAGATATTTGCCGATGGTCAGCCGCGCGCGGTCGGAGCTTTCGCCGGGCTTGGAGCCGATCGAGATTTCGTCGATGCCGACGCTGCTGCGCAGGCGCTGCGCGAGGAAATCGCCGCCGGACAGGCCCAGCGCCAGCGCGGCATTGGCCAGCATCGAGCGGTCGCCGTCGCCGCCGCTGCTTTCCAGCGGACGGCCCAGCACCAGCCAGGCCAGCTGCTGCTGCTGGGTCATCGCCGGCGTTGAGTAGAGGCTGAACTGCGGGTGATCGAGCGTGCCGCGCACGGTCACGCCGACGGTGACGTCTTCGGTCGGCGCGCGCTCGGCGCGCAGTTCCAGCGCCGGCTCGGTGATGAAGCCGCCGGCGTAGATCAGGCGGCCGGTCTTGATGCTGAGGTCCTGGCCGTAGGCCTTGTAGCGGCCGCCGACCAGGCTGATCTCGCCGGTGGCGCGCGTGGCGCGGCCGGTTTCCTCGGTGATGCCGACCGCGCCGGTCAGCCGCGAGGTCAGGCCGTAGCCCTTGAACGTGACCTTGTCGCCCAGCACCAGGCGGATGTTGGCGAGCAGCTTGAGCAGGCTCTTCGGCTCCGCCGGGCGGCCGTCGCGGCCGACGATCAGCTGGTCGGAACTGGGACCGCTGCCGCTGGCGAAATCGGCCGGCGTGATCTCGGCACGCGGCACCTGCACCTCACCCTCGATCTTCAGTTGGCGCTGCTGCAGGCTCAGCTTCAGGTCCGGCGATACCCAGATGCGCGCGTCCGGCAGGCGCGCGGCCTGGAAATCCTTGCCGCTGATGCGGATGTCGGCGGCGACCGGATCGGTGCGCGGATCAATGTTGCCGGCGATGCGGATCTCACCGCCGCCGGAGAAACCGGACAGGTCCAGGGCCAGCAGGCCGTCGGCGCCGCCGCGCAGCACGCCGCGGATGCCGCTGATCTCGATGCCCGGCGTCGCCAGCCGCAGCTTGGCCTCGCGCAGGTTCAGCTCGCCCTGCGCCAGCGGATGCGCCGGCGTACCGGCGAGGCGGAAACGCCCGTCGATCGAACCCTGCACCGAGGTGACTTCCGGCGTGAACAGGCGCAGCCAGTCCAGCTCCGGCAGCGCCAGCTGCAGCTCGCCGGACAGCGGTCGCTGCATCAGCACCGCGCCGGGGGCCAGGCGTGCGTCGAGGCGCACCAGGCCCTGCGCGAACGGCAGATCGAGCAGGGCCTGCAGCGCGCCCTCGCCCTGTTGCAGCAGCTGCAGCTGGCCGGGCTTGAACTCGAACAGCTTGCGCTCGCCGACGCTCCAGTTGCCCGCCGTGGTGGAGAGGTCGGCGCGCAGCAGGCCGAGGCGGCCATCGGGCCGCAGGTCGACCTGCGCACTGCCGCCGATGGCACCGTCGACGCGCCACTTCTCCGGCATGTAGGGCTGCAGGTAGGCGAAGCGGAACTGCTCCAGGCGCAGCGCCAGGCGCTGCAGCTGTGCGTTGCGCAGCAGGCGCAGGCAGGCGCGCGCCGGATCGCTGCTCCAGCAGGCCGGCTGCAGCGACTGCTCGCTGGCGGAGACATCCAGCGCTGCCGGTTCGTCCAGCGTCCACGCCGCCAGCTTCTCCGGCGCCAGCCGGCCTGAGGCGAGCTGGCCGCGCCAGCGCAGCGCCGCGAGATCGGCCGCGCCGCGCAGCAGCAGCTCGGCATCGCCCTCGTCGGTCTTGGCGGCAAGGCGGATCTGCTGCTGGCGCACGTTGCCGCTGATGTCGAGCGTGGCGCTGGCAATGCCGATGCCGGCCACGGCGTCGCTGAGCCTGGCAGCCAGCTGCGTGCGGCCGCGGGTGTCGAGATCGCCGTCGAGTGTCAGCTGCGCAGCGCGCCAGCTGCCACCGTCGAACTGGCGCGCGTCGAGCTTGCCGCGCAGCAGCAGGTTGTCGGGCCGGAACTCGCCACGCAGGTCGGCCTCGGCCTGCAGCGTCAGCGCCGCCAGCGAGGTCGCCTGCCAGCGCAGCGATTGCGCACTGACATCGGCCTTGAGCCGCGGCCCCTGCACCGGGCCCTGGGCCTGCAGCTGCGCCTGCACGCGGCCGCCCAGCCCCGGCCACAGCGGCGACAGGTCCGGGCTGGCCAGTTCGGCGCTGGCGTCCAGCGTCGGCCACAGCCGGCCCTCGACGCGCAGCTGGGTGCCGGCGCTGCGCAGCTCGCCCTTGCTCAGCGTCAGCGTGTCGCCGGCGTAGCGGCCGCGCGCCTGCAGCTCGATGCGGTGCCCGCGCCAGACCGAGTCGTCCAGCGTGGCGTCGAAGTCGATCTGCGGCTTGCTGTCGACCAGAGAGGTATCGACCTTGAAGCGGCCGTTGAGCACGCCGGCCAGTTCCGGCAGCAGCTGCTCGGGATGGATGCCCTTGAACTGCCCGTCGGCCTCGATCCGCAGCTGCGGCGCCCAGGCGACGTCGGCACGCGCATCGAGACGGCCGCCGAGGCCGCGCGCGGCCAGGCGTTTCAGCTGCAAAGCCTGCCGGCTGCCCTCGCCCTCTGCCTCCACGTCGATCTGCGCCCGCGCTTCCGCCAGGCGGGTCTTCAGATCGTAGCGGAAGCGGTCGAAGCTGCCGGCGGCGTTGATCTTGCCGGAGGGACTGCGCCACTGCGCCTCGCCCAGCAGCGGCCAGCGCAGCTCCTTCCATTGCAGGCCCAGGTCGAACTCGCCGACATAGGCAAACCAGCCCTGCAGCTGCGTCTCGCCCGGCCCCTTGAGTTGCAGGCGATCGATACGGATGCGCTCGCGGCTCAGGCGAACGCTACCGCTGGCCTCCAGCGGGCCGCTCTGCGGCAGGGTCGCGGCGAGCCGCTTGAGCCGCACGCGGCTGCCGACCCAGCGGCCCTGCAGTTCGATCTTCTCCACCAGCAGCGGCGGCTGCCCGCGCGGCAGCTGCAAATCCAGCCGTGCCACCGCCGCGCGGTCGATGCGCAGGCCCAGCGGCAGGCTCACCGGCGGGTCCGAAGGCGTGTTGTCGGGTGGCTGGTCCTTGACCCAGACCTGCACATGGCCGACGTCGAGGTCACGAATGCGCAGGCGCCGCAGCCACAGCGACCAGGGCCGCCAGTCCAGCCGCGCGCGGTCGATGTGCACGCGCACGCCCTCGTTCTCGAACACCAGCCGGCGCAGCTCCAGCGGGCCGAGCAGGCTGCCCTCGACCGCGCCGATCTGCAGTCCCGGCACCCAGTGCTGCAGTTGCCCGATGCCGAAGCGCGTGCCGGCCGGCGTGCCCAGTACCCAGGCGACCATCAGCGTGAACAGCATCAGCCCGCCGAGCAGCTGGGCGAGGTGCCGCAGTTCCAGCAGCAGGCGCTGCTTCCAGTTCCGCTTCAGCGGCGCGTTCACAGGCCGACCCTCACGCCGAAGTGCAGCTTGATGCCGCCGTCGTCGCCGGTCAGCGGATGCGCCAGGTCGACCTGGATATAGCCCACCGGCGAGCGGTAGCGCGCACCGACGCCGACGCCGTGGAACAGCTGCGGCAAGGCGTTGTCGTCGGCACCGCCGACGTCATAGAAGGCCGCCAGGCCCCACTGGTCCCAGAAGAAGTAGTCAGTCTCGAGGCTGCCGCTGGCGAGGAACTTGCCGCCGACCACCTTGCCCAGGTCGTCCCTGGGCCCCAGTGACTGGTAATCGTAGCCGCGCACCGACTGGTCGCCACCGGCGAAGAAGCGCTGCGAGGCCGGCAGATCGTCGAAGTCGTCGACCAGGTTGGCCCCGTACTCGACGCGCCCCAGCAGGCGGCCGCGGCGCAGGTAGGGATAGACGCCGCGCAGCACCGAGCGCGCCTGCACGAAGGAGGCGCTGGCCAGCGCGCCCTTCTGCGCGCCGTGGGCGTCGGTGAACAGGCTCCAGCCGCGCCGCGGCACGATCGGGTCGTTGAGCTCGCTGCGGCTCAGCTCGATGCCGGGCATCAGCAGGTCGGCGGTCTGCACGCGGTCCGACAGCTCGGATTCCTCGTGCTCGAAAATGAGATACCACTTGCGCTTCCAATGGCCGGGGAAGCGGTACAGCGCGGTATTGAGCGAGTACTTGAAGCTTTCGCCGTCCTCGTAGCGCTCGGTCTGCGAGGCGCCGCCGAAGCCGAAGTACTCGCCGGCCTTGCGGCCCAGCGGGATGCGGTACTCGCCGCTGAGGCTGTTCTTGAACTCGGAGACCTGCAACTCGCCGCGGATCTTGTGACCCCTGCGGTTGAGCAGCCGCACCTCGTTGGCGATCGAGGCGCGCGCGCCGGTGTCGGTGCCGTAGCCGACGCCGAGGTCCCATTTACGCCGCGGCCGCGGCGTGGTGTGGACCAGCACCGGCACCTGGGCGTCCTTCACCTGGTCGCGCTTCGGCTCGATCTCGACGCTCTGGAAGTAATCGAGGTCGGTCAGCGCAAACTGGGTGTCGAGCAGCTGCTGCGGGTCGAAGGGCTGGCCGGGCTGGATGGTGACGTAGCGCTCGGCGACGCCTTCATCGAGGATCTGCTGCTCCACCGTCACCGGGCCGAAGAAGTAGCGCGGGCCGGTGTCGAGGATCAGCTCGATCTCGGCGCTGCGCTCCTCCGGGTTGACGCGGATTTCCGAGGTGGCGAACACCGCGTCGAGGTAGCCCTCGGCATAGGCGGCGCGCGACAGCGCGGTCTTCGCCGCCTCGTACTCGGCGTGCTGCAGGCGCTCCCAGGTGGTCAGCGGGAAGCGCCGGAACACGCGGCGGAAGATGCGGTCGCCCTGGCCGGCCCCCTCGACCGCGACGTCGATGCGCGTGATCAGCGTCGGCGGCCCCTTGTCGACGGTATAGCTGGCCTTCCAGTCCGGGGCGGTGCCTTCCAGCTTCGATTCGATCACCGGGCTGTAGTAGCCATAGGGCTGCAGGGCGGCGCGGATATCGTCCTCGGCGCGGGCATGCAGGCCTTCCACCAGCAGGTCGTCGAGGTCCGGCGACTTCGCCATGGTGCGGATGCGCAGGCGCAGCTCGACGTTTTCCTTCTCCGGATCCTCCAGGCCGCTGACCTGGACCTCGATGCCGGCGCTGGCGGCCACGGCCCAGCCGGCCAGGGCCAGCGCACAGCAGGCATGCAGGATGGTGACGGCGCGGGGCTTCACGGCATCGGCGGCTTGTTATGATCGGTTCGGCGCCCGAATGGATTCGGGCAGGATCCGGCCTGGCCGGATCGACGAGCATGGTAAACGCAGGGAAGAGGATATGCAGAAGCTGACTCTGGTCATCGCCGACAAATCACGCTCCAGCTGGTCGCTGCGACCCTGGTTGTTCCTGCGCCACCACGGCGTGGAATTCGAAGAGGTCCGCATCGCGCTGGGCCGTCCGGACACGCGCGAGCACATCCTCGAGCACTCGCCCAGCGGCAAGCTGCCCTGCCTGCACCATGGCGCGCTGCGCGTCTGGGAATCGCTGGCGATCTGCGAGTACGCCGCCGAAACCTTCGCGCTGCCGCTGGCCTGGCCGCTGGAGCCGGCGGCGCGGGCGATGGCGCGGGCGATGGCAGCGGAGATGCATGCCGGCTTCGCCGAACTGCGGCATGAACTGCCCTTCGACACCCTGCGCCCGCCGATGCCGCAGGCCTATGGCGAGAAGGCCGCCGTCGACATCGCGCGCATCCGCGCGCTATGGCGCGAGGCACGGCAGCTGCATGGCCAGGGCGGCTGGCTGTTCGGCAAGTTCGGCATCGTCGACGCGATGTTCGCGCCGGTTGCCCTGCGCTTCCACCAGTACCAGGTGCCACTGGACGGCATCGAGCGCGAATACATGTTCCAGATGCTGATGCACCCGGCGGTGCAGGCCTGGATGGACGGCGCCGCGACCGAGGAACTGCCGGTACGGGAAGGCCCGCTGGAGCGCACCGCCGAGATCGAGCCGCCGGTACGGGCGATGGTGGTGGAGACCGTCACCCGTCCGTCCGTGGAGGCTCCGATGGCGGTCAGCGCCGCGGAGACAGCGCCGGCGCCGGTACAGATGGCCGAGGTGGCAGCAAAAACGGTGGAGATAAAGCCGGTCGAAGTAAAGCCGGTGGAGGCTGCCCCGGTAAAGGCGAAGTCGGTGGAGGTCACGGCCGCGGACCTGAGCGCCACCATCGGCAGCCGCAGCGCTATTCCCGGTCTGGCGCCGCAGCGCTATGTCGACGATCCGTCGGAATCGGCAGAGTCAACCGCGAAGTTCTCGCGCACGGAAACCTCCGTGCCTGTGCCTGCACCGGCCCCCGCCGAGCCGAAGCCCAAGCCGGAAGGCCCCAAGCCCGACGCCGGCCTGAAGTCGATCATCATGCCGCCCTGAGGCGGTCCGGCCCTCAGCGGCGGGCGCTGAGGCGCAGGGCCGGCGCCGTGACCGACTCGGCGGGCACGGCAGCAGCAGCGGCCGGCTTCAGGCGATAGCCTTTCTGCTGCAGCAGCGTCACCAGCCCGTCGGGGCCATAGAGGTGGGCGGCGCCCACCACCACCAGTTGTACCGTGTCGCCGTCCAGCGCGGCCTGCAGGCGCGGCAGCCAGGCACGGTTGCGGTCGGCCAGCAGGCGCTGGTAGATCGGCGGCGCGTGTGATTTCAACTCGGCGGCCATTTTTTCCAGCCGGACGACATCGCCTTCGCGCCACATCGACAGCAGGGCCTGCGGCGTGCTGCCGGCCTCGGTCAGTTCGTCCACCGTCGCCGCCAGGAACTGCTCGGCCTGAGCCTCCGGCATGGTGGTGAACAGGCCGATATGCGCCTGCGGTTCCTCCAGCCAGTGCACCGGTTTCTCGTCCTCCAGCGCGCGCTGGTAGAACTGCTGGTCGATGCCCAGGTCGGGACGGAAGCCGGCGCTCTGGTAGTTGAAGATCTCCAGCGTCAGCGCACAGAACCAGGCGCGGAACGGCTCGCAGACCGTCATCGGCATCTGCACCTCGGCGGCGCGGCCGGCGAGGCGCTCGTACAGCGCCGGCGCGATCCGCGCCTTCAGCGGCTTGTCGGCCTTGGCCGCCTCCAGCAGCTTGAACTGCATCTCCGGCGTCGACAGCGCGGCCAGGTCGCTCTCGAAGACCAGCTCGGCGGCGCGCAGGTAGGCGCGCTCCAGGCCGTCCGGCAGCTGGCCTGCATCCTTCGGCAACAGGTGCATCGAACCGAGCAGGTAGTGCCGCGCCTTCGGGCCCTCGACCTCCCACAGGAAGGGGGCCTCGGACGGCGCCTGCGCCAGTGACGGCAGCGCCGCCAGCAGGCCCAGCAGGAGTGTCAGCCAGCGTCGCAGGCCCATGTCAGCGCAACCTTTGCGCACTGGGGCGCACGTACAGCCAGTCCTGGTAGGCACTGCGGTCCGCACCCAGCGGATCGGCGCCCTGCAGGAACAACTCAAGGTATTCAAGATCGTCGAAACCCCAGAACAGCTCGCCGCGCACGCGCATCGCCGGCACGCCGAACACGCCGGCGGCGACGGCCGCGTCGGTGTTGTCGCGCAGCTGCGACTTGGCCGGCTCGGAGGAGGCGGCGCTTAGCCAGGTGTCGGCGTCGAGGCCGGTCTCGGCCAGCAGCGGTCGCAGGGCCTCGGCCTCGCTGACCGGACGGCTCTCGGCCCAGGTGGCGCGGAACAGCGCCTCGATCAGCGCCAGGCGCTGCGGCGCCGGCAGCGCGCAGCAGGACAGGCGCAATGCCAGCAGCGGGTTGAAGGGATGGCTGTGCGGCGGCGCCAGATCGATGCCCAGCTGACGCGCCTTGCGCAGCACGTTCCACAGCATCCACCGGCTCTTCGCCGGCACCTCGGCCGGGCCCTTCTGGCCATGGGCGTTGAGCAGGCCGGCGAACAGCACCGGCACCGGCTCGAGCACCAGGCCATGGCGCTGCGCCAGCGCCGGAGCGCGGTTCCAGGCCAGCCAGGCGTTGTGCGAGATGTAGTCGAAGAAGAAGTAGAGCTTCTGCGGGTCGTCAAACATCGACCGGCTCCGCGCCCGGCATCAGCCAGTCGCTGCCGGCCTTGGCGTCGCCGCCGAGGCTGGCGAAGTCGAACAACTTGGGGTCGGCCAGCTGCGAGGGCGCGACATTGGTCAGCGAGGCGAACACCTGCTCGATGCGCGCCGGGTGCTCCTTCTCCCAGCCGTCCATCATCCGCCGCACCTGCTTGCGCTGCAGCTGTTCCTGCGAGCCGCAGAGGTTGCAGGGGATGATCGGGAACTTCTTCAGCTGCGCGTAGGCGGCGATGTCGCGCTCGCGGCAGTAGGCCAGCGGGCGGATCACGACGTTGCGGCCGTCGTCGGACTGCAGCTTGGGCGGCATCGCCGAAAGCTTGCCGCCGTGAAACAGGTTGAGGAAGAAGGTGGCGACGATGTCGTCCTTGTGATGCCCCAGCGCGATCTTGGTGTAGCCGTGCTCGGCGGCATAGCTGTACAGCGAGCCGCGACGCAGCCGCGAGCACAGCGAGCACATGGTCTTGCCTTCCGGGATCACGCGCTTGACCACCGAATAGGTGTCCTGCTCGATGATGTGGTACGGCACGCCCAGCGCCTTGAGGTACTCCGGCAGGATGTGCTCGGGGAAGTCCGGCTGCTTCTGGTCGAGGTTGACCGCCAGCAGCTCGAATTTGACCGGCGCCTTCTGCTGCAGCTGCAGCAGCATGTCGAGCATGGTGTAGCTGTCCTTGCCGCCCGACAGGCAGACCATCACGCGGTCGCCGTCGACGATCATGTTGTAGTCCATGATCGCCTGGCCGACCTGGCGGCGCAGTCGCTTGTTGAGCTTGTTCTGCTCCTGCTGGAGCACGCGGAGGTCCTGCTGGACCTCGCTGGGGGCGGCAGACATCGTACAGCCTTGATCTGAAACGAAGGCCTATTGTCGCATGTCAGGTGAGGCGGAGGCAGACGGATGTCCAGTGGACATCCGTCCCGCCGAACGCCCGGCCATGGAATGCTTGGCCCCGCTGAGGCATGACTCAATGTCATGCCGAAGTAAGCCAAGCATGGGCTGTGGGTCATTCAGGAAGCAGAGGTCCCGCCAAGGATGGCGCCCCGTCCCAAGCGGCGCCAGAGCTCGGCCTGGTCCAGGCCCTCGACCGCCAGCTGCTTGGTCGCCTGGGTCTGGCCGCGGACCACCTGCAGCCGCGATTTGGGCAGGCCCAGGACCCCGGCCAGCAGGGCGATCACCGCCTCGTTGGCCTTGCCGCGCTCGGGGGCGGCGGTGACGCTGAGCTTGAGCGTATCGCCCATCCAGCCGCTGACGGCATTGCGCGAGGCGCCGGGGCTGACCTTGACCTGCAGCAGGGCCATCAGGGCCGCCGGGAACCGGTTCTGCTAGCATGTCGGCCCTTTTTCTTGCCCAGGGCGCCGCCATGCAAGCCGCAGAAAACTCCGTCGTCTCGATCCACTACACCCTGACCAACAGCCGGGGTGAAGTGATCGACAGCTCCCAGGGCAGCGACCCGCTGGTCTACCTGCACGGCAGCGGCAACATCATCCCGGGCCTGGAGAAGGCACTGGCCGGCAAGCAGGCCGGCGACAAGCTGCAGGTCACGATCGCCCCGGCCGAAGGCTACGGCGAGCGCGATGACAGCCTGGTCCAGCAGGTGCCCAAGCGCGCCTTCCAGGGCGTGCCGAAGATCGAGCCGGGCATGAGCTTCCAGGCCCAGAGCAGCCAGGGCCCGATGCAGGTCACGGTCACCGCGGTGCAGGGCGACATGGTCACCGTCGACGGCAACCACCCGCTGGCCGGCGAGACCCTCAACTTCGACGTCGAAGTCACCGAGGTACGCAAGGCCACGCTGGAGGAGATTTCCCACGGCCACGTCCACGGCGCCGGCGGTCATCACCACTGAAGCATCGGCCCTCGAAGCTGCCGCGCTCGCGGAGCTTCGAGGGCGCTGAGGTTCAGCGGGACAATTCCTTGGCGTAGCGCGCGTCCCAACCGTCGCGCTGCACCACCAGGCGACGGTCCTGCCACAGGGCGAAGGGCCGCGTGTGCAGGGTACGGCCGACGTCGCTGACCGCGAGGTCCAGGCTGCTGGCCATGCGCAGGTAGCCATTGAGCAGTTCCGCACGGCCGATCTTGTTCGGCCTCAGGCTCGGATACTTGCGCTGGAAGGCGCCGTGGTAGGCATCGGCGTCTTCCGGCTCGAACTCGGCCTCGAACAGCCGGTCATTGAAGAACTGCATCGTCAGCTGGCCGGGTGCGCCGAGGTGCTTGTACTCCCTCACGTCGATGCGATCGAGGTGATACGGCGGGAACTCCTCCGGTACCTTGCGGTGGTTCGAGGTCAGCGCCGGAGCGAAGCCACCCTTTTCCAGCTGGTTGAAGACATCGTCGACGCTGGCATAGCTGCGGAACTGCCCCATGAAATCCAGGCGCGTGCTTTCGACGCGGGTGAAGGCCTCGTAATCCGACACCGGCTTGGCGGCGGGCAGGCTCTCGATCACGGCCTTCTCGGGCGGCGGCGGCGCAACGGCAGCGACGGCGACCGGAGCCGGCGCGAGCTTGGCCGCAGGAACCGCCGGCTGTGCAACT
>DATILC010000340.1:0-5363 GCA_035476855.1 Solimonas sp. | reverse complement strand
TCAGCGGCCGGCCGTCGTGCAGCTTGTCGGCGACCTCCGAGGGCAGGGACACGCTGCCCAGTGGCGCCAGCATGGCGGCCACCTCCACCGCCCAGCGGTGCTGTGGCAACAGGACGCCGGCCAGTTCGCCGCCGAGCAGCTTGATGCGCACCGCATGGCCGAAGGCCGCCGGCTGGCTCAGCGACAGCACGTCGCTGAGCGCCTCCACCGCGCCGCGCAGGGTGTGTTCCAGCAGTTCCCGCTCGGCAGTGACCAGATGGTACTGCGCCAGCGCCGCTTCGAAAGCCTCCAGCACCTGCGCCGGCGGCGAGGGCTTGAGCAGGAAGCGGAACACGCGGCCATCGTTGATCGCGGCCAGCGCGGTGTCGATGTCGGCATAGCCGGTGAGCAACATGCGCGGCACGTCGGGCGCGATGGTGCGCGCCGCGTGCAGGAAGGTGATGCCATCCATGCCCGGCATGCGCATGTCGGACATGATCGCGCAGATCGCGGGATTGGCACGCAGCAGGCGGATACCCTCGGCGCCGGATTCCGCGGTCAGCAGTTCATACCGGCGGCGCAGGAACAGGCCCATGCTGTCGAGCAGCTGGCGCTCGTCGTCAACGCAGAGCAGGGTCGGGCGGATCGTTTCTTCCATGGGAATTCCCTGGCTTCAGGCGACCCGCGCCAGGGTCGCGCCCTCCGGTTGGACCAGCGGAATGCGGATCGTGAAGCGGCTGCCGCGACCGGGCGCGGACTCGACCTCGATGCGCCCGTGATGGCGCTCGACGACGATGGCCCAGGTGATCGCCAGGCCCTGGCCGGTCCCACGGCCCACCTCCTTGGTGGTGAAGAAGGGCTCGAAGATCCGCTCGCGCAGCGTCTCGGGAATGCCGCAGCCGTCGTCCTCGATCTCGATCACCGCGTCACCCTCCTCCGTCCGTGTGCGCACGCTGATGCAGCCACGGCGCTCGCTGCCCGGTGCGACATCGGCGATCGCATGGGCCGCGTTGACCACCAGGTTGAGCATGGCCTGATTGAGATCGCCCGGATAGCAGTACACCAGCGGCAGCTCGCCGAAGTCGGTATGCACGTCGGCCACGTACTTGTACTCGCTGCGCGCCACCGTCAGCGTGCTCTGGATCGCACGGTTGAGGTCGGTGGGGATCGGGGTGCGGGCGCCGGGGTGGGAGAACTCCTTCATCGAGCGCACGATCTGGGCGATGCGCTCCAGGCCTTCCAGCGCGCGGGCGCTGGCCTGCGGCATGTGCTGGGCAAAGTAGGGAGCATCCTGTTCCAGCCGCGCCAGCACGCGGCCGGCCTCTTCCGGCGTCAGCTGGCTGCGCGCCGCCGCCGCCAGCGCCTGCCGGCAGTGCTCGATCTGCTCCGCGGTGGCTGCAAGGCCGTCATGCAGGAAATGGCAGCTGTCGTTGACGAACTGCACCGGTGTATTGATCTCGTGGGCGACGCCGGCGGCGAGCCGGCCGACGGCCTCCAGCTTCTGCGCCTGGCGCAGTTCCAGTTCCATCTTCGTGCGCTGCGTCATCTCGTGACGCAGCTGCTGGTTGGCATCGCTCAGCTCGGCGGTGCGCAGGCGCACCCGTCGTTCCAGTTCGTGGTTGGCTTCGGCCAGCGCCGCCTCGGCGCCCTGCACCGCGGCCAGGTAGCGCTGCACCAGGCCGGAAATCCAGGCCCATGCGGCGGCCAGCAGGGCCAGCAGGACCAGGCCCAGCAGGGCCGCGGTGAAGACCTGGCGGCGCTGCTCGTCGAGGCGCGCCTGCGCCTGCTCGATCGCCGCATCGCCCATCGCGGCGAGGCCTTCTTCATAGGCGATCAACCGGCTCTCGTACTCGCGACCCGTCAGCAGGGCCAGTGCTCCCGGGCGTTCACCCAGCTCGACCAGCGCCAGGGCGTCGTTCTCCGCCGACAGCAGCGCAGCGCTGGCTGCCCAGGTCGGGGAGTCCATGACCGAGCGCTGGGGCGCCACCGCCACCAGCTGCCGCAGGGCCTCGTCGAACTGCGGCTGGGTCTGCCGATAGCGCGCCGGCCACTGCGGCTGGCCGGTCTCGACCGCCAGCCGTGCCGACTGCGCCAGCCGCTCGCGCAGATGCAGCAGGCGGCCGGAGAGGAAGCGCAGCTGCACCTCGTCGCGCACCATGCCCTGCAGGTCGGCGTAGCTGCGCAGCGTGATCCAGGCGCCGCACAGCACCAGCAGCAGGACCAGCACGACGCCCGCGGCTAGCGGGCGCATCGGCGGTGTGCGGGTGGAGGGTGGCATGTCGGGCTGCGGCCGGGGCGAGGGCGACCCGGGCCGGCGACTCCTTTTGCATGTAATGGCTCTGGATCGGATAGCGGCAGGCGACCGCAGAACTTGAAGAGTTCGGTTTATCTGAACCAAGCGTTCAGAACTATTTGCTTTTTTGAACTGTACGCCGGGCGATAGCATGTACTTCCGGATACTCCCGTCGAGACCTGCATTGGCTCCAGCATCAAGCAAGGATTACGGTGTCACCGCGCAGTTGGGTCACTGGCTGACCGCCTTGCTGCTGGTCGGCTCGTTCTGGCTGGGCTGGACCATGACCGACATGGCGCTGTCGCCGACGCGGCTGCGCTACTTCAGCTACCACAAGTGGATCGGCGTGACCGTCTTCGGCCTGGCAGTGCTGCGCATCCTGTGGCGGCAATGGGCACGGCCGCCGGCCCTGCCGGCGCAGATGGCGGCCTGGGAGCAGGCCGCGGCGCGCCTCTCCCATGTCCTGCTCTACCTGCTGCTGCTGGCGATCCCGCTGTCCGGCTGGCTGATGAGCTCGGCCAAGGGTTACCAGACCGTGTACCTCGGCCTGCTGCCGATCCCGGACCTGATCGGCAAGGACAAGGCCCTGGGCAAACAGCTGGAGGAAGTGCATGAACTGCTGGCCACCGGGCTGCTGCTGGTCATCGCCGTGCATGCGCTGGCGGCACTGAAGCACCACTTCCATGATCGCGATGATGTGCTGGCCCGCATGCTGCCGGGCCTGCGCCCGCGGGGGGAGCGCAAATGAGGAAGCTGCTGCTGGCCTTGCTGCTGTCCGGCGTCAGCCTTGCGGCCGCCGCCGCGGAACGCGCGATCGATCCGAAGCACAGCGAGATCCGCTTCAGCGTCAAGCAGATGGGCGTGCCGGTAGAGGGGCAGTTCCGCCGCTTCGAGGCCAGGCTGGCGTTCGATCCGGCGAAGCCCGAGGCCTCCCGCGCGGAGATCAGCGTCGACATCGCCAGCGTCGATGCCGGCAGCGCCGAGGCCGACGAGGTCGCGGTCGACAAGCCCTGGCTCGACCAGGCCGGCTTCCCGCGCGCGACTTTTCGCAGCAGCGCGGTGCGCAGCCTCGGCGGCAGCCGCTACGAGGCGCGCGGCACGCTCAGCATCCGCGGCAAGGCCCGCGAGATCAGCGTGCCTTTCAGCGCTCAGCAGCAGCCTGATGGCGCCACTCTCCTGAGCGGCCAGTTCGGCATCCGCCGCAGCGATTTCGGTATCGGCGGCGGCGAGTGGAACGAGAGTGATCTGGTCGCCAACGAAGTGCCGGTGAGTTTCCGCCTGATGCTCGCGCCCGCGCGCTGAGCCCCGACAAGGAGCGTTTGCATGAACAAGACCCTGCTGGCCGCGATCCTGCTGTCCACCACCGCGCTGTCCGCGCAGGCGGTGGAAAGCAGCTACAAGCTCGACCCGACCCACACCTTTCCGACGTTCGAGATCAGCCATCTCGGCTTCTCGACCTTCCGCGGCCGCTTCGACGAGACCAGCGGCCTGGTGAAGTACGACCCGGAGAGGAAAACCCTGGCGGTCGAGGCGACGATCAAGGTCGAGTCGATCGACACCGGCGTCGACAAGCTCGACGACCACCTGGAGAAGGCCGACTTCTTCGATGCGACGAAGTACCCGCTGATCACTTTCAAGTCGACCGCCGCCGTCTTCGAAGGCGAGAAGCCGGTCACGGTCACGGGTGACCTGACCATGCATGGTGTGACCAGGCCGGTGACGCTCACGGTCGATGCCTTCAGCTGCAAGGCGCATCCGCTGGCCGGCGTCTGGGCCTGCGGCGCGGACCTCAGCGCGAAGATCAAGCGCAGCGACTGGGGCATCGACAAGTACGTGCCGGCGGTCGGCGACGAGGTGCTGCTGCGGATCGAGGCCGAGGCACACCAGCCGAAGAAGTGAGTTTTTGGGGAACTCTGCAGAGCTTGATTCCGTTCATGGTTCGACAAGCTCACCACGAACGGAATCAATGACCTCACCGTTCGGGCTGAGCCTGTCGAAGCCCTGTCACGGACCCATGCAGAACTTCCTTTAGTCTCCCCCGGCTCGGTTCCCTCCCTGGACCGGGCCTTTCCTTCGGGCGCGACTCCGGTCGCGCCCTTTTTCTTTGCTGCCGGCCTGCACATAGGCGGCAAGCATGTCGCTGAGCGCGCCGATCACCTCGTCGCGTGCCAGCACCGGCCGCTCCAGGCTGAGGTAGTGCGCCACGGTGTAGTGCAGCGCGTTGATCGCGACGAACAGCGCCGCCGGCAGGTTGTCGACGCGGTAGTCCTGGTGATGGCGCAGCAGGTAGAGCCGGCAGGCTTCCATCATGTGCTGCTCCAGCGCGCGGAAGGTGCTGCGCGTGCGCAGGCGGTCCCAGTGCCGCGCCAGTTCGCGCTGGCAGGGATCGGCCTCGACCGCGTCGAACACCGCTTCGAGGATGCCGCGCGTGATGCTGCGTGCATCGGCATCGATCAGCGTGCGCAGGCGCCCGTCGACCACCTGCAGCAGCTGCGAGGCCTGGCGCTGCAGCAGGGCCTCGACGATGGCGTCCTTGCTGTCGAAGTACTGGTACAGCGAGCCGATGCTGACGCCGGCGGCCTCGGCGATATGGTTGGTGGTGGCGTTGTCGAGGCCACGCTCGACGATCGTGCGCGCCGCCGCCTCGACCAGCATGGCCACCATGTCGCGCGAGCGCTGCTGTGCCGGCTGCTTGCGCATGGGCTCCCCTGATCCTGGAAAAAAAGCAGTTGCCACGGATTACGCGGATCGACGCGGATCTACAAGATTTTTTCGGCAGTCCGGTCTTCACCACCTGGGGTGATCGGCATTGGCGTCGCAAGCGATTGATCTTGATCCGTGTTCATCCGCGTAATCCGTGGCAAAAGAGCTTTTGGGGTTGATGCGAGTTGAATGCGAGTAAGTACTCGCAATAGCGTAGTCCTGTCGCCGGTCCGGCGGCAATCGAGGCTGCAATCATGGCCGAAGGCTCCGCTGCTCCCGCCATCCCGCGCCGTCATGGCATCGACCTGCGCGAGGGCCGCCGCATGGCCGGGCCGCTGCGCTGGCTGATCCGCGGCAACCCGGAACCTTCGCCGGCGCAATGGCAGGC
>DATILC010000339.1:0-5960 GCA_035476855.1 Solimonas sp. | reverse complement strand
CGCATTCGCCGATGCGCGCGCTGTCCGGCGGCATGAAGCGCCGCGTGCTGGTGGCGCAGGCGCTGGTGCACAAGCCACCGGTGGTGATCCTCGACGAGCCCACCGCCGGCGTCGACGTGGAACTGCGCCGCACGCTGTGGGCCTTCATGACCGACCTGCACCGCAAGGGCACGACCGTGGTGCTGACCACGCATTACCTGGAAGAGGCGCAGGAGCTGTGCGAGCGCATCGCGATCCTCGACCACGGACAGGTGCAGGTGATCGAGACCACGCAGCAGCTGCTGGCGCGGCACCCGTTCCGCTTCCTGCGGCTCAAGCTGGCCAATGGCGCGGCGCTGCCGGAAGGACTGCGCGCGCTGGTGTCGGGCGAGGTCAACGGCACGGTCGAGCTCAAGCTGGAAACCGCGCAGCACCCGATCGCGACGGTGTTCGACACGCTGCGCAGTGCCGGCATCGCGATCGAGGACGTGCACACGCGCGAGCCGGACCTCGAGGACATCTTCGTCGAGCTGACCGGGAGGAAAGCGGCATGACTCCGGATCAGATTGGGTCTGCCGGGACTTGTCGGATGTCCAGTGGACATCCGACCCGGCGGACGCCGCGCCAGGGATGGCGCGGCCGGAAGGCAGTCACATGGACGTATCGGGAGGCCGCCCATGACGCCTGACCAAATCGGATTTCAAACCCTCCTCAAGAAGGAAGTGATGAGGTTCTGGTCCGTGCTGGGCCAGACCGTGACCGCGCCGGTGATCACGGCGCTGCTGTACCTGCTGGTGTTCGCGCAGGCGATGCAGGGTCGCGCCTCGGTCTACCCGGGCGTGGGCTACACCGAGTTCCTGCTGCCCGGCCTGATCATGATGACGGTGATCCAGAACGCCTTCGCCAATACCTCGTCCTCGCTGATCCAGTCCAAGGTCATGGGCAACCTGGTGTTCCTGCAGATGGCGCCGCTGGGGCCCTGGGAGTGGTTCGGCGCCTACGTGATCGCGGCGCTGGTACGCACCACGCTGGTCGCCAGCGCGATGCTGCTGGTGACGATCCCCTTCGTGCAGCTGCCGATCCGCGAGCCGCTGGCCTTGCTGGCGATGTTCCTGCTGTCCTCGGCGAGCCTGTCGGTACTGGGCCTGATCGCCGGCATCGTGTCGCAAAAGTTTGACCACATTGCCGCGTTCACCAACTTCTTCATCACGCCGCTGAGCTTCCTCTCCGGCGTGTTCTACTCGGTGCATGCGCTGCCGGAATTCTGGTACCACGCCTCGCACCTCAATCCGTTCTTCTACATGATCGACGGCTTCCGCTACGGGTTCTTTGGACAGGCTGATGTGCCGCTGGTCCAGAGCCTGCTGTGGAGCCTCGGATTTTTCCTGGTTGCCTCCGTGGTTTGCCTGCGGATGCTGATGACCGGCTACAAGCTCAAGAAGTGACACCCCCATGATGACGAAAGAAGAAATCAAAACCCTGATCGAGGCCGGCCTGCCCGGCGCACAGGTCGTGGTGCGCGGCGACGACGGCGCGCATTTCGAGGCCGACGTGGTCTGCGCGGCCTTCGCCGGCAAGCTGCCGCTGGCGCAGCACCGCATGGTCTACGCCACGCTGGGCGAGAAGATGGGCCGCGAGATTCACGCACTGCAGCTGAAGACGAGGGCGAGCTGACATGGACAAGTTGCTGATCGAAGGTGGCGCCTGCCTCAAGGGCGAGGTGCGTGCCTCCGGCGCCAAGAACGCCGCGCTGCCGATCCTCTGCGCCTCGCTGCTGTCGGATCAGCCGCTGACGCTGCACAACGTGCCGGCGCTGCAGGACATCAAGACCACCTACAAGCTGCTCAAGCAGATGGGGGTGGAGGTCACGCCGGAGGGCGCCAACAGCGTCACCGTCAATGCGCGGCCGATCACCACGCACATCGCGCCCTACGAGCTGGTCAAGACCATGCGCGCGTCGATCCTCGTGCTCGGCCCGCTGGTCGCGCGCCACGGCGAGGCGCAGGTGTCCTTGCCCGGCGGCTGCGCGATCGGCGCACGCCCGGTGAACCTGCACCTGATGGGCCTGGAGGCGATGGGCGCGGAGATCAAGGTCGAGGGCGGCTTCATCTACGCCAAGGCGAAGAAGCTCAAGGGCGCGCGCATCATGTTCGACACGGTGACCGTCACCGGCACCGAGAACCTGATGATGGCCGCCGTGCTGGCCGATGGCGAGACCGTGCTGGAGAACGCCGCGCGCGAGCCGGAGGTCATCGACCTGGCGCGCTGCCTGACGGCGATGGGCGCGAAGATCAAGGGCGCCGGCACGACCACGATCGTGATCCAGGGCGTGAAGGAACTGCAGCCGGCCGAGCACACGATCCTGCCGGACCGCATCGAGACCGGCACCTTCCTCGCCGGAGCGGCGATGACGCGCGGCCACGTGCGCGTGACGCACACCGATCCGGGCCTGCTCGATGCCGTGCTGGTGAAGCTGCAGCAGGCCGGCGCCTTCGTGCGCACCGGCGAGGACTTCATCGAGGTCGACATGCAGGGCCGTCGCCCCAAGGCGGTGACGATCATCACCCATCCGCACCCGGGCTTTCCGACCGACATGCAGGCGCAGTTCATGGCGCTCAACTGCCTGGCCGAGGGCACTGGCGTGATCACCGAGTCGATCTTCGAGAACCGCTTCCAGCATGCGGCCGAGCTGCAGCGCATGGGCGCGAGCATCAATCTCGAAGGCCACACCGCGATCATCACCGGCAAGGAAATGTTGACCGGTGCACCGGTGATGGCCACCGACCTGCGCGCCTCGGCGGCGCTGGTCGTCGCTGCACTGGCGGCGCAGGGCCAGTCGATTGTCGACCGCATCTACCACCTCGATCGCGGCTACGAGCGCATCGAGGACAAGCTTGCCCAGCTGGGCGGGCGCATCACGCGCATCAAGTGACATGAGCCAGATCACCATCGCCCTGTCGAAGGGCCGCATCCTCGAAGAGTCGCTGCCGCTGCTGGCGAAGCTGGGCCTGGAGCCGGCCGGCGACATCGACCGCCTGCTGCGCGTACCGACGCGCAACAAGGACGTGTCCTTCCTGATCATCCGCCCGACCGACGTGCCGACCTATGTCGAGTACGGCGCCGCCGATCTCGGTATCACCGGCAAGGACGTGCTGATGGAGCACGGCAGCGACTCCCTGTACGAGCCGCTGGACCTCAACATCGCGCGCTGCCGCCTCAGCGTGGCCGCGAAGAAGGGCGTGAAGATCGAGTACGGCGGACGCCGCCTGCGCGTCGCCACCAAGTACCCGGAGATCGCGCGCCGCCACTTCGCCGCCAAGGGCGAGCAGGTGGAGATCATCAAGCTCTACGGCTCGATGGAGCTGGCGCCGCTGGTGGGCCTGTCCGACGTCATCGTCGACCTCGTCGCCACCGGTGCGACGCTGAAGGCCAACGGCATGGAAGAGACCGAGGTCATCTGCCAGGTCAGCTCGCGCATCGTCGTCAACAAGGCGGCGATGAAGATGAAGCACGCCGCGATCCAGGACCTGCTGCAGCGCATTGCCGAGGTGGCGAAGTCGTGATGGAGATCAACCGCCTCGACACGCGCGACGCGGACTTCGACGCGCAGCTCGGGCGCCTGCTCGACCGCGCGCCGGAGCAGAGCGTGGATGTCACCACGGCCGTTGACCGCATTGTCGCCGACATCCGTGCGCGCGGCGATGCCGCGCTGGTCGAGCTGACCAACCGTTTCGACCGTCGCACGGTTGGTGCCGCCGCGGAGCTGGAGATCGGCAAGGAGCGTCTGGCACAGGCCTGGGCCGCGCTGCCGGCGGACCTGCAGTCGGCGCTGGAGCAGGCGGCGACGCGCATCCGCGCCTATGCCGAGCACCAGAAGATCGCACCCTTCGAATACACCGATGCGCTGGGCAACCGCATGGGCCAGATGGTGACGCCGCTGGATCGCGTCGGCCTCTACGTGCCCGGCGGCAAGGCCGCGTACCCGTCGTCGGTGCTGATGAACGCGATCCCGGCGAAGGTCGCCGGCGTCGGCGAGATCATCATGGTCGTGCCGGCGCCGGGCGGCGAACTCAACGACGCCGTGCTGGGCGCCGCGCACCTCGCCGGTGTCGACCGCGTGTTCACGGTCGGCGGTGCGCAGGCCGTGGCCGCGCTGGCCTGGGGCACTGCGACGATCCCGCCGGTCGACAAGATCGTCGGCCCCGGCAACGCCTACGTCGCCGCCGCCAAGCGCGTGGTCTTCGGCCAGGTCGGCATTGACTCGATCGCCGGTCCTTCCGAGATCGTCGTGATCGGCGACGGCCTGACCGATCCGCGCTGGATCGCGATGGACCTGTTCTCGCAGGCCGAGCACGGCGAGGACTCCGAGGCGATCCTGATCTCGCCCGACCGCGACTACCTCGAGCGCGTCGCCGCGGCGATGGCGGAGCGTGTGAAGGAACTGCCGCGCGAGAAGATCGTGCGCGCCTCGATCCGCGATCGCGGCGCCTTGATCGCCGTGCGCGATCTTGACGAGGCCGCCGCGGTATCGAACCGCATCGCGCCCGAGCATCTGGAGTTGTCGGTGGCTGATCCGCGTGGCTTGCTGACGAAGATCCGTCATGCTGGTGCTGTGTTCCTCGGTCGTCACGCGCCGGAATCCTTCGGCGATTACTGCGCCGGTCCCAACCACGTGCTGCCGACCTCGCGCGCCGCGCGCTTCAGCAATCCGCTGGGCGTCTACGAGTTCCAGAAGCGCAGCAGCCTGATCGATTGCACGCCGGAGGGCGCTAAACCGCTGGCGCAGATTGCGGGGCGCATTGCGGATGCCGAAGGGCTGCAGGCGCATGCGCAGAGTGCGCGGGATCGTGGCTAAGGCATGGCTGGGTGGCGCCACTGGATAGAAGAATTCCGGCTGGCGCGTCGGGTTGTCTACGGCCCGCGCAATCCGGCGCCATCCGGCTGTGCGCCGGTGTTCCTGATCATCGTGATCGCGATCGCTTCGGCCATTCCGACGGCTCTTTTCGCGGCGGACGTGTTGAATCGTTTGTTCAATCCACTGCTGGCCTTCGAGGAACTGCGCGTCTCCAGCGGCATACTGATCGACGCACGTGAGTCAACGAAGATCGGAAAGGCACGCCGGACGGGATGGGTCGTACTTCAGGAAGCCGGGGCGGAGCGTCGCTATCGCATCCGCCTGTCAAAAAACGAGGCAGAATCCCTGCAGGCGCACAAGGGCGAACGGGTTGAGTTCCGCTGGGAGTATGAAGTGCCCTTTCCACTTCGGGGCCTTCCTGGCAGAGCCCTGCGGCACATGGAAGTCAGACAAGCCCCGGTTGTGAACTATCAATCGTACGTCGACTCGTGGGAGAGGATGCGCCGCGGGGCGGCCTCGTCGTGGTGGGTGGTGCCGATATGGGTAGTTATTATCGGTATGGCTTGGTGGAGAGCCAGGCATGCGCTTTGGAGGGGTGAGCATCGAATGCCTCCACCAGTCGAAGCCGAAGATGCTGTTCCCGCTATCGCGCCCGGTGCTGTTCGCCATGTGCGCCCCAAAGATGGCCTTGGCAGGCTCCCGCCGTGACTGCCATTGCGCGTCGTTCGAAGACTACGCGTCTGGTCCGCTGGATCATCGAGAATGTTAGAAGAGGAACGGAAGTGGGTTTCTCTCTCCGTCCTCACCATCTGCGTGCTAGAGGTTCCTGCCGGAAGTCTTGATTGCCCGCTTCACGGGGCCCCTGCAGGAGCGCCCGTGCGGTGGCCGATTTCCGGGGACGATTCGCCATGGATGGCGAATCGAGCGATGCGCGGCAGGATGCCGCTGCAGCGCGGCCCCGGAAATCGTCCGCCGCGCGGGTTGCCGCGCTTCAGCGCGGCCGCGGATGCCGGGGTGCTCTTTCTTTTGCTTACTTTTCTTTGAGCAAGCAAAGAAAAGTGAGGCGCCCTTGGGCGCAACCAAACCTCCAGAGAGCCTCAAAACCAGAGCGGCGTAATCGCCGCCA